>DASVBK010000152.1:0-13073 GCA_036375875.1 Candidatus Nanopelagicales bacterium
CAGGCGCTCCAGAAACTGGAGCGAGTCGCTGGGCCCCCGGCATGCCCCACGCCCGGGCGCGCGCGGGCCGTGCTCGCCTACGCCTTGCTCGCGACCGCCTTCTTCGGGGCGGCCTTCTTGGCGGGCGCCTTCTTCGCCGGCGCCTTGCTCGCCACGACCTTCGTCGCGGCGGCCCGCTTGGCGGGCGCCTTCTTCGCGGGGGCCTTCGTCGCCGCCGCCCGCTTCGACGGACGCTTCGACGGGCCGGCTGCCCGCCGCTCGGCAAGCAGCTCGATCGCCCGCTCGGGCGTGAGCGTCGCCGGGTCGTCCGCGCGGCGCAGCGAGGCGTTCGTCTCGCCATCGGTCACGTATGGCCCGAAGCGCCCCTCCCGCAGGGAGATCGTGCCACCAGTCGTGGGGTCGGCGCCCAGCTCACGCAGCGGCGTCACCGCCGCCCCCGCCTGCCCCCGGCGCGCCTTCGGCTGGGCGAACAGCGCCAGTGCCTCGTCCAGGGTCACCGTGAAGATCGCCTCGTCTGAGGCGAGGTTGCGGTAGTCGGCCTTGCCCTCGACCGTCCGCACGACGAACGGCCCGTACCGGCCCTTGCTCGCCTGGACCACGTTGCCCTCGGGATCGGCCCCGAGTGTCCGAGGCAGGGACAGGATCCGCAGCGCGTCGTCGAGCGTGATCGTGTCCAGGGACATCCCCTCGAGCAGCGACCCCGTCCTCGGCTTCCACGACTTGGGCGCGTCCTCCGGTGGCAGCTCGGTGACGTATGGCCCGTACCGGCCTGCCTTGGCCACGATGCCCAGGCCCGACCCAGGGTCCTGACCCAGGACGCGGTCGCCGGATGGTGCGGCAAGCAGCGACTCGGCGAGCGCGAGGTCCAACTCGTCGGGCGCGACGTCCTCGGGGACGTTGCCCTTCTCCTCGCCGCGCTCCACGTAGGGCCCGTACTTGCCCACCCGCAGCACGACCTGTCCCGGTTCACCGGAGACGGCGGCCTCCGTGAGGCCGTCCGGGCCGATCGGGAACGACGCCAGGGCCCGGGCGTCGATGTCGGGCAACCCCGACAGCAGCGCGCTCAGGCCCGGGAAGCCGCCCGCGGCGTCGCCGTAGAAGAAGCCCTCGAGCACGCGCAGCCGGTCGGTGGACGCGTTGGCGACCGTGTCGAGCACCTCCTCCATCCGTGCTGTGAAGTTGTAGTCGACCAGCGGCGCGAAGTGCTGCTCCATGACCCGGGTGACGTTGAAGCCGAGGAACGTGGGGATCAGGGCGGTGCCCTTCTTGCGCACGTACCCCCGGTCGACGATCGTCGCGATGATCGAGGCGTAGGTCGAGGGGCGGCCGATGCCGCGCTCCTCCAGGTCCTTCACCAGCGAGGCCTCGGTGTACCGCGCCGGCGGGGTGGTCGCGTGGCCCTCGGCGTGCAGCTCCGAGCAGCCCAGCGCGTCACCCTCGCGGAGTGCCGGCAACCGGCGATCCGCCGCACGGCCCCCGCCCCCGTCGCCGGACTCGCGGTCCCGCACGTCGTCCGTGCCCTCCTCGTAGGCCGCGAGGAACCCCGCGAAGAGCGTGACCGTGCCCGACGCGCTGAACTCCACATCGCGGCCGTCCGACGCCCCCGCCCCCAGCCGCACCGTGGTCGTGGCCAGGCGGGCATCGGCCATCTGCGAGGCGACCGTGCGCTTCCAGATGAGGTCGTAGAGGGCGAACTCGTCAGGGTTGACCCGCCCGGCCAGCTCGCCCGGCCGCCTGAACGAGTCGCCGGCCGGCCGGATCGCCTCGTGCGCCTCCTGGGCGTTCTTGACCTTGCGGTCGTACGTGCGAGGCCGATCGGCCACGTACTGCGGCCCGTAGAGTTCCGTCGCGGCCAACCGCGCTGAGGACAGCGCGCCCGGCGACAGCGACGTCGAGTCGGTGCGCATATAGGTGATGTGGCCGTTCTCGTAGAGGCCCTGCGCGGCACGCATGGTGCGCTGGGCGCCCCACTTGAGCTTGCGGGAGGCCTCCTGCTGCAGCGTCGAGGTCATGAACGGCGCGCTCGGTCGGCGCGTGGTCGGCTTCTCACTGACCGAGCGCACCTGCCAGGCGGCCCCGTCCAGGGCCGCGACGAGCCCGAGCGCCGCGGCCTCGTCGAGCAGCACCACACCGGCCTTCACCGCCGTCGCCCTGAACTTGCCGTCGTCGCCGAAGTCGCCGCCCCCGGCAACCCGGGCGCCGTCCAGCGTGACGAGCTTCGCGGGGAACTCCCCCTCGGCTGCGGTGAAGGTCCCCGCCGCGTCCCAGTACCCAGCCGAACGGAAGGCGATCCGGGCGCGCTCGCGGTCGACCACCAGGCGGGTCGCGACGGACTGCACACGGCCGGCCGACAACCCGGCCATGACCTTCTTCCACAGCACCGGGCTGACCTCGAAGCCGAAGAGCCGGTCGACGATGCGCCGCGCCTCCTGGGCGTCGACGAGATCCTGGTCGAGGTCGCGGGTGTTCTGGGCCGCCGCCTGGATCGCGTCCCGGGTGATCTCGTGGAACACCATCCGGCGGACCGGCACCTTGGGCTTGAGCACCTCGCGCAGGTGCCAGGCGATGGCCTCACCCTCACGGTCCTCGTCCGTCGCCAGCCACAGCTCGTCAGCATCGGCCAGCGCCTTCTTCAGCTCGGCCACCTTGGCCCGCTTGCTCGGCGAGACGACGTAGTACGGCTTGAACCCGCCCTCGACGTCGATGCCCAACCGGCCCCAGGGCTTGTCCTTGATGGCGGCGGGCACCGTCGCGGCGCTGTCCGGCAGGTCCCGGACATGCCCGACGGAGGCCTGCACGTCGTACCCCGAGCCCAGGTAGCCCTGGATCGTGCGCGCCTTGGCCGGCGACTCGACGATCACGAGCCGACGGGGCGTGTCAGTGGAACGAGCGGGCAACGGTTCCTCACCTGCTTGGTGCGATGCCGGGGTCCTCCGGCTGGCGACCGACGCCAGGCCGGCGGCGGGTGGTGGCGGACTGGGCTGGCCCCGGGCCCGAGGGTGCCCGGGCCGCTGGTGCTCGCCCGGCACGGCGCGACCATCATCGCAAACCGGGCGGCGACCGCCGTCAAACGGTGCGCACTATGCCCAGCCGGAGGAGTTCCCGCAAGGCGATCACCGCGGTGGGGAGCACGTCCAGGGGGTCCAGGCCTTCGGCCTGCGCTGCGATATCGAGCCGCGCCCCGATCGGCGTGTCGGAATTGTCGAGCAGGGCGGCCAGCAGCGCGGGCGGCACGGGCATGGTCGCGCGCCACCCGCCGGGACCGACCCTGCCCGTCAACCCGACCCGGGGCGGCGCTGTCAGCTCGCTGCCGTCGAGCCGGTGGCGCTCGGTGGTGATCGTCGCGCCGTTGGCGAGCTGGAACGGGGCGGCCAGGAGGGCCGGGAGGGTCATGCGCTCCACGCGCTCGCAGCCCCGCAGGAACGCCTCGACCTCGTCGCCGCTGGGCAGTCGGGGGGTTTGCGAGAGGTCCTCCAGGTGCCGCCACGGCTCCTCGCCTGCGCTGGTCGCGGTCGGAGCCACCAGCACCGCCCACCCGAAGCCCACAGCCTGCGCGTTCCACGTCGCGAACACGTCCAGCCACTCGTCGAGGGAGGCCTCCAGCGCTGCGCCCTCAGCGATCCCACCGTCGCGCAGCCAGGTGGCGGCGTACTGCGCCACGGGCTCCGTGTCGCGCTGCACGATCCACGCCGACACACCCGTGCCCGCCAGCCAGTCCGCGACCCGGTCACGCCAGTCCTCACCGGCGACGTGCAGCCAGTTGGCCAGGACGACCGCCCGACCCCCCGGGGTCAGGTGCGCGGCCGCGTCTCGCACGACACGACGGCTCACCTCGTCGCCGGGCAGCCCGGCATCCCGGTAGGTGAAGCGGTGTCCGGGGGAGACGACGAACGGCGGGTTGCTCACGATGAGGTCGAACTGCTGCCCGGCGACGGGCTCGAACAGCGAGCCGGCCCGCAGGTCGAGCTGCTCGGCCGGCACCCCACTGAGCGCGGCAGTGAGGCCGGCGACGTGCAGGGCGCGCTCGTTGAGGTCCGTCGCGGTGACGTGCCGCGCGTGCCGGGCGAGGTGCGCCACCTGCACGCCGCTGCCGCAGCCGAGGTCCAACGCACGGGCCACCATGGTCCGCGGCGTGATCCGGGCCAGGGTGAGGGAGGCCCCACCGACGCCGAGCACGTGGTCCGACTCCGCCGGCGCACCCAGGTCGCTGACCAGGTACCAGTCGGTGTCCGGCTCGCCGTAGGGGCGCACGTCGAGCAGCGCGACCAGGTGGGACACGCCCTCGACGTCCTGGACCGTCGCCAGGCCGAGCCGCCCCAGCGCCTCGGCGACGGGGGGCGGTAGGGCGCAGGCGGGCACCGGGTCGCCCAGCAGGAACAGCCGGATGAGTGGATCGACCGGCTGTGCCGGCGGATCAGCGAGTGCCCGGCGCATCGGGGCGAGGAGCCCGGACGCGAGGGCGTCGAACGCCGCAGGACCCACCCGTGCCAGCACGCCCTGCGGGGTGTACCCGCTGGCGAGCAGGTACGTCCGCACGGCACGGGCCGCGTCGTGGTCGAGCGTCACCGACCCATTGTGGCTGGGTCGGGTGGGGGCCTGTCCCTGGGTCATCCCGGCTCCGGCCCGACGGCGCCGAGCGGTGGGTCCCGCGCTCCTGCGGGCGCCCACCCGCCCTGCTACTCCCGCGGCGCCTGGGCGACGCTCTCCTCGGAACCGCCGCCGGCCGGCACGACCGGCATCGCGCCGGTGATGTCCAGGCGAGCCTGCTGGGCCGCCTCCTCGGACTCGGCCTCGAGCTCCTCGGCCATGTCGTTGACGATCTCCTCACCCACGCCGTGGTGCCGGCGCGAGGCGACCAGCGAGCCGACCACGATGACCAGGGCCACCAGGGCGATGCCGATGCGCAGCGTCGTCTGGCCGTCCAGGGTCATGGCGACGACCGCCGGCGCGATGAGCAGCGCGACGAGGTTCATGACCTTGAGCAAGGGGTTGATCGCCGGGCCGGCCGTGTCCTTGAAGGGATCGCCCACCGTGTCACCGATGACGGTGGCCGCGTGGGCCGGGGAGTTCTTGCCGCCCAGGTTGCCGTCCTCGACGAACTTCTTGGCGTTGTCCCAGGCCCCACCGGAGTTGGCCAGGTACACGGCCATGAGGGTGCCCGACGCGATCGTGCCAGCCAGGAACGTGCCCAGGGCGCCGACGCCCAGGCCGAAGCCGACGGCGATCGGCGTGAGGATGGCCAGCAGGCCGGGCGTGCTCAGCTCGCGCAGCGAGTCGCGCGTGACGATGTCCACGACCTTGCCGTACTCGGGCTTCTCGGTGCCGGCCATGATGCCGGGGTGGTCGCGGAACTGGCGGCGCACCTCGTAGATCACCGCACCCGCGGCCCGCGACACGGCGTTGATGGCCAGGCCGGAGAACAGGAACACCACGGCTGCGCCGACGAGCAGGCCCACGAGGTTGCGGGGGTTGGCCACGTCCAGGACTCCGGCGTACTGACCCAGGGACGCGATGTTGGTCAGCGCATCGGCGGCGGACTGGCCGGCGTCGATGGCCGCGGTCGTCACCGACTCGCGGAACGCGCCGAACAGTGCGGTCGCCGCGAGCACGGCGGTGGCGATCGCGATGCCCTTCGTGATGGCCTTCGTGGTGTTGCCCACGGCATCCAGGCGGGTCAGGATCACGGCGCCCTCGCCGTGGACGTCGCCGGACATCTCGGCGATGCCCTGGGCGTTGTCCGAGACCGGGCCGAAGGTGTCCATGGACACGATGACCCCGACCGTGGTCAGCAGGCCGGTGCCCGCCAGCGCGATCGCGAAGAGGCTGAGGACCACGGAACCCGCACCGAGCGAGTACGCGCCGAACACGGCCGCGCCGATCAGCAGTGCGGAGTACACGGCCGACTCGTAGCCGACGGCGATGCCCGTGAGGATGACCGTGGCCGGGCCGGTGAGGGCCGACTTGGCGACGTCGTTGACCGGCCTGCGGTTGGTCTCGGTGAAGTAGCCGGTCAGCTGCTGGATCGCGGCAGCCAGCACGATGCCGATGAGCACCGCGCCAATCGCCAGGAACCGGGGGTTGAACGACTCCGCCCGGACCACGTCCAGGCCCAGGGCCTCGAGGCGGATGCCCGTGACGCGGGTCAGCCGGTCGGGCAGGAAGACGAACGCCGCGATGGCGACGAGCACCGCCGAGAGGGCCGCGGAGATGAAGAACCCGCGGTTGATGGCCGACATCCCCGAGCGGTCCCCGGCCCGAGGGGTCACCGCGAAGATGCCCACGACGGCGGTGATCACGCCGATGGCCGGCACGATGAGGGGGAAGGTCAGGCCCAGGGCCCCGAACGCGGTCGTGCCCAGGATGAGGGCGGCGACCAGGGTCACGGCATAGGACTCGAAGAGGTCTGCCGCCATGCCGGCACAGTCGCCCACGTTGTCGCCCACGTTGTCGGCGATGGTCGCGGCGTTGCGGGGGTCGTCCTCAGGGATGTGCGCCTCGACCTTGCCCACGAGGTCGGCGCCCACGTCGGCAGCCTTCGTGAAGATGCCGCCGCCCACGCGCATGAACATCGCCAGCAGGGCCGCGCCGAAGCCGAACCCCTCGAGCACCCGGGGGGCGCTGCCCTGGTACACCATGACCACGATCGCGGCGCCGAACAGTCCCAGGCCCACGGTGAACATGCCCGCCACGCCACCGGTCCGGAAGGCGATCCGCATCGCGCGCTGCTCGCCGGACTCGCGTGCCGCGGCAGCGACGCGCACGTTGCCGCGCACCGCCAGCCACATGCCGAAGTAGCCGGTGGTGGCGGAGAAGACGGCGCCGACGAGGAAGAAGAGGGAGCGCCCGATCCGCTCGGAGGTGGACTCCGCGGGCAGCAGGAACAGCACGAAGAAGACCAGCACCGCGAAGACGCTCAGCGTCCGGAACTGTCGGTTGAGGTACGCCGAGGCGCCCTCCTGGATCGCTGCAGCGATCTCCCGCATCGAGGCCGTGCCCTCGCTGGCGGCGAGGACCTCGCGGGAGAGGACCCAGGCGACGCCCAGGGCCGCCAGGGCGATGGCGGCAACCACGGCCACCGTGAGCATCTGGCCACCAGCCAACTCGACCGTCGATACCGCAGTGTGCATGGGCGACTCCTTGCTACGTCCGGGCCCGTGGGCCGCGCCGGATGAGGGTCGGACCGGGCGACGACTGCGGCCCGGATCTGTGGTTGTGCGGGCAGTGTAGGGGGGCCTCGCACGTCCGCCACCACCCCCCCATCGACCCGTGCGGAAGGGTCGGACGGCTGGGGCCGGAGGGGTCGACAGTCGCGATGTATCGGGCACTTCGGCAAGGTCGGGACGCGCTGGCCCGCCTGCGTGGGGCCCGGGCGGAGGGGCCCGCGACCCGCTGCTGACGGTCGGGGGCTGGGACCCCGCTCAGCTGGGGGCCACCCTGGGCCGTGACCGGTCCGGTGAGCCCCCGACTGCCCCCGCCTACTCGGCCTCGAGCAGCTCCTCGGCCAGCGGCCAGGCCAGCCTGATCATGCAGCCGCTGCCTGCGGCCTGCACGTCGCATTCGAAGGCCAGCGCCTCGGCGACCGACAGGGCCAGCCCACCATCCTCGTCGTCGAAGTCCGGGGCGGTCGCCTCCTGCACCCGGACGGTGAAGCGGTCATCGTCATCGGTGATGTCGAGCACGACAGGGTCGGGAAGACCGGCGCGCTGCTGGCGCAGGACCGAGCGCGCGATGACCTCGCCGACGGCCAGGCGGATCTCGTCGATGCGGTCCTCCGAGACGCCGCACCGCCGCGCTGCGGCGGTCGTGACGAGCCGCGCCGTGCGGACCTGCTCGGCCTGCGGGGGGATCGTCAGCGTCGCCGTGGCCATGGAACCTCCAGGGGAAGTGGATGGTGCTCCCGTTGTACACCCGGGCGGGTCGGCGACCGCTCAGCCGGCCAGCGCGGCGTCGGCCGTGTCGAACAGGGGCATGGAGGCGTCCAGCCCGGTGATGTCGAAGATCTTGCGGATGCGCTCGGAGATGACCACGAGGCGCAGCCAGCCACCGGCGTCGCGGGCCCCCTTGAGGCCCTTGACGAGCACGCCGAGGCCCGTGGAGTCGAGGAAGGTGACCGCGGACAGGTCGATCACGAGGTGGCGATGCCCCGTTGCCAGCGCCTCGCCGATGGCCTGGTCGAGGTCCGGCGCGCTGTACACGTCGACCTCGCCGCTCGCGGCCAGCACCGTCGCATCACCCTCGTGCCGGGTGGCCACCTGCAGCTCCATGCCGCCTCCTGTCCAGTGCGTCGGCCAACTCTCGCACACCGGTCTCAGCGTGCGGGACGCGAGCGGTGGTCCGTGATCCGGTGGCCGGGAGGCCTCCCGGTTGTCACAGCCCGGGGGCAGGATGGGCGCCATGCCCCCCCAGGACCTGCGACCGCGGCCTCCCGGCACGGGGTCGTCGCTGGTCATTGGCGAGGCGCCCCCGGCGGGCACGGACCGGCCGGGATCGGAGCCGGTTGCCGACGGGACCGCAGACTCGGGATGGCCGGGCTCGGGGTGGACCGAGGCGGAGCCGCTCGGCAGGGCGCCGGGCGCCAGTGCCCGGCAGGACGAGATGTCCGGGATCGTCGCTGCCCTGGCGGCCGACTCCCGCGCGGTGGGCGTGCTCGAGCTGCCTTCGCGCGCTGGCGCGACGGCAGCGTGGCCGAGGTGGCTGGATCCCAGGGTCCGCGAGGCCTACGAGCGACGGGGCATCCTCGCTCCCTGGCAGCACCAGGCGGCCACTGCGGAGCTGGCCTGGTCGGGTCATGACGTGGTCGTGGCCACGGGCACCGCCTCGGGCAAGTCGGCCGCGTTCGGGATGCCGGGGCTCACGGCGGCGCTCACCCCCTCACCCCGCGCCGGCCAGCGGGGGCCGGGGGTGCTCTACCTCTCGCCGACCAAGGCCCTGGCCCACGACCAGCTCGCGGGACTCCACGCCCTGCGGCTGCCCGGCCTGCTGGCCGGCGCCCTCGACGGGGACACCCCGGACGAGCAGCGCCGCTGGGCGCGGGCGCATGCCCGGTGGCTGGTGACCAACCCCGACATGCTGCACCGCGGGATCCTTCCGGGCCACGAGCAGTGGCGCGCGTTCCTGCGCTCGCTGCGGTTCGTGGTCGTGGACGAGGCCCACGTCTATCGCGGGGTGTTCGGCGCGCACGTTGCGCTCGTCCTGCGTCGGCTGCGCAGGGTCGCGGCGCTGCACGGGGCACGGCCGACCTTCGTCTGTGCATCGGCCACCGTGGCCGATGCGGGCGGTACCGCCGCTCGCCTGCTCGGCTCGGAGGTGGCGGTCGTCGACCGCGACGACAGCGCACGGGGACCGGTCACGCTCGTGCTCTGGCGCCCCGAGGGACCGCAGGTTCCCCCGGCGTCGGCCTCGGGCAGCCGCGCGCAGGAGGGCCGCGACGTCCCCGACCTGGAGGAGGCCGGCACGCCTGAGCAGCCCCGGGGCACGCTGGGCGAGGCCGCCTGGCTCATGGGCCACCTGGTGGACCATGGCGTCTCCACGCTGGCGTTCGCCCGCTCCCGGCGCGGAGTCGAGGTGGTCGCCAGTCGGGTGCGCGAGCGGGCGAGGCACGGCTCGTTGGTGCGGGCCTACCGCGGCGGGTACCTGCCCGAGGAGCGCAGGGCGCTGGAGGCGGACCTGCGTGAGGGGCGGTTGCGGGGGCTGGCCGCCACCAATGCCCTCGAGCTGGGCATCGACATCAGCGGCTTGGACGCGGTGGTGCTCGCCGGGTGGCCGGGGACCCGGGCCTCGTTCTGGCAGCAGGTCGGGCGGGCGGGCCGCCGGGGCGGGCGGGCCCTGGCGGTGCTCATCCCCCGGGAGGACCCGCTGGACCAGTACGTGGTGGGCCATCCCGAGGTGCTGACTGGTCGAGCGGTCGAGGCCACCGTGTTCGACCCGGGCAACCCCTTCGTGCTCGCCGGGCACCTGTGCTGCGCTGCGGCGGAGACGCCGCTGCATGACGACGAGATGGCCGCCTGGTTTGGTGCGGGGGCCGCTGGCCTGTGCGCCACCCTGGCCGAGCGCGGGCTGGTGCGCCGCCGTCGCGACGGCTGGTACTGGACGGCTCCCGGGCGCCCAGCCGACCTCGTCGACCTGCGGGGTGCGGCCGGCGGGCCCGTGCGGGTCGTCGAGTCGGGCACGGGCCGGCTGCTCGGCACGGTCGACCCGGCGGCGGCACCGGCCGCCGTCCACGAGGGCGCCCTCTACGTGCACCAGGGCGCGACGTACCTCGTGGAGTCGCTGGACCTGGACGGCCGCGCTGCCTTGGCCAGTGCGACGCTGACCGACCTCAGCACGCATGCCCGCAGCACGGCCGAGGTGCGCATCGAGTCGGTGGACTCCGAGACGCGCTGGGGCGAGGTGGTCATGTCGATGGGTGAGGTCGAGGTGACCAGCCAGGTGACCTCCTACCTGCTGCGGCGATGGCCGTCCGGCGAGGTGCTCGGCGAGCATCCGCTTGACCTGCCACCCATGACGTTGCGGACCAGTGGCATGTGGTGGGCGGTCCCCGAGCACGTGCTCGCGGCTGCTGCCATCGAGGCCGATGCGGTCCCCGGCGCCGTGCATGCCCTCGAGCACGCGGCGATCGGGATCCTGCCGCTGCTGGCCACCTGCGACCGCTGGGACCTCGGCGGCGTCTCGACGGCATACCACCCGCAGACGGGTGCGGCGACGATCGTGGTGCACGACGGGCACCCGGGCGGTGCGGGCTTCGCCGAGCGGGGGTACCACCGGGCTGCCCAATGGCTGACCGTCACCGCACAGACCCTGCAGGCGTGCCCGTGCACCGACGGGTGCCCGAGCTGCGTGCAGTCCCCCAAGTGCGGCAACGGCAACGAGCCCCTGGACAAGGCCGCTGCCCTGCGCCTGGCCGAGGCCCTGCTCCGGTTGGTGCCCACCGAGCAGGGAATGCTGCCAGCAGGGCCGCCGTAGCCAGCGGCAGGGCGCGGGCCGGAAGGGGCGCCGCGGGCCGGGGGCGCGGGCCGAAAGGGGCGCCGCGGGCCGTGGGCGCCTGCGGGGAGGGGCGGGCGCGCGCCGGGGGCGCTGGCCGGAGGGGCGCGCTGGAGGGGCCGCGGGCCGGGCCAGGGCGCGGAGCAGGAGACGGGCACCGACACGGACAGGACAGGACAGGACAGGACACGTAACGATAGGGGCGCACGCTGGCTGCCCCCCCGGTGTGCTCGCCCCCCATCAGCCCACTGAAGCGTCCGGCACCAGCTCCGCGTGGGCGCGCGCACCGAGCGATCCCCCTCGCCCGGGCAGCAGCCAGGCGACCGCAGCCGGGGCAGGGACCCGCGCTTCGACCCAGACCTCGGAGCCCAAGAGGCGGCAGGCCGTCATCGACGCGCCGTTCGCCTCGATCGCCGCTGCCCCCCGCTGGCAGGGCGTGCTCGCGGCCTCCAGCACCCCGCTCGCGCCCGCGAGAGCCCCCATGTCGGCTGCCGCCGCCACGGTCGTCCGCAGGGCCAAGACAGAGGATCCGACCGTCGCCGCCGCCCCAAGGACCGTCAGGACGATGACCCACAGCGCGACCAGCACGCTGGCGGAACCGAGCTCGGGGTCGCGGGCAGGTACGGGCGTCGGAGCCTCAACCGCCGTCCCGTGCTTGGCGTCGCACGGCGCGAAGCTCGTCGGCGTCACGGCCGCTTGCTCGGACCCGCCATGTCCTCCGAACCGGGTGGCCGGGGTCAGGACCGATCCCCCGGGCTGGGCATCCTCATGAACCAAGCGTGCCCGTGTCATGGCCGCTCCCCCAGCTCGGCCACCTCATGGTGCCGGCGGTCCGCCGTCACGGCTCCTCCCGCCAGCTCGTCGCTGAGGCCCGCAGTTCCTGCGCGAAGGGCCGCAGCAGGGCCAGCGGCGGCTCACGGCGCTCCGCCGCCGTCACCACGACCTGTTCGGCCCGGCGACGCACGGTCACCCGAGCGCCAGGGGCGAGCCGGTGCACGGCCTCGCGCACGACGGCAGCCGACTCACCGCGCGCGGCCGCCCGGGCACCCTCTCGGGCGGCTTGGGCCAGGCCGCCCTGCGCGAACCCGAGGCTCAGCAACCACGCCAGCATGACCGCGACCGCGACGAGCCCCGGCAGCGCGATGGCGAGCTCAGCGCTGACCATCCCGCCCTCGCCCCGACCGGATCGCACACCCAGCCCACCGCCCCGTCGCTGTGGCCTTGGATCAGCGATATCCCGCCATCCGCGTCGGCCAGCCGCCACAAGCGACGGTGCGGCCCCTCCTGGAGTGCCCACGTTCCCCCCTCCTCGTGCTTCGACGGCGGACGACCGGGCAGCAGCATCAGCCACCACCCAGTCGCACACCGCTCCTGCCGTCCCGGCTGGTCTCAGAACAGGAACTGGAAGGCCTTCTGGAAGACCTGCCAGAGCAGGTTGCGGACCGGCTCGCTGGTGAGCAGCTTGAGCAGCACGCCACCGAGTCCGCAGACGGCCACCGTGCCGACCGCGTACTCGGCCGTGGACATCCCGCGCTCGTCGTCGCGCACGCGGATCGCCAGTTCGTTCATTGAGATCTCCCCCATGTGCCCGGTCCCCCGGAGCCCTCGATCTGAGTGGCGGGGCAGATGCTGCCCGCGGGTCACGCTGTCGGGAACCCCTGAAGACGGGATCTGTGGACAGCCGCAGGTCGGGCTCACAGGGAAGGCAGCATGCCCGCGACCACCGGCACGATCCCGAGCAGCACGAACGCCGGCAGCAGGCACAGCCCCAAGGGCAGCACGGAGCGCACGGCGACCGCCCGCACCTCAGCCAACGATGCTGCAGCGGCCTCCTCCCGCAGCTCCTGTGCGGTGATGGCCAGCAGGGCAGCCAGCGGCGCTCCCGTACGGCTGGAACGGGCGATGCAGCGTGCGACGCCGCCCAGTCCCGGCGCATCCCGTAGCCGCAGCCACGCGGCTGCCGCCGGCTCGCCCAGCCGGATTCGCCTGTCCACGACCAGCAGTGCCACTTCCGTCGGACCGCCCACCGCCCGTGCGACCACGGGCAGGGCCCGTTCAGCGGGCACCCCAGCAGCCAACGAGGCCGCCAACAG
>DASVBK010000158.1:0-2006 GCA_036375875.1 Candidatus Nanopelagicales bacterium
AGTACCACCCACCACCCACGTAGAACACGGTGACCAGCAGGACCGCGACGACCAGCACGATCCAGGGCCACTTCGTGCGCTTCCCGCTCCCCTGCATCACTGCCCCCTTCCACGGTTCCACGGTCCCGCCCCCGACCCCCCACGGGGCAGAGGCGGAGGACCCGTGGGACGCCGAGGTGCCGATGGGGTGCTGGGGCCACCCTCGTGCGGCTGCCGAAGTTTGCGGCCTGCGAGCGGACGCCTCAGGCTCCCCCGGCCTCCCGCCCGGCCGCGACGACCGTGAGGATCCGCTCGCCGTAGCGCTCGGCCTTGGCCGCACCGATCCCGGGCACGTCCAACAGCTGGTCGGTCGTGGTCGGCCGCCGCGCGGCGATCTCGCGCAGCGTCGCGTCGTGGAACACCACGTACGCCGGGACGCCCTGCTCCTCCGCGATGGCCTTGCGCTCCACGCGCAGGCCCTCGAACAGCTCAGCCTGCGGCCCGACCAGTCCCAGGGGAGCAGGTGCGGGGCCGTCCGACCGGCGGCCTCGGCGCCGGGCCTTCCGGGCGGTTGGCTTCGGCGTCACGCTGCGCAGGTCGAGCCGGGCCCGGCCACGGAGCACCGGCTCGGCCGCCTCCGTGACCCGCAGCGCGCCGTAGGCCTGGGCGTCGACCCGGAGCAGGCCGTGGGCGACCAGCTGGCGGGCCACGCCGCGCCAGGCCGCAGCGTCGAGGTCGGCGCCCACCCCGAAGGTGGGCAGCTGGTCGTGGCCGAGCTCGACCATGCGCGGCGAGGACGTGCCCTGCAGCAGGTCGATGACGTAGGCGGCGCCGAACCGCTGCCCGGTGCGGATGACCCCGGACAGGAACTTCTGCGCCGCGACCGTGCCGTCCCACAGCTCCGGCGGGACCAGGCAGGTGTCGCAGTTGCCGCACGGGCCGGAGCGCTCGCCGAAGTAGTCCAGCAGCACGACCCGGCGGCACGTGGCGGCCTCGCAGTACCCGAGCAGCGCGTCGAGCTTGGCGGCCTCCGCCCGCCGGATCTCCGGCGGCGCGTCCGAGCCGTCGATCCATGACTTCTGCAGCACGACATCGGCGTAGCCGTAGGCCATCCACGCCTGCGCTGGCTCCCCGTCGCGACCCGCACGGCCGGTCTCCTGGTAGTACGCCTCGACGCTCTTGGGCAGGTCGAGGTGCGCCACGAACCGCACGTCCGGCTTGTCGATGCCCATCCCGAACGCGATGGTGGCGACCACCACGATGCCGTCCTCGCGCTGGAACCGCTCCTGCGCGGCCCGCCGCTCCGCCTGGTCCAGGCCCGCGTGGTACGCCAGCGCCGTGACGCCCTCGCGCACGAGCCAGGCGGCGGTCTGGTCGACCTTCTTGCGCGAGGCGCAGTAGACGATCCCGGAGCTCCCGAGCAGGCTCGCCCCGCCGGCGTCGCCGGCGAGGAAGGCCAGGAGCTGCTCGCGCGCGTTCACCTTCTCCACCACCGTGTAGTGGATGTTCGGCCGGTCGAAGCTGGAGACGAACTCCGGTGCGTCGCCGAGGGCGAGCCGGGTGCGGATCTCGGCACGGGTCAGCTGGTCGGCTGTGGCCGTGAGGGCCACCCGGGGCACGAGGGGGAAGCGCTCGGCGAGCACGGACAGGCCGAGGTACTCCGGCCGGAAGTCGTGCCCCCACTGCGAGACGCAGTGCGCCTCGTCGATGGCGAACAGCGCGATGCCCGGGCCGTCGTCGACCCTGGCGAGTTGGGCCAGGAAGCCGGCGGTCACCAGCCGCTCGGGCGCCACGTAGAGCAGGTCGAGCTCGCCAGCGCCCATCGCCCGCTGCACCTCCGCGGCCCCGGCCGCATCGAGGCTGGAGTTCAGGAACGCGGCACGCACCCCCAGCTGCCGCATCGCGTCGACCTGGTCCTGCATGAGCGCGATGAGCGGCGAGACCACCACGCCCATCCCCGGACGTATCAGGGCAGGCACCTGGTAGCAGACGGACTTGCCCCCGCCGGTGGGCATGAGCACCAGGGC
>DASVBK010000169.1:0-8957 GCA_036375875.1 Candidatus Nanopelagicales bacterium
GCGCGCCAAGCAGCTCATGCCCAAGCGGGTGTGCTGCAACAACCGCCCGCGCTGCCGGCGCTGCCCCCTGCGGATGCTCGCCGAGGGCACGCTCCCCGAGGGCTACAGCGTGCGCCACCGCCGGTTGGTGCGGGACTGACCCCGGCGACCTGTGAGAGCCTGTCAGGGCACAGCCCGGAGGAGGTCCGATGAAGCCCACGGTCGGCAAGGTCCAACCGCGACCGCGCGTCGAGGCCAAGCCCGATCGTCGTGGCAAGGAGAAGCAGGAGAAGAAGGCCGCCAAGCCTCAGTCGGCCGAGGACAACCGACTCGCCGACCTCATGACGATCTCGCTGATGGCCGGTGGGGCGCTCATCGTGGCCACCCTGCTGCTGGTCGCGATCGCGGCCCCCCTGGGCTACCTCGGTGCCGACCTCGGCGGCATCACGGGGGCCAAGGTCGGGTTCGGCCTGGGGCTCGCCCTGGCGCTGGGCCTGATCGCGCTGGCCCTGCGACGCTTCGGACCGCGACTGCGCTCCCGCAGCCCGAACCTGCTGCGCGGGGCGTGGCTGGGCACGATCGTCGCAGCGGTGGTGCTGGTGTTCCTGTACTTCCTGCCCAACGTCGCGCTGCCGACGTACTGCCCGCCGGGCGCCATCTGCACCAACGGCCGGCTGTAGCCACACCGACCCCGAGGCTGGGACGCGCCGCGCCCGTGCGCCCGGCAGGATGGCCCCGTGGCCGGTCGCGCTGAGCTCGAGGGTGCGCTGGAGTCGCTGCGCACCCAGCTCGCGGCCCTGCGGCTGCCACTGGTCGCGCGAGACGCGGCCGAGTCCCGCGCCACCGCCGCCCGCGCCTCGGCGCAGATCGCCGACTATGTGCTGCCCCGGCTCCGGTCGCTGGAGGCGCCGCTGCTCACGGTCGTGGGCGGTTCGACGGGGTCGGGCAAGTCGACGGTCGTGAACTCGCTGGTGGGGCGCACCGTGACCCGCCCGGGCGTGCTGCGCCCCACGACGCGCCACCCGGTCCTGGTGCACCATCCGGACGACCTCGCCTGGTTCGCCGACGACCGCGTCCTGCCAGGCCTGCCGCGCATCACCGGCGCCGACCCCGCCGCTGGCCCCCCGGGCGCCGAGGACGTGCTGGGCCTGCAGCTGGTCGCCGACGACCGGGTGCCGGCCGGGCTGGCCCTGCTGGACGCCCCCGATATCGACTCGGTCGCCCGGGCGAACCGTGAGCTGGCCGCCATGCTCATGGCGGCGGCCGACCTCTGGCTGTTCCTGACCACTGCCGCCCGCTACTCCGACGCCGTCCCATGGGCCGCCCTGCGTGGGGCTGCGGCACGCGATGCGGCGGTGGCCCTCGTGCTCAACCGGGTGCCGGCCGAGGCCGTGGGGCAGGTCACCAGCCACCTTCGCTCGCTGCTGGCGGCCGAGGCCCTGGCCGACGCCCCGTTGTTCGTCATCGCCGAGGCGCCCCTGCATGACGGGTTGCTCGCCCACCAGGCGGTGGGCCCGATCCGCCGCTGGCTCGACGAGCTCGGCGGTGACGCCGACGCGCGGGCGGCGGTCGCCCGGCGGACCCTCGACGGGGCCATCGCGAACCTGGCCGTCGAGGTGCTGCCGGTCGCCGACGCGATGGACCGGCAGGTGCTGGCCGCTGCCAGGTTGCGCGAGGCGGCGAGCAAGCCGTTCGCGCAGGCCGCCGCGCGTCTCGACGAGCTGAGCGAGGACGGCTCGATGCTCCGTGGTGAGGTGCTCGCCCGCTGGCAGGAGTTCGTCGGGGCCAGCGAGCTGTTCCGGACCCTCGAGACGGGGATGGCGCGGCTGCGAGACCGGGTGACGCGTGCCCTGCGTGGGGAGCCGGTCGCGCCGACCGCCGTGGCAGAGGCGCTCGAGTCGGGCCTGGCCAGGGTGCTGCTCGACGAGCTGGCGGGGGCCTACGAGCAGGCCGACGCGGCGTGGCGCGACGACCCGGCCGGCCTGGAGCTGCTGGACGGCGCAGACCTGTCGCCGGTTCCGGAGCGCGCCCGGGGTGAGGCGGAGTCCCTGGTGCGCGCGTGGCAGGCCGACGTGCTCGAGCTGGTGCGCAGCGAGGGAGCCGATCGGCGCACCTCCGCGCGTGCCCTGGCCTACAGCGTGAACGGCGCGGGCCTGGCGCTCATGGTGCTGGTGTTCGGCGCGACAGGCGGCATCACGGGTGCTGAGGTGGGCATCGCCGGCGGCACGGCGGTGCTGGCCCAGAAGCTGCTCGAGGCGGTGTTCTCCGAGGACGCCGTGCGCCGCATGGCCACGACGGCGCGCGAACGGCTGCACGATCGGGTGGCCGGCTTCACCAGCGACCACGCCCGGACCTTCACCGATCGCCTCGAAGCGCTGGGCATCGACCCGGCTGCCAGCCATGACCTGCGCGTGGCCGTCGCCCACCTGCTGGGGGCGCGCGAGCCGGCCGCAGGCGGAGGGCTGCCGGCGGTCCGGGTCGGCGCGGTGCCGGTGGCACCCGCTCGGCGGCGCTGGCGAGAGTGGCTGCGGGGTGGCGCATGAGCAAGGTGCTTGGCCGCCTCGATCCGCGGCAGCCCGCGCGCGAGCGGGGTGCCCGGCTGACGGCCGCAGACCTGGACGCGCGGTGCGCCGGCCTGTCCGGTGCCGTCGCCGGAGCCCGGGGGAGGCTGCCTGAGGGGCCGGTCCGGGCCGCGGAGGGGGTCCTGGCGCGGGCCAGCGAGCGCCGCGCCCTGGCCGCCGACCTCAGCGTGGTCGCACTGGCTGGCGCCACCGGAGCCGGCAAGTCCACGCTGTTCAACGCCCTGGTCGGGCAGGAGGTCGCCCGCGTCGCAGTCACCAGGCCCACCACGGCGGAACCGTTGGCCGCGCTGTGGACCTCGCCGGCGCACGCCGGCGGACTGCTCGAGTGGCTGGGAGTGCCCCGCTGGCACGTCATGCCTGGGCCGCAGGACGGGGCGGGCGACGATCTGGACGGGCTGGTGCTGCTGGACCTCCCGGACCACGACTCCACGCAGCTGGACCACCGCGCCCAGGTCGACCACCTGGTGCAGCGCGTGGATGCGATGGTGTGGGTGCTCGACCCCCAGAAGTACGCCGACGCGGTGGTGCACGACGCGTACCTGCGGCGGTTCGCGACCCACGCCGACGTCACCGTCGTGCTGCTCAACCAGGTGGACCAGCTGGCCCCGGCGGACGCCGAGGCGTGCCTGGCGCACCTGCGCAGCCTCGTCGACGCCGACGGCCTCGGGCGTGCCCAGGTGCTCGGCGTGTCGGCGCGGACCGGGCAGGGCCTGGCCGAGGTGCGTGCGCTGCTGGGCCAGGTGGTGCGCAGCCGGGCCGCCTCCCTGCAGCGCATCGCCGCCGACGTGGTCGGGGCCGCCGCTGGGCTGCAGGATGCGGCGCAGGACGCCGGCACCACGATCCGACCCGTCCCGGAAGCTTCGGCACGCGAGCTCAACGAGGCCCTCGCCGATGCCGCGGGCGTGGCACTCGTCGAGCAGGCGGTGGGCGGATCGGTGCGGCTTCGGGGGGTCCGCGCGACGGGTTGGCTGCCGACCCGGTGGCTGCACCACCTGCGCCGCGACCCGGCGGCGCGGCTGCGGCTGGGTCGTGCGGGCGTCGATCCGGCCCTGGTGCGCACCTCGCTGCCCTCGGCCTCACCGGTGGCGCTGGCCCGTGCCACGCAAGCCGCTCGGGACTACGCCGCCGCGGCCAGCGCCGGTGCGCCCGACGCTTGGGTGCGCAGCACCCGTGTGGTGGCCGTCGACGCCGCCGACGCGCTCGGCCCCGACCTCGACGCGGCCGTGGCCCGAGCCGAGGTCGCCCACCCCCGGACGCCACGCTGGTGGTCGCTGGCCGGTGCGGTGCAGTGGTTGTTCCTCGGGGTGGCGGCGCTGGGTGCCCTGTGGCTGCTGGGCCTCGTGGCGTTGCGAGCCCTGGCCCTGGCGCCGCCGGAACCCCCCACGGTTGGCGGGCTGCCGGTGCCCACCGTGCTGCTGCTCGGCGGCCTCCTCGTGGGCCTCGTGCTGGCCATGCTGGCGGGACTGGCGGTCCGGGGCACCGCGAACCGCGCTGCTCGCCGGGCCCGAGCGAGGGTCATCGACCAGGTCGCGCAGGTCGCGCAGGCGCGGATCGTCGAGCCGGTGTCGGTGGAGCTGGGGACCCTGGCCGAGTTCCGGGTGGGGATCGCCGCAGCGCGGGGGCAGTAGCCGGGTCACCGCCGGACTGGCCGGCCGTCACCCCCTGGCGCCGCACCCCCACTCAGCTCCAGCGCAGGTTCGCCACCAGCTTGCCGTCCACCTTGCGTGCGGCGAGGCGCTCGAGGCCCATGGGGATCTCCTCGAAGGCCAGCACCTCGATCGCCGGCGGGTGCAGGTGCCCCTCGATGGTCAGCCGCATGAGACGCTCCAGGCCCCACACCAGCCACCGCACGCCGGCCGGGCCGCCGTGGGTGTACGCGGCGCCGAGCGCCACCTCCGAGATCGTGGGGGCCAGGCCGAACTCGGGCACGGCCGACAGGTCCGGTCGCCCCGCGATCGCCACCAGATGCCCGGCGTGGCGCAGCAGCCCGAGGGACTGGGTGGCACTGCGTGCCGAGATCGTGTCGATGGCCGCGTCGAGGCCCTCGGGGGCCAACGCGCGGACCCGGTCGGTGAAGTCGGGGGCGAGTGGGTCCACCACGTGCAGGGCACCCAGGGCACGCACCGCCTGCTCGTCCGGTGGCCGTGCCGCGGCGATCACCCGTGCGCCGAACAGCTTCGCCAGCTGCACCGCGAACGAGCCGACACCGCCCGAGGCGCCGTGCACGAGCACGGTGTGCCCGGAGATCATCCGCAGCCGTCGCTCCACCGCGTCCAGGGCCGTGAGCCCAGCCGTCGGCAGGCTGGCAGCCGCGATCGGGTCGATCTCGGGGGGCATGGGCGCCAGCGCCTCAGGGCCCACGGCGACGTACTCCGCGAAGCCGCCGGGCTGGCGCAGGTCGTGGTGGAACACCACCCGGGTGCCGGGGGCGGGCAGCATCCACCCCTGCTCACGCCGCGCTGCGGCCTCGGCATGCACCGCGACCACCAGCCCCGCCACGTCGAGGCCGAGCACGTGCGGGTAGCGCCAGGACGGGTGACCCGCCGCGGCGCTCTTGAAGTCCACCGGGTTCAGCCCGACGGCCTCGACGCGGACCAGCACCTCGACCGGTCGGCGGCTCGCTGCCGGTGATCGCCACGGGCTGTCCACTTCGGCGAGGCGCAACGAGCCGGGGGGACCCGGCCTGTCGAGCAGCCACGCACGCATGGTCGCCAGCATCCCATCCGCGGGCCATCCGATGCGCCCGCGGAGCGGCGCCGCTCACGCGAGCAGGAAGCCTGCGGCCGCGAAGATCACGCAGTAGACCAGCATCGGGATGGCGGTGCGTCGGATCACCTCGCCCTCCCGGCCCAGCAGTCCGACCACCGCCGCGACGGTCACCACGTTGGCCACGCACACCATGTTGCCGGCGTTGGCACCGCCGACCTGCTGGGCCAGCACCACGGTCGGGTCGGCGCCGACGGACTGGGCCACCGACTCCTGCAGCGAGGCGAACATGAGGTGGCTGAACGTGGCGCTGCCCGAGACGAACGAGCCCAGCGCGCCCACCCACGGCGCTGCCAGGGGCCAGGCATCGCCGATCGCCTCCTCGGCGGCCGTGGCCAGCTCCAGCGGCATCGACGCGAGGCCGTTGGAGTTGACGCCGGAGTTGAGGAAGACCCGCACGATGGGCACCGCGGCGGCCAGCACGACGGCCGACCCGAGCACGGCTGAGCCGACCGACCGGGCGGTCGGGCCCAGCTTCTCGCGCGGCACATGGTGCAGCCAGAACGTGAACGCGGCCACGATGAGGAAGATGACGCCCGGCGAGTACAGCGGCGCGAAGCTCGACGAGATGTCGGTGCCGAGGATGTCCGAGATCCCCAGCGTCCAGCGCTCGTTGAGCCCGGCCTGGAGCTCGTCGATGATCCGCGTGGCGAGGAGCAGCACCGTGAGCAGCAGGTAGGGCGCCCACACCCGGAACGTGCTCAGGTGCGCCGCCTCGGCCTCCGCCTGGGTCGTGGTCACCATCTCCTCGAGCTCGGCCGGGTCGATGTACCCCACCGAGACCGACCAGGGCGCCTTGGGCACCAGCAGGCGCAGCCGCACGACGACGAACAGGATCACCAGCCCGGTCGCGCCGCCCAGCAGGCCGCCGAACTCGACGCCCAGCGTGCTGGTCCAGAAGTAGGCGGGCAGCGAGAACGCCAGCGCCGCAACGATCGTCAGCGGGATCATCTCCACGAAGGCGCGGCGGCTGCGCTCCGCGGCGAACACGTTGGTGAGGAAGAACATCATGATCAGCGTGATCGCGATGCTGCCCAGGAAGTCGATCTGCTGGGTGGTCAGCGCTACGTCCGTGAGGAAGGACCGGTCGGCCGGGTCGCTCCAGCTGCGACCGGTGCCCTCGGCCATGCCGACGATGATGGGCGTGCCGACCGCGCCGTAGGTCACGGCCGAGACGTCGGCGATGAGTGCCAGGCACACAGCGGCGATCGCCGGGAAGCCCAGGGCGATGAGCAGTGGTGCTGCCACCGTGGCCGGTGTGCCGAAGCCGGCGGCCCCCTCGATGAAGCACACCAGCAGCCAGCCGACGAACAGCAGGTGCACGCGGCTGTCAGCGCTGATCCTGAGCACGTCGAGGCGGATCAGCGCGAGGCTGCCACTGGCCCGCATCACGCCGAGGAAGGCCAGCGCGCCGAGCACGATGAGCACGACCGACAGGGCGATGAGCAGCCCCTCGATGACGGAGGCGGCCACCTGGGTGCCGGGGACACCCCAGACCACGATGGCCAGCACGATCGTGACCACCAGGGCCAACGGCATCGCGCGCGAGGCGGGCATCCGGAGCGCGACGAGCAGGATGGCGACGGAGAGCACCGGCATGAGCGCCGTGACCCACTGCAGCAGATCCATCCGGGCGGGCCCTCCTCGTCGGGTGGGCCCACGCTAGTGGCGCCCGTGGGGGCGAGGCAGCGTGGTGCGGGCCGTGCCGGGCAGCGCGTGGGTGGGGCCCCCCATGGTGCAGGCGGGGGCGGCGGCCCTCCGGCTCACAGCGCCTCGACCACCACGTCGACCACGCGTGGCCCCGCAGTCGTCCCCCTCGGCCCCGGCTCGAGCCGGTGGCCGGCGGCGCGCAGCACGTCGAGGAGCTCGTCAGGGGTGCAGGGATCGGGCTGGTCGGCGAGCGCGAGCGCCAACGAGCGGACCAGCCGCCCCTTGGCCGCCTTGTTGGCGTGGCTCGCCACGGTGCGGGTGCCCGCCTGCTCCTGGACCACGCGCACCGTGAGGCCGCGCGGGCCGGACGGCGTCCAGCTGCCGGTGTAGGTGCCCGAGCGCAGGTCGAGCACCACCTGCCCCTCGACGTCGGCAAGCGGCCGCAGCGCCCTGGCCAGCGCTGGGCGCCAGTGGGCAGCCAGCGGGCCGAGGCCGGGCAGGCTGACCGCCCCGGAGAGCCGATAGGCCGGGATGGGGTCGCTCAGGCGCACCGCGCCCCAGAGGCCCGACCAGACCAGGACCCAGGCATCCAGCCGGGCGCGGGCCGCGGGGGGCAGGCTGGCCGCGTCGAGGGCGCCGAAGAGCACGCCGCTGTAGACCTCGGCGGCTGGTGCGGTGGGTGCGGCGCGCAACGTGGCGTCGCGGCGCACCTCGTCGACCTGGCCGGGCGAGAGCTTGAGCGTGGTCCGGGCCGTCTCGAGGTCCCCGCGCGCCAGCCGGACCAGTGCGGTGAGCGTCCTGCGTCGCGCCGGACGCAACGCGGGCAGGCTCATCGCGGCGAGGTCCAGCCGTGGGCCCGTGGCCGGCTCGGTCTTGGCCTCGCTGGGCGGCAGCAGCACGAGCACGTCGGTCATCTTCGCGCATGCCGTTGCCGGTACCGTGGTGGCGTCAGCACAGCGCGGATGGCGTGGCGCCCTTCAGCCAGGCTCGCGTCAATGGGCGGCGGACTGGGACGGGAGGCTGCGCATGGCGCTCGCCGGGTTCAACTGGGTGCTGCTGGTGCCCGTCGTCGGCCTGGTGCTCCTGCTGTGGGGCTGGGCCAAGCGCATCCAGCCGCTGCTGTGGTTCGGCCTGCTCCTGCTGCTGGCCCTGCCGGTGCTCGGGCTGGTCGACCGCGTGCTCAACAGCCGCTGACTGGCGCGGACGGGGCCCCCGGCAGCGGTCAGATGGCCTTGGCGGTCGACCCCTGGGCCCTGCGCACCTGGTCGCTGATCCGCTCGACCCGCGCCCAGATCTCCGAGCGCACCTCGGGGGAGTTCATCTCGCCGAGGTGCGTGATGCGCCCGGTGATCACGTCGTCGACAGGCAGCTCGGGGAACCCGCGGAGGTGCCGGCGGTACTCGTCCTCGGTGGCGATGAGCAGGTTCTCCACCCCGGGCACGTCGATGTGGGCGGCCACGTAGGGCTGGATGAACAGCTCGTGGGTGGAGTAGATGTTCGTCACCCGGGATGCGATCGAGGGCAGGTCCTCGTGCAGCGAGCGCAGGAACGGCGACCCCTCAGCCATGTCGGACAGGGCAGGGGTGAGGTTCAGCCGTGTCCACGACACCAGCCGTGAGACCCGCCCCGCGGTCAGCGACCCGCGCCACGGCACGCCGACGCTGATCGTGTGGAGCACCTGCTCGGGGTGGTCGATCGCGTAGCGCAGGCTCGCCAGGGCCCCCTGGGAGTGGCCGACGAGCACGACGGGCGCGTCCGGGCTGCGGCCCTGGGCCGCCAGCCCGCGCTGGATGTCGTCGTGGATGTGCTGCTGCGAGCGCTCCATCGGCATGGTCACGCCGAAGTTGGCCAACGTGATGAGGAAGGCGTTCTGATGGCGCTCCAGGACCGGCTTCATCATGACCGTGGCCGCCAGCCCGCGGATGGCAGTGCCGGCGACGATGGGGACGGCTACGGGCACCTGCGGACCGTACCGCAGAC
>DASVBK010000046.1:0-6947 GCA_036375875.1 Candidatus Nanopelagicales bacterium
CGAACGGTGATCTTGGGCCGGCGGCTGGGTGGCGGGTGGGCGTGGTCAGCCCAGTGCGGCGTCGATGCGGGCGAGGGTGGGCTCGCGGCCGAGCAGCTCGATCGACTCGAACAGCGGCGGCGAGACGCGCCGACCCGTCACCGCGACGCGCAGCGACCCGAAGGCCACCTTGGGCTTGAGGCCCAGGCCCTCGATGAGCGCCGCACGCAGCGCCGCCTCGATCTCGGCCGCCTCCCACCCGGGGAGGTCGCCCAGCGCCGCCCGGGCTGCCCGCAGCGCAGGAGCCGCCTCGGGGCCCAGCATGCGCGCGGCGTCGTCCGGATCCGGCTGGAAGGACGCGTGGTCGGCGAAGAGGAACCCGAGCATGCCGACGGCCTGGCCGAGGGTCTCCATCCGCTCCTGGACCAGCGGGATCGCCGAGCGGAGCGTCGCGGCGTCCTGCGCGGAGACGGGCTCGGCCAGCACCCCGCGCGAGACCAGCACTGACGCGACGCGCCGAGCCAGCTCCTGGGCAGGCAGTGCGCGGATCCAGTCGCCGTTGATCGCAGTGCACTTCTTCAGGTCGAAGCGCGCGGGGTTCGCGCTCACCCGGTCGAGGTCGAAGGCGGCGGCCATCTGCTCCTTGCTGAAGAACTCCCGATCCTCGCCCATCGACCAGCCCAGCAGGGCGAGGTAGTTCAGCAGGCCCTCGGGCAGGAACCCCTCCTCGCGGTAGAGGTTGAGGCTGGACTGCGGGTCACGCTTGGACAGCTTCTTGTTGCCCTCGCCCATGACGTAGGGCAGGTGGCCGAACTGGGGCGTGGTCCCATCGGAGACCCCGATCTCGGCCAGCGCGTCGTACAGCGCGATCTGGCGGGGCGTGCTGGAGAGCAGGTCCTCGCCGCGCAGCACGTGCGTGATGCGCATGAGCGCGTCGTCCACCGGGTTCACCAGCGTGTAGAGCGGCTCGCCGTTGGCGCGCACCAGCACATAGTCCGGCACGTGCTCGTGGCCGAAGCTCAGCGGGCCGCGGACCAGGTCGTCCCAGCTGATCTCGCGCTGCGGCATGCGGAACCTGATCGCCGGCGCCCGGCCCTCGGCCCGCAGGGCGTCGCGCTGCTGCGCGTCCAGGTCACGGCAGTGGCCGTCGTAGCCGGGGGTGCGCCCCTCCCTGCGCGCCTGCTCACGACGCTCCTCGAGCTCCTCCGGCGTGCAGAAGCACTCGTAGGCCCGTCCCGCCGCCACGAGGTCCGCGGCGGCGCTCGCGTAGCGCTCCAGCCGCTGGGACTGGCGGTAGGGCTCGTGCGGGCCACCCACGCCCGGGCCCTCGTCCCAGTCGAGGCCGAGCCACCGCAGCGCGGCGAGCAGCTGCTCGTAGGACTCCTCGGAGTCGCGCGCCGAGTCGGTGTCCTCGATGCGGAACACGAACGTCCCACCGGTGTGCCGGGCGTAGGCCCAGTTGAACAGCGCCGTGCGGACCATGCCCACGTGCGGGTTGCCGGTGGGCGACGGGCAGAACCGCACGCGGACGGCGGGGTTGCTGGCGCGGGCCGGCAGGTCGACCGGGGCGAGGACGTCGGGGTGCTCGGACATGGTGCGCGATCCTACCGGCGGGCCTCAGCGCACCGGGTTGACCAGCGTGCCCAGCCCGGCGATGGTCACGGCAACCTCGTCGCCGGCGGTGATGGGTCCGACCCCGGCGGGTGTGCCGGTGAGGATCACGTCGCCCGGCAGCAGGGTCATCACCGCGGACACCGCCTCGATGAGTGCGGCCACCGGATGGATCAACGTCGCCGTCGATGCCCGCTGGGTGGTGACGCCGTTCACCTCGCACTCCACCAGCGCGTCCGCGGGGTCGAGGTCCGTGTCGATCCACGGACCCAGCGGGCAGAACGTGTCGAACCCCTTGGCCCGGGTCCACTGGCCGTCCGAGCGCTGCAGGTCGCGCGCTGTCACATCATTGGCGCAGGTGTAGCCCAGCACGACGTCGAGGGCCTGCGCAGCGGGCACCCGTCGGCAGAGCCGGCCGATCACCACCGCGAGC
This sequence comes from Candidatus Nanopelagicales bacterium, assembly GCA_036375875.1. Taxonomy (GTDB): domain Bacteria; phylum Actinomycetota; class Actinomycetes; order S36-B12; family CAIYMF01; genus Prado023. The sequence continues at coordinate 2,024 of DASVBK010000046.1, forward strand.
TCGGCCTCGTGGTGCACCTCGCTGGACTCCGGGGGCAGCACGATCGGGTCCTCGGGGCCGATGAGCGAGGTCGTCGGCTTCAGGAAGATCAGGGGCTGTGCCGGGGCGACGGCTCCCATCTCGGCGGCGTGGTCGGCGTAGTTCTTGCCGATGCCGACGACCTTGCTCGGCAGCACCGGCGCCAGCAGCCGGACCGCGTCGAGGTCGTGCACCTCGCCCGTGGTCTCCAGCTGCTCGCCGGGCGCGGTGAAGGGGTGCCCCGGGAGCGCCAGCACCTCGCCCCCCTCGACCACGCCGTAGCGGACGCGGCCCTCGGCCGCGTAGCGCGCGATCCTCATGCGCCTGCCCCGAGCGGCTGCGGCTGTGCGTCGCTGGTGACGGCCCGATGCTCGCCTGCCTCGGGTGCGGCCACCCCGGCGCGCATGAGGCCGTAGTCGATCGCGTCGACGATGGCCAGCCACGAGGCGACGATGACGTTCTCGTGCACGCCCACCGTCGACCAGGAGCCGTCCCCGTCGTTGGTCTCGATGAGCACGCGCGTGACCGCATCGGTGCCCATCGCGCCGGGCACGATGCGCACCTTGTAGTCCACGAGCTGCATCTCGGCGACCTCCGGGTAGATCTGCGCCAGCGCGCCGCGCAGCGCGTTGTCCAGCGCGTTCACCGGGCCGTTGCCCTCCCCCACCGTGACGATGCGCTGGCCTCCGGCGTGCACCTTCACGATGGCCTCGGAGCCGTGGCCGCCGCCGTTCACCTGCGGGGAGACGATCGTGCGCCAGGACTCGACCTCGAAGTAGCGGCGGCGCTCGTCGGCCAGCTCGTCGCGCATGAGCAGCTCGAAGGAGGCGTCGGCCGCCTCGTAGGTCCACCCCGCCGCCTCGCGCGACTTCACCGTCTCGACCACGCGCGACAGCGCCGCCGGATCGGCAGCGATGTCCACCCCGAGCTCGCGGCCCTTGAGCTCGACGGTGGCCCGGCCAGCCATCTCCGTGACCAGGATGCGGGTGTCGTTGCCGACCAGCCTGGGGTCGATGTGGCTGTACAGGGCCTCGTTGACCTTGAGCGCCGACGCGTGCAGGCCGGCCTTGTGCGCGAAGCTGGAGACCCCGACGTACGCCTGGTGGGTGTCGGGCGGCAGGTTGGCGATGTCGGCCAGGGCGTGGCTGATGCGCTTGGCCTCGCGCAGGTTGCCCTCGGGCAGGGCCCGGATGCCCAGCTTGAGCTCCAGCGAGGCGACCACGGAGAACAGGTCCGCGTTGCCGGTGCGCTCGCCGTAGCCGTTGGCGGTGCACTGCACGTGGGTGACCCCGGCCTCGACGGCCGCCAGCGTGTTCGCCACGGCGCACGAGGTGTCGTCCTGGCAGTGGATCCCCAGGCGCACCCCGGAGCGCGCCAGGACGTCGCCGACCACCCGGTGGATGCCCAGCGGCAGCATCCCGCCGTTGGTGTCGCACAGCACGCCGACGCTGGCACCGGCGTCGAAGGCGGTCTTCAGCAGGCGGACGCCGTAGTCCGGGTCGTGCGCGTACCCGTCGAAGAAGTGCTCGCAGTCGACGAACACGCGGCGACCGTTGCGCACGAGGAAGTCCACGGTGTCGCGCACCATCGCGAGGTTCTCCTCGTTGGTGGTCCGCAGCGCCTCGGCGACGTGGCGCACGTCGGACTTGGCGACCAGGCACACGACCGGGGCCTGCGAGTCCAGCAGCGCGCGCACCTGGGGGTCGTCGGCCGCCGAGAGTCCCGGCTTGCGGGTCGCGCCGAAGGCCACGAGCTGCGCGTTGCGCAGGTGCAGCTCGCCGGCGGCGGCGCGGGCGAAGAACTCGGTGTCCTTGGGCATGGCGCCGGGCCAGCCGCCCTCGATGAAGCCGACGCCCAGCTCGTCGAGCAGCCGCGCGACGGCCAGCTTGTCGCTCACCGAGTAGGAGATCCCCTCGCGCTGCGCGCCGTCGCGCAGCGTGGTGTCGAACACGTGGAACGCGTCGCGGTCGGTGTCCATCTGATCCGGTCCCCTCCAACAACAAACCCCCTCGCCGCTGGGGCGGAGGGGGTCAGCGCGCTTGCGTCTGCGTCAGACGCCAGCGCGCTTGCCAATGATGATCGCCGGTGCGGTCACGCCCCGGATCATGCCACGTGGCGGCCCCGCCCGGCCAGCCGCCCCGGTCCGCTGGCTGGATCGTGCGCGTCGGGACCCGTCGCGCTGCCATGATGCGGCCCTGTCGCGGAGGAGCCGCGGCGACGCGCGGGCTGGCCCGCCTGGACCGGAGGAGTGCGATGGCCGACGACCAGATCGTTGCCCTGCTCGGCGCCGTGGACCTGTTCACCGGGCTGCCGCCGAAGGTGATGCGCCGGATCGCCGACTACGGCGAGGTCGTGGAGCACGAGCCGGGGGCGCCGGTGGTCCAAGCCGGTGAGCAGGTGAGCGGCTTCCGGGTCTTCTCGCCGAAGGGGGTGGAGATGCACGTGGTGCTCGCGGGCAGCGCTGAGGTCGACCTGCACGGCACGCGGGTCGCGTCGCTGGGGCCGCGTGCCTACTTCGGCGAGCTGTCGCTCATCGACGGCAAGCCCCGTTCGGCTGACGTGAGCGCGGGCCCGGACGGGTTGCGCACCTTCGCCATGCCCAAGTGGGGCTTCGACGAGCTGCTGCGCGACCACCCCGAGGTCGCCCTGCCCATGCTGCGCGCCCTGTGCGCGAAGCTGCGGCGGGCGGAGGCAGCGGGCCACTGAGGCGGCGCGGGCCCTCTCCAACCAGACGGATGTTCGCCCGGTCGGCGGAGGGCTCACCGCCAGGCCCGCGCCCGTCGTCCTCAGGCCAGCCGGTGCACCCAGCCGAACGGATCGGGCATCCGGCCGGTCTGGATGTCGAGCAGGGCCTCGCGCAGCCGCATGGTGACCGGCCCGGGCTCGCCGTCACCGACGGTCCATTGCCCGTTCGCCGACTTCACCGAGCCGACGGGGGTGACCACTGCGGCCGTGCCGCAGGCGAACACCTCGGAGATCTCCCCGGAGGCGTTGCCGGCCTGCCAGTCCGCCACGCTCATGCGCCCCTCCTCCGCGGGGATGCCCAGGTGCCGGGCGAGCTTGAGCAGCGAGTCGCGGGTGACGCCCGGGAGCAGCGTGCCGGTGAGCTCCGGCGTGACGAGCCGGGCGTCCCCGCCGTGCCCGACGACGAAGACGAGGTTCATGCCGCCCATCTCCTCGACCCACCGGCGCTCCACCGCATCGAGCCAGACGACCTGGTCGCAGCCCTGCTCGGCGGCGTGGGCCTGGGCGATGAGGGAGGCGGCGTAGTTGCCCGAGCACTTGGCCTCGCCGGTGCCCCCGGGTGCGGCGCGGACGAACTCGGTGGACAGCCACACGCTCACCGGCTTCACCCCACGCGGGAAGTAGGCGCCGGCCGGCGAGGCGATGAGCAGGAACGTATAGGCGTTCGCCGGGCGCACGCCCATGCCCACCTCGGTGGCGAACTGGAACGGCCGCAGGTAGAGCGACTTCTCCGGATCGTCGGCGATCCACGCCGCATCGGCGCGGACGAGCGCCTCGACCGAGCCGAGGAACACGTCCTCGGGGAGCTCGGCCATCGCCAGTCGGGTCGCGCTGCGGGCGAACCGCACGGCGTTGGCCTCGGGCCGGAACAGCGCCAGGTGCTCGCCGTGCCGATAGGCCTTGAGGCCCTCGAAGATCGACTGGCCGTAGTGGATGAACATGCTCGCCGGATCCAGCGGCAGGGTGGCGTAGTCGACGAGCTCGGGCTCGCCCCAGCCGGTGGCGGCCGACCAGTCCGCGCGGACCATGTGGTCGGTGAAGTGCCGACCGAACCCGGGGTCGGCGAGGATCGCCTGGCGCTCGGCCACGGGCCGCACGGCCCCGGTGCTGCGGTCCGCGACCTTCGCCGTCGCGCGCTCGGTCACCGGGTAGAGCTCGACGCCGGCGCGGGCGAGCTCGGCGGCGGTCCGGTACCAGGACGTGGGTGCGTCGGCAGTCATGGCGGTGAGTATCCCCGACTGCGCGAGTCCGGCGCGAGGGGCGCCGACCCCCGCGCTCGCGCGTCCACCTCAGCCGGCGACTGCAGCCGCCAGGGCGTCACCGATCTCCCTGGTCGAACGGGTCGCATGGCCGCGGGCCGCCAGGTCGGCCGCCACCGCTGCCTCGACCCGCGCTGCTGCCGCCTGGTGCCCCAGGTGGGCCAGCAGCATCCCGACGCTGAGCACGGTCGCGGTCGGGTCGGCCTTTCCCTGGCCGGCGATGTCCGGCGCGGAGCCGTGCACGGGCTCGAACATGCTCGGGTTCCTCCGGCTCGGGTCGATGTTGCCGCTGGCCGCCAACCCGATCCCGCCGGCGATCGCAGCACCGACGTCCGTGAGGATGTCGCCGAACAGGTTGTCGGTGACCACCACGTCGAAGCGCTCGGGCTGGGTCAGGAAGAACATGGCCGCGGCGTCGACGTGGCAGTAGTCGGTCGTGACGTCGGGGTACTGCGCAGCGACCTCGCTGAACGTGCGCTGCCACAGGTCCCCGGCGTGGACCAGCACGTTCGTCTTGTGCACGAGGGTCACCTTGCGGCGCGGCCGGGCGGCGGCCCGGGTGAACGCGTCGCGCACGATCCGCTCGACGCCGTACCTGGTGTTCAGGCTCTCCTCAGTGGCCACCTCGTGGGCGGTGCCGCGGCGCAGGAAGCCGCCGGCACCGACGTACGGACCCTCCGTGCCCTCCCGGCAGACCACCATGTCGATGTCCGCGGGCCCCTTGCCGGCCAGGGGGGTCGCCACCCCGGGGAAGAGCTTGACCGGCCGCAGGTTCACGTGGTGGTCCAGCTCGAAGCGCAGCGGCAGCAGCACGCCGCGCTCGAGCACCCCGGGCGGCACGCTGGGGTCCCCGATCGCGCCCAGCAGGATCGCGTCGTGCTCCCTGAGCTCGGCCAGGACGC
>DASVBK010000192.1:0-2771 GCA_036375875.1 Candidatus Nanopelagicales bacterium
CGTGCCCTCCTTGGCCATCTCGTAGAGCCGGTGCACGCCGGTGGTGGTCTCCTCGGTGACACCCTTGATGCCGGCGGCGATCGTGGTCCACCGGCTGGGGTCCTCGGCCAGCGAGCGACGCAGCACCGAGAGCACGACCGCGGACTCCTCGGAGGTGGTCTCGTCGGGCGTCGGCACGACGCCGTTGCGCTCGAACTCCACGCCCTTGTGCACCAGCAGCGTGGCGTCGCCGCCGTCGTCGAGGATCATGTTCGGGCCGCCGGTCAGCGCGCCGTCAGCCCCGGGCCAGCGCAGCACCTGCTCGGTGCACCACCAGTACTCCTCCAGCGTCTCGCCCTTCCAGGCGTAGACCGGCACGCCCTGCGGGTCCTCCGGGGTGCCGTTCGGGCCGACTGCGACGGCCGCCGCGGCGTGGTCCTGGGTGGAGTAGATGTTGCACGAGGCCCAGCGGACCTCGGCGCCGAGCTCGACGAGGGTCTCGATGAGCACGGCGGTCTGGATGGTCATGTGCAGCGACCCGGTGATCCGGGCTCCGCGCAGCGGCTTGGTGGCGCCGAACTCGGCGCGCATCGCCATGAGGCCGGGCATCTCGTGCTCGGCGAGGCGGATCTCCTTGCGGCCGAACTCGGCCAGGGACAGGTCGGCGACCTTGAAGTCGGGCATGGTGCTCCTCGTTGGGTGGCAGGCGCCCAGTCGGGCGGTGCGGGGGATGCCGCCGCCGATCTCCGCGGCGGCTCCGGCGAACGTCCACGAGGCTTCGATGGTTCGCGGGGCCGGGTGGCCGCCCCCATTGTCGCACCGGACCGGGCCAGCGGCCAAGCAGCGAGCGGCAGGCCCGGCTGGCTACGCGCCCGAGCTCGGGGCCACGCCGTCCACGCGGCGCACGTCGGGCTCCACGTAGATCCACCGGGCCGTCGGCACGACCGCGCGGATGCGCTCCTCGGCCCCGTCGATGATGCGCGCGAGGTCCGACGCCTGGTCGTCCGGGTCGACGCCGATCTTGACCGCGACCAGCAGCTCGTCGGGACCCGTGTGCAGGGTGCGCATGTGGATGATCGAGTGGACGCCGGCCTGCTCGGCCACGGCGGCGCGGATCGCCGCCTCCTGCTCCGGCAGCGCCGACTCACCCACCAGCATCGAGGCCATCTCGAAGGCCAGGAACACCGCGATGACGACCAGCAGCACACCGATCGCCATGGCGCCCAGGCCGTCCCAGCGGGGGTCCCCCGTGAGCTCGGCCATGGTGATGCCGAACAGCGCGAAGACCAGGCCGATCAGGGCCCCGGTGTCCTCCAGCAGCACCACGGGCAGCTCGGGCTGGCGGGCGTCGCGCACGTACTGCTGCAGCGAGCGTGACCCTCGCGACTTGTTGGCCTCACGCAGGGCGGTGCGGAAGGAGTACGTCTCCAATCCGATGGACACGATCAGCACCGCGTAGGCGATCCAGACCTTGGTCAGCTCCTCCGGGAAGTGCCACTTGTGCCAGCCCTCGTAGAGGGAGAACAGGCCGCCGAGCAGGAAGATGATGATCGCGACCATGAACGAGTAGACGTAGCGCCGGCGGCCGTAGCCGAACTGGTGCACTTCATCCGGCGCGGCCTGGGCGCGCTTGCCGCCCAGCAGGAGCAGCCCCTGGTTGAACGTGTCCGCCACCGAGTGGATCGCCTCGGAGAGCATCGAGCTCGACCCCGTGGCCAGGAACGCCAGGAACTTCGTGACCGCGATACCCCCGTTGGCGATCATCGCGGCGATGACCGCGCGGGTCCCGCCCTCGGTGCTCATCGGCTCACGCCTGGGCGGGCAGCTCGGCGCCGACGCCCATCGGGCCCGGGGTCGCCTCGTCCAGGAGCATCACCGGGATGTCGTCGCGCACCGGGAAGCTGGTGCGGCAGCGGGTGCAGACCAGGGCGGTGGCCTCGGCGAGCTCGGGCACGTCGGGCTCGACCGGGGCGTGGTGCTCGCACGGGCAGGCCAGGATCTCCAGCAGCATCGGGTCGATGTTCATGCGTCCCCTCCCCGCGACTCGTCCCGGATGATCCCGAGGATGCGATCGCGCAGCGCGACCATAGCGGCCTCGTCGGGCCCTTCGGCGTTGAGGCGCAGCAACGGCTCGGTGTTGCTCGGGCGCACGTTGGCCCACCAGTCCGGGCCGGAGATGGTCAGGCCGTCGAGCTCGTCGAAGGTGACGCCCGGCTCATCGGCGAACGCCGCGCGGACGCGCGCCGTCGCCTCGGCCTGGTCGCGCACCTCGGAGTTGACCTCGCCGCTGGCCACGTAGCGCTGGTAGGGGGCGAGCAGCGCCGACAGGGTCGTGCCCGCCGGCGCGCCGCCCAGCGCGGCGATGGTGTGCAGCGCCGCGAGCATGCCGGAGTCCGCGCGCCAGAAGTCGGCGAAGTAGAAGTGCCCGGAGTGCTCACCACCGAAGGCCGCCCCGGTCTCGGCCATGACCGCCTTGATGAAGGAGTGCCCGACCCGGGTGCGCACCGGCTGCCCGCCGTGCTCGGCGATCACCTCGGGCACCGCCCGTGAGGTGATGCAGTTGTGGATGATCGGCGCACCTGGATGCTTGGCGAGCTCACGCACGGCGATGAGGCCGGTGAGGTCCGAGGGCGAGACGAGCTGGCCCAGCTCGTCGACGAGGAAGCAGCGGTCCGCGTCGCCGTCGAAGGCCAGGCCGAGGTCCGCGCGGTGCTCGAGGACGGCGGCCTGCAGGTCGCGCAGGTTCGCCGGCTCGATGGGGTTGGCCTCGTGGTTCGGGAAGGTCCCGTCGA
>DASVBK010000210.1:0-2006 GCA_036375875.1 Candidatus Nanopelagicales bacterium
CTCGGGGGAGCGGATGCGTGCCAGCGCCTCGGCGACCGTCGCATCCGGGGGCACGAGCACCGGCTCCGGGTTCATCATGCCGCCGGCGGTGAGGTCGCCGTAGGAGAGCAGCCGCCGCAGGTCGGCCGCCTCGTCGGGCTCCACCTCGGCCAGCAGCTGGGCGGCCTGGTCCGGGGGCAGCTCGCCGAGCAGGTCGGCGGCGTCGTCGGGCTCCATCTCCTCGAGCACGTCGGCGGCCCGCTCCAGGCCGAGGCCGGTCAGGATCGCGACGCGATCGTCCTCCGGCAGCTCCTCGAGCACGTCAGCCAACCGCTGGTCCTCGAGGTTGCGCGCCACCTCCAGGCGGCGCTTGCCGGGCAGGTCCTGCAGCACGTTGGCGAGGTCGGCGGCGCGCAGCGTGTCGAGGGTGGCCATGAGCGAGTCGACGCCCTGCTCGTCGGGCTGGCCGGCGGCGCTCAGGCCCTCGACCTCCTGCCAGTCGAGCGTGGCGGCGTCGCCGCGCCGGCGGAACCCGCGGTGCGGCCGGGCGACGTGCACCTTCGCCAGGCGCCAGTCCCGGTTGCGGTCGCGCTCCAGGCCCGCGTCGACGAGCGTGCCCTGCTCCCCGGTCGCGCGGACGGTGACGCGCCGGTCGAACAGCTCGCCGATCACCAGGGTCTCGCCCGGGCGCTGCTGGAAGCGGCGAAGGTCCAGCCGGGCCTGCACGACCACCTGCCCGGCGTCGATGCTCGTGACCCGGGTGATCGGCAGGAAGATCCGCCGACGTGGCGGCACCTCCATGACCAGCCCGAGCACCCGTGGCGGCTCGCGGTCGTGGCGCAGCACCACGACGAGGTCGCGCACCTTGCCCAGGGGGTCGCCCTCGCGATCGAACACCCCGATGCCGGACAGGTGTGACGCGAACACCCGGGTGCTGCCGCCGCCTGCCGTCACGGGCGAAGGCTATCCCCGGCATGCGCGCCTGCCGGGGAGCAACGCCTGAGGGCGGCGTCGGACCGTCCTGGTCGGTCGGACCCCGCCCACCGCGGGCAACCCGTAGGGTCGCGGCCGTGAGTGACGCGGACCAGCCGAGTGGGCGTGGTCCGGACGGGCCGCGACGTCCGGACGGGCCGCCGCGTGCCAGCCGCGCTGGTGACGTCCGTGGTGGCCGAGCGCGTCGACCCGGTGACGTCCGTGGTGCCCCAGCGCCGCGTGATCGTCGACCCGGTGACGTCCGTGATGCCCCAGCGCCGCGTGCCGGCCGACCCGGTGACGTCCGTGGTGCCCCAGCGCCGCGTGATCTCACGCGGCCGCCCGTCGCCGACCTGTGGCTGCTCGTGGTCGCGGTGCTGGCCATCTCCACCTCGGCACCGCTCATCGCCGCGTGCACCGCGCCGGCCCTGGCGATCGCGTTCTGGCGCACGGCGCTCGGCTCCGGAGCGACCTGGGCCTGGGTAGCGGTTCGCCACCGCGCAGAGGTGCGGGCCCTGAGCCGCGAGCAGTGGCGCCGGATGGCCTGGGCGGGCGTGCTGCTCGGCGCCCACTTCGCCACCTGGGTGCCGAGCCTGCGCTTCACGACCGTCGCGTCCTCCACGGCACTGGTGGCCACGCAGCCGGTGTGGGCCGCGCTCATCGCGCGGCGCCGGGGCGTGGCGATCGCGCCCATGGCGTGGGTCGGGATCGGCGTGGCGCTCGCCGGCATCCTCGTGCTCACCGGAGTGGACTTCGCGCTCACCCCGAAGGCGCTCATCGGCGACGGGCTGGCGCTCGCGGGGGCGGTGCTCGCCGCGCTCTACGTCACGGTGGGCGAACGGGTGCGGGCCACCACGACCAACGCCACCTACACCGCCGTCTGCTACGCGGTCTCCGCCGCAGCCCTCCTCGGGCTCGTGGCGCTGCTGCGCGTGCCGCTCACGGGGTTCTCGGTGCGCGACTGGCTGCTCATCCTTGCGATCACGATCGGGGCCCAGCTGCTGGGGCACACCGTGGTGAACCGGGTGCTCGCCACCACCTCGGCGACCGTGGTC
>DASVBK010000213.1:0-29099 GCA_036375875.1 Candidatus Nanopelagicales bacterium
GTAGGAGCCGCGCGGGGCGCGGCCGTGGGCGTGGCGGCGCAGGTGCCCCTGCCCGTGGAAGCCCGCCGGACGCAGGGTGGAGGCCGGGGTGGGCATGGGCAGCACTCCACCAGTGGCCCGCGCCGGTCGCAACTGCGGCCCTGACCCCGGGGTCAGGGAATCGACCATGGGCGGATCCAGCCGGGCCGGCGCGTCGCGGGCCGGGTGCGGTGTGCGGGCCTCGGCGTGGGCCCGGTGAGGCGTGCCGGCGTGCCGACGGCTCAGGCGCCTCGGGAGCTTCGTGCGGTGGCACACTCGGCCACCGTGAAGGCCAGCCCCGCGGACGAGGCGGCCATGCGGGCCGCCCTGGCCGAGGCCGCCCTGGCGCTGCCGGCCGGTGACGTGCCCATCGGGGCGCTGGTGCTCGACGCGGCGGGCGCGGTGCTCGGCCGCGGGCACAACCGTCGCGAGGCGGAGGCCGACCCCACGGCGCACGCCGAGGTGCTGGCCCTGCGCGGGGCGGCCCAGGCGATGGGGCAGTGGCGCCTGACCGGTTGCACGCTCGTGGTCACGCTCGAGCCATGCACGATGTGCGCTGGTGCTGCCGTGCTCGCGCGCGTCGAGCGGATCGTGTTCGGCGCCTTCGACCCGAAGGCCGGGGCGGTCGGCTCGCTGTGGGACGTGGTGCGCGATCCACGGCTCAACCATCGACCGCAGGTCGCGGCCGGGGTGCTGGCCGAGGAGTGCGGCGCGCAGCTGCGCGCGTTCTTCGCCACGCACCGCGATCCGGGCACGTGAGCCGGTCGGCCGTCGGCTCGCTGACGCCGCCTCACTACGCTGCGCCCATGCGCACGATGCTCGCCGACCATCCGCTGGTCGCGCACAAGCTGACCACCCTGCGGGACGAGCGCACTGACTCCCCGACCTTCCGCAGGCTCGTCGACGAGCTGGTCACCCTCCTGGCCTACGAGGCCACCCGCGACATCCGGGTGGAGTCCGTGCAGATCCAGACCCCGGTCGCGGCCATGACGGGTCAGCGCCTGGCCGCGCCCCGACCCGTCGTGATCCCGATCCTGCGTGCCGGGCTGGGCATGCTCGAGGGCATGACCCGGCTGCTGCCGACCGCCGAGATCGGGTTCCTCGGCATGATCCGGGACGAGGTCACGCTCGAGGCCTCGACCTACGCCGACCGGCTGCCGATGGACCTCGCCGGCCGGCAGGTGTTCCTGCTCGACCCCATGCTGGCGACCGGCGGCACGCTCATGATGGCCATCGACCTGGTGCTCAGCCGCGGCGCCCGTGACGTGACGGCGGTGTGCCTGCTGGCCGCACCGGAGGGCATCGAGGCCGTCGACCGGCACGTCGCGGGGCGCATCCCGACCATCACCCTCGTCACGGCCGCGATCGACGAGCGGCTCAACGAGCGCGGCTACATCGTGCCGGGCCTCGGCGATGCGGGGGATCGGCTCTACGGGATCGTCTGAGCCGGATCGTCTGCCCTGGGCCGGGCCGACGTCGAGGCGTGTGCGATCGCTGCCTGGCCGTCCCCCCGGACCTGACGTGGCCCAGCAGCGCCGCGGCGGGCAGCTCAGTGCAGCTGCCCGGCCTCGACGTCCTCGGCATGCGGCCGGTCCAGGCCCGCCTCGGGCTCCCCGGTGAGCGTCAGCGTCGCGTGGCCGCCGTACACCCACGGCTCGTTGTCGGGGTCGTGCCCCACCGGCACCCCGGCCACCACGGGCACGCCGAACTCCACGAGCCGCTGCTCCATGAAGCTCTCGGCGTGCTGGTCGCGCTCGCCGGGCATCGCGCTGAACGAGCCCAGCGCGAACGCCCGCACGCCCATCAGCCCGCCGGAGAGCTGCAGCTGCGTGAGCATGCGATCCAGGCGGTAGACCGGCTCGCCGACGTCCTCGAGCAGCATGATCGCGTCGTGCGAGCGCAGCGCGTGCGGGGTGCCGGCGAGCGCCGCGAGCATCGCGAGGTTGCCCCCGACGATGGGCCCGGAGACCGCATGGCGTGGTCCGGCGACGTGCTGCACCTCCGCGCTGAACCCACGGCCCTCCTGGAGCATCGCGCGCATGCGGTCGCGGGACTCGTCGGCAGCCAGGTCGCCCAGGGCGGTGATCACGGGGGCGTGGATGCCGAGCAGGCCCTGCGCCACGGGGTGCGCGAGGTCCTCGGCGAGGCGGTGCTCGCGGTAGAGGGCCGCGAGGAACGCCGTGGCGTCCGAGAAGCCCAGCAGCGGCCGGTTCGGCACGGCCTCGGGGCTGCGGGTCAGCCGGATGAGGTCCTCGAGCAGGTGCATGGAGCCGAAGCCGCCGCGCGCGAACCAGATCGCCTCGAGCTCGGGATCGGTCATGGCCCAGCGCAGATCCTGGAGCCGCTCCGCCACGGTGCCCGCCGTGTGGCCGGCCACCTTGAGCACGTGCTTGCCCACCACCGGCCGGTAGCCCCACTCGTGCAGCACGTCGAGGCCTCGGCCCAGGCGCGCGGGCTGCACGACCCCTGATGGGGCGATCACGGCGATCCGGGCGCCCGGGGGCAGCAGCGGACCGGGCAGGTCGTCCTGACGCAGCAGCATGGCATCCCCCTCACCGGCGTCCTCGCGCTCGGCGCCCACGGTACGCCGCACTGGCTCGGCGCCGCGCAGCCCCCGACCACGGCCAGCCATGCAGGCGACCCCCCGCGCACCCGCCAGAGCCCGTTTATCCTTGCTGCCTTCCGGCCCTGGGGAGGTTCACAGGGTGACGCCACGCGAGGGGTCGGAGCCCAGTCTACCCGTCGCGCGCCATCGGCCCGCACGCGTGGTGCCCGGCAGGCGTCGCTCGGGTGCTGGTCCTCACGCCCGACGATGTGGTGGCGGGAGGGCCTGGCCGCCGGCCTGCGCCTGCCTGCACCCCTGCTGTACGCCCCGGCGTCCCCGTGCGGGCATCGGGCGATTCGGAGGAAGCTCGCGGCCGCCCGTAGAATCCTCGGCGGAGGATTCGCCTAGTGGCCTAGGGCGCACGATTGGAAATCGTGTTGGGGCAACACCCCTCACGGGTTCAAATCCCGTATCCTCCGCCGCGCTGGAGGGGCACCCATGTGGTGCCCCTTCGCCGTCTGCGCCCAGGGTGCCGTGGGGCCGCCGGACCCTGCGGTGGCAGGTCCACCGGGCCTCGGACAGGATCGTCGCGGGTCGCACCGTTGGCCCAGCAACGCGGGGTACTGGGCCCCGCCGACATCGTGAGAGGGATGGCATGGCAACGACGCGGCGCGCATCGGCAGTCTGGGACGGCTCACTCAAGGAGGGCTCCGGCGAGGTCACCTTCGAGTCCTCGGCCCTGGGCACCCACCCGGTGAGCTGGCCGGCCCGGTCCGAGGAGCCCAACGGGGTGACCAGCCCCGAGGAGCTCATCGCTGCGGCGCACGCCACGTGCTTCGCGATGGCGCTGTCCGGGGCGCTGACCCGGGCCGGGACGCCGCCCACCCAGCTGCGAACCGCGGCCGAGGTGGACTTCCAGGTCGGCACCGGTATCACCGGCATCCGGCTGCGGGTCAGCGGCGACGTGCCCGGCCTGGACGCCGAGGGCTTCCGCGGCGCGGCCGAGTCGGCCAAGGCCAACTGCCCGGTGAGCCAGGCGCTCGCCGCGGTGCCGATCGAGCTGACGGTCGAGTAGCCGGGGCAGCCCGGGCTTGGCGGCGCCCCGGCCACGTCACCCCGAGGGGAGCTGTCCGCCGGTCTCCTCGAGCAGCCTGCGGGCCGCCATCCGGCCTGCCTCGACGACCAGGTCCATCTGGTGCCACTCGAGCGTGCCGACGCCCAGCGGGGGCGGGGTGATGACGGTGGCGCCGCTGGCCCGGGCGGCCTGCACCGCGCCGCCGCTGCCGATCATCATGACGCGCAGCAGCGTGTCGCCCATCGACGGCATCCTCGGCGGGCCGCTGCGCGCTGCGCCGCCGCCACCGCCGCCCATGGCGATGTTCACGGCCAGCACCGGACCCTCGTCGCGCGCCGTGAGCAGCCGCACGGGCAGGTTGTCGAGGACCCCGCCGTCGACCAGCAGCAGGTTGTCCAGGCGCATGGGCGGGAAGAGCACCGGGATGGAGACCGAGGCGCTGATCGCCTCGGCGAGGTCGCCGCTGCGATGCTCCAGCGGGGCCCGGCCGAGCAGGTCGACGCTCATGCAGCGGAACTGCCGAGGCAGGGCCTGGATCTCCATGCCCCCGAGCCGGCGGCGCAGCATGCTGCGCGTCCGCCGCCCCTTGATCAGCGACACGCTGGGGACGGTGTAGTCCCCGATGGGGTTGCTGCGCACGAAGTCCTCGTAGCAGACCTCGTGCAGGGTGGTGGCGTCCATGCCGGTCGCGTAGGCGCCGGCCACGATCGAGCCGATGCTGCTGCCCGCTACCCGATCCACGGGGATCCCGGCCGCCACGAGCTCCTGCAGCACCCCGATGTGGGCGAACCCGCGCGCCCCGCCACCAGCCATGACCATCCCCACGGACCAGCCGCCGATCCGAGCCGCGAGCATCCGGAGGTCCTCGGCTGGGACGCCGTCGGCGACGATGCTGAGCTGCCACGGGTCCAGCGCCCGGCACCACTGCCGGAGGGTGCCCTCACCGGGGCGGCTGCCGACGAGCACGAGGTCCGCGCCAGGCCGAGTCCCCGTCTCGTCGCGGGGGGCCGGCTGGCTGGCGCTGGCGACGAGCACCACGTGGTCGGCCTGGCGATGGCAGAAGTCGCGGGTGGCGTCCTCAGCGCCGGCCACGAGCAGCACCCGGTCCAGCGCGCCCTCCGCCCGTTCGAGGGCCTCGGGGGTGGGATCCGCGAGCACGTCGGCCCGCAGCTGCGTGCGCAGGTGGGCCAGCAGGTGGGCGGCGACCGCCTCGACTGGGGCACCCGGGTGCAGCCCGAGGACGGACACCACGACCGGACGGGTGCCCACCGCGCGTGCCGGGGGCCGCGCGTCGCTGAGCTGCTCGGCCAGCACCGCGGCGAGGGTGGGGTAGGCACCGGGATCCTGTGCCATCGCCGCGTCGAACGCCGCGCGCGACACCTCGCTGAGGATGCTGTCGCGGCGCGCCCGGATCGACGCCGAGCGCGTGCCCGCGGTGAGCAGCGCCAGCTCCCCGACAACCGCCCCGGGCCCGAGCTCGCGGACGACGGCCTCGCCGACCACCACCTCGAGCCTGCCAGCCCGCAGCACGAACACGGAGTCGGCCGGGTCGCCGGCGCAGAACAGCCAGGCGCCACCCTCCAGGTGCCGGTCCTGCGCTGCCCGGTCCAGCGCCGTGCGCACCGGCTCGGGCAGCCGGCTGAACAGGGGTGCGGTGCCCACGGACGCGGCAGCCTGGTTCCGGGCGGGGTCAGGCTCGGGCAGGTGCACCTCGATGCGACGGGCCGCTGGGTCGTCGGGCGCCTCGGTCGCCGGCCGGATCCGCCCCAGCAGCGCCGCGACGGCCGCCACTGCCACGAAGCACGCCACGGACATCCACCAGCCCTCGCGGAACGAGTCCACCGTCGTGGCGGGGGTGGGCGTGCCGATGATCACCACCAGCAGCGCGATGCCCAGCACCCCGCCCATCTGGCGGGTGCTGGAGACGACAGCCGAGGCCGTGGCGTAGCGACCCCCCGGTACGGCGGCCAGCGCCGCGCTGCCCAGCAGCGGCAGGGTCATGCCCACGCCGATCCCGCTGAGCACCTGCCCGGGCAGCCACTCGGCGAGGAACGCCGGCGTCGTGCCCACCTGGGTCGCATACCAGACGTAGCCGGCCGCCCAGACCAGCGCGCCGGGCACGATGAACAGCCGGTACCCGCGCTGGGCCGCGATCGGGCCCAGGATCGCCGCGACCACCGCGGCGATCAGCGCCGCGGGCACCAGGGCCATGCCGGCGCGCAGGACGCTGTAGCCCCAGACATAGGTCAGCCACAGGATGTTCGTCAGCAGGTACGCGTAGAAGCCCATGCCCGCGGCGACCGTGGCCAGGTTGCCGACCTTGAAGGCCCGCACCTTGAGCAGCTCCGGGTCCAGCAGCGGCGAGCGGTGCCGGCGGGAGCTGAGCACGAACAGGCCGATGAGCAGCAGCGAGACCAGGAAGCAGGTGCGCACCGCCCAGCTCGACCAGCCCCAGGACTGCCCTTGGACGAGGCCCAGGGTGAGCAGCCCGAGGGCCAGCGCGAACAGCGCGGCGCCGCCGAGGTCCGGCAGGGTCCGGCGCCCGGGCGCGCGACTCTCGACCAGCGAGCGCCGGGCGAGGAACCAGGCGGCGACGCCGAACGGGAGGTTGACCAGGAAGGCCCAGCGCCAGTCGCCCACCTGCACGAGCAGGCCACCGATCGGCGGGCCGAGCCCGGAGGCCAGCGCCGCCGACGCTCCCCAGAGCCCGACGGCGTGGGTCCGGCGCTCGGCCGGGAACGCCGCGACGACCAGGGCGAGCGAGGCCGGCACCAGCATCGCGGCCCCGAGGGCCTGCACCACCCGGGCGCCCACCAGGAAGGCCACCGAGGGTGCCAGGGCGCAGACCACCGAGGCGGCGGTGAAGACCAGCACGCCCCAGACGAACGCGCGGCGCCGACCGATGAGGTCGCTCATCCGCCCGAAGGGCACCAGGAAGGCCGCGAACACGATGTTGTAGGCGTTGAGGATCCACGACAGGTTGCTGATCGTGGAGTCCGGGAACGACTCGCGGATGCTCGGGAACGCGACGTTGACGATCGTGGCGTCGAGGAACGCCAGGAACGCCCCGAACGAGGCGATGCCCAGGACGGTCCCGCTGCCGACCCGGCCCCGACGGACGGCGCCCAGCGCGGGGGTGGCCGCGTGGTGCGGGCTGCGGGACACGCGGGACCTCCCATCGTGCCGCACCCCCGCACGGCCGTGGCCTGAGGGCCCGCCGGGACGGTAGGCCGACGGCACCGTAGCGATGGCCAGGGTGTGACGCGCGGTGACGACACGCCGCTTCCCGACGTGCGCAGCGTGACGAAGGGCGGCAGCCGCGCTCAGCCGCTCATCAGGACCACCGCGGGGTGGGGCTCAGGCGCTGGTCAGGACCAGCCCGCGCTCAGACCCCTGGGCCGCGACATCCACGCGAACCGTCGAGCCGTCGCGGAACTCCCTGGCGAGGATCCCGCGGGCCAGCGGATCTCCGATCGCGCTCTGGATCAGCCGGCGCAGCGGCCTGGCCCCGTAGACCGGGTCGAACCCGTGGTCGGCCAGCCACTCCCGCGCGGCTGGCTCCACCTCGAGGGTGATCCGGCGATCGGACAGTCGGCCGGCCAGCAGCTCGACCTGCAGGTCCACGATCGAGGCGAGGTCCTCGCGGGTCAGCGACTCGAACACGACCATCTCGTCGAGGCGGTTGAGGAACTCGGGCTTGAACGACGAGCGCACCACCGCCAGCACCGCGTTGCGACGCTGCTCGGGGCTGAGCGTGGGGTCGATGAGGGCTTGGGAGCCAAGGTTCGAGGTGAGGATCAGGATCGCGTTGCGGAAGTCCACGGTGCGGCCCTGGCCGTCGGTGAGCCGGCCGTCGTCGAGCACCTGCAGCAGCACGTTGAACACCTCGGGGTGCGCCTTCTCGACCTCGTCGAGCAGCACCACGGTGTAGGGCCGCCGGCGGACCGCCTCGGTGAGCTGGCCGCCCTCCTCGTAGCCGACGTATCCGGGCGGGGCGCCCACCAGGCGCGCGACCGAGTGCTTCTCGCCGTACTCGCTCATGTCGATGCGCGTGATCGCCCGCTCGTCATCGAACAGGAACTCCGCGAGCGCCTTGGCCAGCTCGGTCTTGCCGACGCCCGTGGGGCCGAGGAAGAGGAACGAGCCGGTCGGACGGTTCGGGTCGGCGATGCCCGCCCGGGCTCGGCGCACGGCGTCGGAGACGGCCTGCACGGCAGTGGCCTGGCCGACCACGCGCGCCGCGAGCTCGGACTCCATCCGCAGCAGCTTCTCGGTCTCGCCCTCCAGCAGGCGACCGGCCGGGATCCCGGTCCAGGCGCCGACCACCTCGGCCACGTCGTCGGGGCCGACCTCCTCGCGCACCATCGCCGAACGGCTGTTGGCCTCCTCGGCGACCTGCTCGAGCTGCTGCTCCAGCGCCGGCAGCTCGCCGTAGAGGATGCGCGCGGCCTGCTCGAAGTCGCCCTCCCGCTGGGCGCGCTCGGCGAGCATCCGCAGCTCGTCGATGCGGATCTTGAGGTCGCCGACCCGGTCCAGCCCGGCTTTCTCCTGCTCCCAGCGGGCGCGCAGGCCGGCCAGCGTCTCCTCCTTGTCGGCCAGGTCGGCGCGCAGCCGGGCCAGCCGCTCCACGGAGGCCTCGTCGGTCTCCTTGCTCAGGGCGAGCTCCTCCATGCGCAGCCGGTCCACCTGGCGCTGCAGCTGGTCGATCTCGACCGGCGAGGAGTCGATCTCCATGCGCAGCCGGGAGGCCGCCTCGTCGACCAGGTCGATCGCCTTGTCCGGCAGGAACCGGCTGGTGATGTAGCGATCCGACAGCGTGGCGGCCGCCACGAGGGCGGCATCGGCGATCGCCACCTTGTGGTGGGCCTCGTACTTCTCCTTCAGGCCGCGCAGGATGCCGATCGTGTCCTCCACGCTGGGCTCGCCCACCAGCACCTGCTGGAAGCGCCGCTCCAGGGCGGGATCCTTCTCGATGCGCTCGCGGTACTCGTCGAGCGTCGTCGCGCCGACCATCCGCAGCTCGCCGCGGGCGAGCATGGGCTTGAGCATGTTGCCGGCGTCCATCGCTGAGTCGCCGCCGGCCCCGGCCCCGACCACCGTGTGCAGCTCGTCGATGAACGTCACGACCTGGCCGTTGGAGTCCGCGATCTCCGACAGCACCGCCTTGAGGCGCTCCTCGAACTCGCCGCGGTACTTCGCGCCGGCGAGCATGCCGGCGAGGTCCAGGGCGATGAGGCGCTTGCCCTTGAGTGACTCGGGCACGTCGCCGGCCACGATGCGCTGGGCGAGGCCCTCGACCACCGCGGTCTTGCCCACGCCCGGCTCCCCGATGAGCACGGGGTTGTTCTTCGTGCGGCGGGAGAGCACCTGCACGACGCGGCGGATCTCGGCGTCGCGGCCGATCACCGGGTCGATCCTGCCCTCGCGGGCCCGCGCGGTGAGGTCGATGCCGTACTTCTCGAGTGCCTTGAAGCTGCCCTCGGGGTCGGCGGAGTCCACCCGGCGACCAGCGCGGGCCGCGTCCAGCGCGGTCAGCAGGTGGTCCGGTGTGGCACCGGCGGCCGCCAGCATCGGCCCGGTCGGGGCCTCGGGCGCCGCCAGGGCGATGAGCACGTGCTCGGTCGAGACGAACGAGTCGCCACGCGAGGCGGCGAGCTCGCCGGCGGCCTTGAGCACGCGGTACGTGGGCTGGGCCAGGTCGGCGCTGGCGACGGTCGCGCCGGAGGCCGCTGGCAGGGCAGCGATCGCGCGGGTGACCTGGGCGGTCAGCGCGGTGAGGTCGATGCCCAGGCCCTCGAGCAGGGCCGTGGCGATGCCGTCTCGCTGCGCGAGCAGGGCGCCGAGCAGGTGGACGGGCTCGACGTGGGCGTTGCCGCGACCGGCGGCGTCACGCACGGCGGCGCTGAGCGCCTCCTGGGTACGGGTGGTGAACTGGTCAGCCATGCGGTCCTCCTCGGGGGTCGTGGCTGTGGGTCAGGGGTTCGTCGAGTGGTGCGGTCGGGCTGGGGCCCCACGTTCGCCGGGCGCGCCCGGCAATCCCGCTCCCGGGATGCTCCCGCCGCTGCCAGGTGCTCCCGGCCGCACGGGAGAACCCGACCACCACGGGAGAACCTGCGGAGGGAGCGCGGAGGGAGCGCGGGGTGCGGGCGCGTGGTGCGGGCGCGTGGTGCGGCTCGGGGAGCCGATGCCGGCACGGGGTGGCCTCAACGCCGGCGGTCGGGGTGCCAGACCACCAGGGCCGTCGAGCGCTCGCGCTGCTCCAGGGCATCCAGGCGCCGGCGCATCGAGGCCACCTGCTCCTCCAGCTCGAGGATCCGTATGATCCCGCTGAGGTTCACACCGTCCGCGGCCAGTCGCTGCACCTCGCGCAGCCGCGCGATGTCGCGCATGGAGTACAGCCGGTTGCGCCCGCCGATGCGGTTCGGCGAGACCAGGCCCATCCGGTCGTACTGCCGCAGCGTCTGGGGGTGCAGCCCGGCGAGGGCGGCGGCCACGGAGATCACGTAGACCGGGGTGTCGTCGTCGAAGTCCAGTTCCATGGGGCCACCTCCTCGTCGGTGGTCGGGGTCGGGGTCGGCAGGTCGGATCCGCCGCTAGGACGTGCCGGCCTGGGCGTGGGCGCCGCGGCCGCTGATGCCGGGGCGACTCGCCGCCGAGGCGAGCAGGCCGGCCCGGGGATCGGGCTCCGCAGCAGCCTGGGCGAACGCCGTGAGCGCCTCCCGCGCGCTGTCGGGCAGGTTGCGTGGCACGACCACCTCGACGCTGGCCAGCAGGTCGCCATTGGTTCCGTCGCGGCGGGTCGCGCCACGGCCCCGCACCCGGAAGGTGCGGCCGTTCGCCGTGCCCGGCGGCAGCTTGAGGGTCACGGTGCCACCGCGCGGCAGCGGCACCGGCACGTCGGCGCCGAGCGCGGCCTCGGTGAACGTCACTGGCACGGAGACCGTGACGTTGTCGCCGGTCCGGGAGAACACCGGGTCCGGTGAGACGTGCACGACGATGAACAGGTCACCGGGCGGGCCGCCGAACTCGCCGGCCGCGCCCTTGCCCTTGAGCCGGATGCGCGCGCCATCGGTGACGCCCGGGGGGATCCGGGCGCTCACCGGCCGCGCGGCCCGCGCCCGGCCCGAGCCGGAGCAGTTGGGACACGGGTCGTCGACGACCATGCCCCGGCCGCGGCACTCACGGCACGGCTCCGGCAGGGCGAAGCCGCCACCGCTGCGCAGCACCTGGCCCTGGCCGTCACAGGTCGGGCACAGCCGGGGCGAGGTGCCCGCCTTCGCCCCGGTTCCCGAGCAGGCCGAGCACGGCTCGTCGGTGGTCAGGCGCAGCTGGACCGTCACGCCGTCGAGGGCCTCGACGAACCCGATGGTCGCCTCGCTCTCGATGTCCGCACCGCGGCGCGGCGAGCGGGTGGTGGCGCGTGGGCCGCCGGCAGTGCCGCCACGGTTGAACAGCCCGCCCAGCACGTCGCCGAACACGCCGCCCAGGCCGCCGGTGCCGGCGCCGCCGGGGCCACCGGCCCCGCCACCCTGCTGGCGCATCTGGGCGAGCAGGTCGTCGAGGTTCACGCCGCCGGGGCCACCGCCCGGAGCGCCGCCACCGGGCACACGGAAGCCGCCGCCGCCGAACAGCGTGCGGGCCTCGTCGTACTCCTTGCGGGTCTTCGGGTCCGAGAGCACGTCGTAGGCCTCGGAGACCTGCTTGAAGGTCGCCTCAGCGGCCGCGTTGTCCGGGTTCTTGTCCGGGTGGTGCTTGCGGGCGAGGGTGCGGTAGGCCCTCTTGATCTCGTCGGCCGTGGCGTCCTTCTTCACGCCCAGGACCTTGTAGTAGTCCTTGTCGATCCAGTCCTTGGTGCTCACCGCACCCCCACCTCCTCTCGATGCCTGCTCAGTCGGTCCCTGCCACGGAGACGCGCGCGGGTCGCACGATCCGGCCCTTCATCGCGTACCCGGCCTGGAACACGTTGACGACTGTCGGCTCGGTGACGCCCTCGCGCTCCTCGCGCATCAGCGCCTCGTGGCGGGTGGGGTCGAACGGCTCCCCGACCGTGCCGAACGACTCGAGGCCGAGCCTGTTGACGACCCCCTCGAGGGCCTCGCCCACCGACCTGAACCCGCCGACGAGCTCGTCGTGGTCACGGGCACGGCCGATGTCGTCGAGGATCGGCAGCAGCTCGACGAGCACCGCCTCGACGGCCCGGTCACGGACCAGCTCGCGGTCGCGCTCGACGCGCTTGCGGTAGTTGGAGTACTCGGCGTGCACCCGCTGCAGGTCGCCGGTGAGGGCTGCCACCTGGGCAGCCGCGCCCGCACCGCCAGCGGCAGCCGCGGCGGCGTCAGCCTCGGCCGCGCTGAACTGCGCCTCGATGGCGTCGGCGTCCAGGGCCTCGGCCAGCAGGGCGTCGGCCTCGGCGGCCCCGCTGCTGGTCGGCTCGACGACCTCGCCCTCGACGACCTCGCCCTCGGGGGCGGTGGACGTCGCGGGCTCGGACGCCTTGCCGGCAGCCTCGTCGGCGCCCACGACCTCAGCGTCGACGACCTCGGCCTCGGGCAGGTCGGGCTGCTCCTGCGGACCCGGGGTGGGGCCGCCCGCCGGGGGCACGGGGCCCCCGGCGTTCGACTCGTGCTCGGCGTTCGACGTCACTTGCGGTCACCCTCGTCGTCGACGATCTCGGCATCGATCACGTCGTCCTCGGCGGAGCCGCCGGCCTGGCCGCCCCCCGCGGCGCCGGTGTCACCGGCGGGCGCGGACTGCTGGGCCTGGGCGTACATGGCGGCGCCGAGCGACTGCGACGCGGTGGCGACCTTCTCCGAGGCGTCCTTGATGGCCTCGATGTCGGTGCCCTCCAGCGCCTTCTTCAGCGCGGCCAGCGGCTCGTCGACGTTCGACTTCGCGTCGGCCGGGATCTTGTCGGCGTTGTCGCGCAGGAACTTCTCGGTCTGGTAGACCAGCGACTCCGCCGTGTTGCGGATCTCGGCCTCCTCGCGCCGCGCGTGATCCTCGGCAGCGTGGGCCTCGGCGTCGCGCATCATGCGGTCGATGTCGTCCTTCGGCAGCGCGGAGCCACCGGAGATCGTCATCTTCTGCTCCTTGCCGGTCGCCAGGTCCTTGGCCGAGACGTGGACGATGCCGTTGGCGTCGATGTCGAAGGTGACCTCGATCTGCGGCACCCCACGCGGTGCCGGCGGCAGCCCGGTCAGCTCGAACGTGCCGAGCTTCTTGTTGTACGCCGCCATCTCGCGCTCGCCCTGGTAGACCTGGATGAGCACGGAGGGCTGGTTGTCGTCGGCGGTCGTGAAGATCTCCGAGCGCTTGGTCGGGATCGTGGTGTTGCGCTCGATGAGGCGGGTCATGATGCCGCCCTTGGTCTCGATGCCCAGGCTCAGCGGGGTCACGTCGAGCAGCAGCACGTCCTTGACCTCGCCCTTGAGGACGCCGGCCTGCAGGCTGGCGCCCAGCGCGACGACCTCGTCGGGGTTCACGCTCTTGTTGGGCTCCTTGCCGTTCGTCAGCTCGCGCACGACGGCCGAGACGGCGGGCATGCGGGTCGAACCGCCGACCATGACGACCTGGTCGATGTCGGCCACCGAGATGCCGGCGTCCTTGATGACGGTGGCGAACGGCGCCTTGGTCCGGTTGAGCAGGTCCTCGGTCAGCTCCTCGAACTTCGCCCGGGAGAGCGTCTCGTCCAGGTGCAGCGGGCCCTCGGCGCCGGCGGTGATGTAGGGCAGGTTGATGCCGGTCTGCATGCTCGCGCTGAGCTCGATCTTCGCCTTCTCGGCCGCCTCGCGCAGGCGCTGCATCGCCATCTTGTCCCTGCTCAGGTCGATGCCGTTGGCGTTCTTGAACTGGCCGACCAGCCAGTCGACGACGCGCTGGTCCCAGTCGTCGCCGCCGAGGTGGTTGTCGCCGGAGGTGGCCTTGACCTCCACGACGCCGTCGCCGATCTCGAGCAGGGAGACATCGAACGTGCCGCCGCCGAGGTCGAACACGAGGATGCGCTGCTCCTGGTCGGCCTTGTCCAGGCCGTAGGCCAGGGCGGCCGCCGTGGGCTCGTTGATGATCCGACTGACGTTGAGGCCTGCGATCTCGCCGGCCTCCTTCGTGGCCTGGCGCTGGGCGTCGTTGAAGTAGGCCGGGACGGTGATGACCGCGTCGGTCACGGACTCCCCGAGGTAGGCCTCGGCGTCGCGCTTGAGCTTGCCCAGCACGCGGGCGCTGATCTCCTGGGGGGTGAACGTCTTGTCGTCGATGCGGACCGTGTAGCCGGCCTCGCCCATGTGGCGCTTGATGGAGCGGATGGTGCGGTCCGGGTTGGTCACGGCCTGGCGCTTGGCGACCTCGCCGACCAGGACCTCGCCGTTCTTGGCGAACGCGACGACCGAGGGGGTGGTGCGCGCGCCCTCGGCATTCGCGATGACGACGGGCTCGCCGGCCTCGAGGACGGCGACGCAGGAGTTGGTGGTACCGAGGTCGATGCCGACAGCACGGCTCATGGGTGGTGGGTTCCTTTCGTACGGATGCCCGCCGGGGATCCCGCCGGGCTGGCGCTAGTGACACATCTAGGGTGCCAGCGCGCTGAAATCCTGTCAAGAGGTGACTAAGGAGATATGAGTCGAAGCGACTCATATCTCGGGTGCGGTCAGAGAGACTCGCCGGACAGGCCCCGGGGCGCCTGGCAGCCGGGACCCCTTCCCCGCCGGTCGAGGCGCGGCCGGTCGCGCGCTCCTCGGGGCGCCGATTGCCCCACCAGCAGCCCCCTCCGGTACGTTACTGACCAGTAGGGTCCCCCTCCGCGGAGGCCCTGCGCGTCCGGGCGGACAATGGGCACGTCCGGGGACGGACCCGGCCAGGAGGATGGCGGACATGGATTCGATGATGCTGATCCGGGCGACGGTCGGCTTGATCATCATTGCGGTGGCCGGGTTCCTGGCCCTCAAGCGCGCATGGTTCCTGCAGGGGCTCATCCGCTCCGGGCAACCCGCGCAGGGGCGGACCGACCAGGTCGGCGCGCGCGTGCAGGTCGAGGCCACCGAGGTGATCGGCCAGCGGAAGCTGCTCAAGTGGTCGGTGCCCGGCCTGGCGCACGTGTTCGTGTTCTTCGGGTTCCTGATCCTCACCCTCACGGTGGTGGAGGCCTTCGGCGAGCTGTTCATCGCCGACTTCGCCTTCCCGATCATCGGCACATGGCCGGTCGTCCGGTTCCTGGAGGACCTCTTCGCCGTCCTGGTCCTCGTCGGGATCCTGGTCTTCGCCGTCATCCGGTTGCGGAACAACCCCGCCAAGGAGGGCCGCTGGTCGCGGTTCTTCGGCTCCCACACGTCGGGTGCGTGGCTGGTGCTGTTCATGATCTTCATGGTCGTGGCGACGCTGCTGCTCTACCGCGGCGCCAAGATCAACGCCGAGGGTCCCGAGGGCATGGACGGCGCCTTCGCCTCCCAGGCCGTTGCCAGCGTGCTCGAGCCCCTCGGCGAGACCGCCAACGAGTGGCTGCTGACCCTGGGCCTGTGGGCGCACGTCGCCGTCATCCTGGGCTTCCTGCTGATCGTGCTCCACAGCAAGCACCTGCACATCTTCGCCGCCCCCATCAACGTGTACTTCTCGCGGCGCCCCGACGCGCTCGGGCCGCTGCTGGAGATGTACTCGGGCACCGAGAAGATCGACTTCGAGGACCCCGCCGACGACGCGATCTTCGGGCGCGGGCGCATCGAGGACTTCACGTGGAAGGGCCTGCTGGACCTCGCGACGTGCACCGAGTGCGGTCGCTGCCAGAGCCAGTGCCCGGCGTGGAACACCGAGAAGCCGCTGAGCCCCAAGCTGATGATCATGGACCTGCGCGACCACGCGTTCGCCAAGGCGCCCTACATCACAGCCACGCAGAAGAAGCTCGACGGGAAGAACGTCGAGTTCGGTGAGATCGACGAGGAGGTGCTGGCCACGCTGCCCGAGCGGGTGCAGCACGAGGCGCAGCGCCCCCTCATCGGCGAGAGAGACTTCGACCCCAACCGGGCCACCGACGGCTACGACGCGGCAGGGCACCGCTCGCACGAGGGGCCGGTCATCGACGTCGACGCGCTGTGGTCCTGCACCACGTGCGGAGCGTGCGTGAACCAGTGCCCCGTGGACATCGAGCACATCGACCACTTCATCGACATGCGCCGTCACCAGGTGATGATCGCCACCGAGTTCCCGAACGAGCTGAACAGCCTGTTCAAGAACCTCGAGAACAAGGGCAATCCGTGGGGCATGAACGCCTCGAAGCGCAACGACTGGATCAGCGAGGTCGACTTCGAGGTGCCGGTCTTCGGCATGGAGGGCGAGGACGAGATCCCGGCCGACGTGGAGTACCTGTTCTGGGTCGGCTGTGCGGGTGCCTACGAGGACCGGGCCAAGCAGACCACGAAGGACGTCGCCGAGCTGCTGCACATCTCGGGCGTGAAGTACATGGTCCTGGGCGAGGGCGAGACCTGCACCGGCGACCCCGCGCGGCGTGCGGGCAATGAGTTCCTGTTCCAGATGCAGGCGATGCAGAACGTCGAGGTGCTCAACGAGATCAAGGCGAAGAAGATCGTCGTCACCTGCCCGCACTGCATGAACACGATCGGCCGGGAGTACCCGCAGCTCGGTGGCGATTACGAGGTCGTGCACCACAGCCAGCTGCTGGCCACCCTGCTGCGCGAGAACCGGCTGCGCCCGCTCGAGCCGCTCGATGCGACGGTGACCTACCACGACCCGTGCTACCTCGGCCGGCACAACCAGGTGTACGTGCCGCCGCGCGAGCTGGTGGCCTCGGTGCCCGGCGTGAAGCTGCGCGAGATGGAGCGCTCCGGTGACAAGTCCTTCTGCTGCGGCGCCGGCGGCGCCCAGATGTGGATGGAGGAGTCGCTGGGCACGCGCATCAACCAGAACCGCGCCGACGAGGCCCTGGCCACGGGCGCCCAGCGCATCGCGGTCGCCTGCCCGTTCTGCTCGGTGATGCTGCACGACGGGGTGACCGTGCGGGCCCAGGAGGCCGGCGAGGACGCCCCGGCGGTGGAGGTCGTCGACGTCGCCTCGCTGCTGCTTGGCTCCGTGCGAGCCAAGGACACCAGCGGGGCGCACAGCGCCTGAGCAGCGTCGACCGCGGGCCGGGACCGGGACCGCGGGCCGCGCACGGCAGCCCACCACGGTCGCTGCATGGCAGGCTACGGGACCGTGGACGAACCGAGCCGCACCCAGCAGCAGGCCGACGAGCACCGCAACGTCGCGCGCGTGCGGGCCGCCGGTGAGGCGCTGGGCCTGCCGATGGACATCGCTCGCTTCCCCGAGGGCACGCGGACGGCGCAGGAGGCCGCTGACGCGATCGGCTGCCCGGTCGGTGCGATCGTGAAGAGCCTGATCTTCACCGTCGACGACGAGGTGGTGCTGGCCCTGGTGAGTGGGGCCAACCAGTTGGACGAGGCCAAGCTCGCGGCAGCGGCCGGGGGAGCGCGCTGCGGCCGGGCGAACGCCGACCAGGTCCGCGCCGCCACCGGCTACCCGATCGGCGGGGTGCCGCCCATCGGCCTGGTGACCCCGGTGCGGGAGTTCCTCGACGAGGACCTGCTGGCACACGACGTGGTCTGGGCCGCGGCCGGCACGTGGCACGACGTGTTCCCGATCGACCCGCGGCGCCTCGCGGAGGTGTCGGGCGGCTGGGTCGGCTCGCTGCGGCGTGCCGGCTGATCGGCTCCTGCCCAGCTCCGCTGCTCAGTCCAGGGCGCCCAGCGGTTGCGCAGGCGCGTCGGTCGGACGCTGATGGTCCAGGCCCCGCAGGCTCGGCAGCGTGGCGACCAGCAGCGACGTCACGGCCAGCAGCCCGCCGATGACGGCGTACACGGCCTGCACGCCCCACTGCTCCACCGCGACGCCCGCGAGCAGCAGGCCGACCGGCGGTGCGGCGTAGAACAGCGCGGTCTGCACCCCGTACACCCGGCCCTGCACCTGCGCGGGCACCCGCGTCTGCACCAACGAGTTCAGCAGGGGGTTCATCGGCCCCCACCCGAGGCCCAGCAGGAACCCGGCGGTCACGAACACGGGCAGCGGCGGCAGGAACGCCATGGGGATGATCGCCACCGTCACCGAGACCATGACCAGCACCGCGATCCGGTGCCGCGTGAGCCGGCCTGCCAGCCAGCCGTAGGCGAACGAGCCCAGCATCCCGCCGGCTGCCAGCGCCATGAGCGTGATCCCGTAGGCGCCGGGCTGGTCGAGGCTCTCGAAGTGCACGGGCATGAGCACGGCCTCGGTCGGCATGTAGACCATGGCCAGCACGCAGATCGCGAGGGTCAGCACGCGCAGTGGCCGGTCGTGCCAGAGGATCCGGGCACCACGCAGCAGTGACCCCCAGAACGGCTCATGGTCCTCACCGGCCTCGTGCCGGGCCGCGAGGCCCTGCTCGTCGACGCGGATCGCAGCCACGGCCATGGCAGCGAGCGCGAAGGCGGCCGCGGTGACCCAGAACGTGCTGATCGCGCCGATCGTCGCGATGCCCATCGCGCCCAGCGCGGGACCAAGCACCCACCCTGCGGCGAAGACTCCCTCGTGCACCCCGTTGATGCGGTCCACGTAGAAGCGGCCGGCGTTCGCCACGTCGGGGATGAGGGCCTTGCGCGCGGTGTAGCCGGCCGGGTCGAAGACCGCCCCGAGCACGGCGAGGGCGGCGATCATGCCCAGGGTCAGGGATCCGGCCCGGTCCACCAACGGGAACAGGCTCACCGAGATCGCCGAGAGCACGTCGGAGGCGATGGAGACCCGACGTCGGCCCAGTCGATCCACGAGCGCGCCGACGAAGGGCGCGACGAGGATGCCGGGCAGTCCGGCCACGGCCGCCACGAGGCCGGCCGAGGCGGCCGAGCCGGTGGTCTGGAGGACCAGCCAGGGCACGAGCACCGCCACCGTGGCGTTCGCCACGCCCCCCACCAGGTTCGCCAGCTGCAGCAGCAGCACCGGGGCGCGGCGGCGGGCTGGCATCGGGGAGCTCCTGGCTGGTGGCGGGCGGGCGGCCAGCGTACGGGCGGGGACGCGGCGCAGCCCAGCGGTCTGCGGTGGGTCCGGACCCTGCGTGGCCGGCACTGCCTGGGGAAGCGGCTCAGAGGCCGGGGTCGCCGCCGTCCTCGCCCCGGGTGCCGGTCCCTGCCCCAGCCGCCGGAGCGCCGCTGCGCGGCCACACGGCTGCGGGGCCGAGGCGGTACAGGATCAGGTTGTCGTCGCTCGAGCGGAACTCCTCGATCCAGCCCGCCTGCGGGAAGGCGCCGAACAGGGCCTGGGCGTCGCGCCCCGCCCGCCGGCAGTGCCAGCAGGTGCGGTCCCGGGGGCTGTAGACGACGACGGCGTCGCCGGGCCTCGGGTAGGCCTTCCAGGTGGCGGGATCGGTGCGGCCGAGTCGGTTGATCGCCCGGAAGTCGTCGGCGCGCCAGCGGATGTCGCCGAAGGGGCCGGCTTGGTAGATCGGCAGGATGCGGTTGGTGCCCCAGTCGGCCCATACCGTGCTGTCGGGCAGGCCGCCGGACGCGGCCAGGTGGGTCCGCAGCTGGGCCATCGCGTCGCCGCCGTTGGGTGCGAAGCCCGGATACGTGGTGGCGAACTGGGCCGAGGGCACGAGGATCCCCAGCACGAGGGCGCCACTGGCCAGCATCGCCCCGGTGCGCAGCCACCCCCGCGTGGCCCGCACGGCCAGCACGAGCACGCAGGCCGCCGTGAGCAGCAGGGGCACGATGAACGACAGCCAGTAGCGCGCCACATCGAGGCGCACCGAGGGATGGGCCGGATCCAGCGGGCCGCCCTGCGCCCAGAGCAGCAGCAGCGTGAGGGTCCCCCAGGCCCAGATGGTGCCCACCTGGCGGCGCAGCACGAAGCCCCCGAGGAGCCCCACGAGCAGCGCGACGAGCAGCGCCGGCCCCCCGGAGACGTCCCAGATCGAGCGTGGCAGCACCGTGGCGTACCACCAGCGCGACTGGCCCACGTAGCCGGCGTCGGAGAGCACCTCGGAGCTGGCGATGTCCGCCCCGAGGATGTACCGGAACTTCAGCAGGGGGTCGCCGTAGACCCAGGCGCAGAGCAGGATGTCCAGGACGAGCCAGCCGAGGGCGGGCGGGGCGAACCACGCCAGGGTGCCCAGTGGCCGCCCGATCCGCCAGAGGATCCAGCCGATGACCGGCCAGGCGAAGACTGCCGTCTCGCGCACCTCGAAGCTCCACCCCGTGACGAAGCCGGTGGCCACCAGCAGCAGGGGTACGCGCCACCCCCACCGCACGCCGCCTGCGTCCGTTGCTCCTGACCACTCGGCTGCTGCGGCCGCATCCCTGGCCAGTGTGGCCAGCAGGATCGCCAGGCCCACCAGCGTGGTCGCGGCCAGGTCGGTGTAGCCGCGCGTGAGGTTCACGAACACCAACGGGGTTGCCAGGGCCAGGACCGCACCGAGCAGCCCCGCGAGCCGCTCGACGAGGCGGGTGCCCAGCAGGAACAGCACGGCGGCCAGCACGCCGGTGCACAGCAGGGGCACGGCGTAGTAGGTCGCCGTGGCATCGCCCCACAGCCGCGCGAAGGGGATGATCGGCAGCAGGTAGCCCCACCGCGACAGCCCTTCCGGTCGCCAGCTGCCGTCCGGGAAGGCCAGGGCGCCCTGCACGTAGTGCCACGGGTCGGTGGGCACGATCGCGGATCGGTAGACCAGCGCGACGGCCATGGCGGCCAGGCCGAGCAGGGCCGCGAGCAGCACGTCGACCCGGCCCAGGGCCCCTGCGCCGTCAGCCCGCAGCGGGGATCGTCGCTGGGTCTGCGCGGAGTGGTGCTCGCCTGCCTGGTCGCCGGGTGCGGCACGCGTGAGCATGGCGGTCCTCATGCCGTCGCCGGGTGGGACAGCGCAGCACGAGCGGGCGCGGGAGTCGCTCCCTGCGCCCCGCCATGGGCCAGGGGCGGGCCCGGCTGGCGAGGCGACGCGGCGCCAGTTCCGGTCCGGGCTCGCGCGGCGACGGCTCTGCGGCGGTCCCCCGGCGCCGTGGCGGGGCCGCTGATCCGGCGCAACGCCCAGCGCCAGTAGGAGGCAAGGCCGCGGCTCACGATCCCCGGGACCGCCGGTCCCAGGCCGGGGGGTGGGTCGAGCGGGCCGCGCAGGCGGGGGGCGAGCTCGGCGTCGTCGACCACCCGGGCCGCCTGGATGGCCCTGCGCCGCGCGGCGAGCTCGCGGCGGTGGGCGACCAGCCATCGCCAGCCGGCCACCTTGTCCGCGGCCCAGCCGTCGCGCAGCGCGACCACCAGCACCCCGAGCTCGACGGCCAGGGCCGGGGCGGCGACGAGGCGCTGGGTCCGGGACTCGGGCAGCAGCAGCAGGTTCATCAGGCGGTTGCGCTCGAGCAGGTAGTGCTTCGCGGCGTTGCGGCCGAACTCGTAGTGGTGCAGCACCACGGCCGCCGGCTCGTGCACGACGCGGTACCCCGCCTGCCAGGTGCGCAGCGACAGGTCGACGTCCTCGCAGTACGCGAAGTAGGCGGGGTCGAACCCGCCCAACTGGTCCCACAGGGCCCGGCGGACGGCGAAGGCCACGCCGCTCATCGAGGCCACCTCGGTGAGCTCCTGGTGCTCCGCGGCCCGCGCCCCGAGGCTGCCCGCCCACGAGAACATCAGGAAGTGCACCGGGTTGCCCACGGAGTTCACGCGATCGGGGTCATCGGCCAGCCGGATGCCACCGTTGGCCAGCCCGATGGACCGGTCAGCCACCCGATGGACCAGGGCAGCCAGCGCACCCGGCTGCACCACGGCGTCGGAGTTCACGAACACGAGCACGTCACCGGAGGCGTGGGCGGCGGCGTGGTTGCACCCGCCGGCGTACCCCAGGTTCGCGCCGGGGCGCAGCACGCGAACGCCCGGCAGTCCGGCGACCTCTGCGATGCGCTCGGGGGCTGCCTCGTTGTCGACGACCAGCACCTCGCGCGGGGCGGCGGCGAGCAGGGCCCGCACGCAGGCGGCCAGATGCGGCTCGCCGCCGTGCGCGAGGACGATCGCGGAGGCCTGCACCCGGCCACGATAACGGCGCTCCGGCTGCTTCGGGGCCAACCCGGCCGTCCGTGCCCGGCGGTACCATGCGGCTCCGGCCTGCCCGGCCGACCTGAGCAGGGGTGGGGGTGGCGATGCGCTGGCGCGGCTGGCTCGGACTGCTCCTGCTCGCGCCGCTGGTGATCCTGGCGATCGGCATGCAGCTGGCGCTGCTCGTGGGGGTGGTCGGCGTCGCCCAGGTCGGCCTCGCAGCCGTGACCCGCCAGTCGGCGGACCTGGACCGGGGTGTTCGGACGCTCCAGGCGGCCACGCGTGTGCTCGACGTGGCCTGGTCCGCCCCCACCACGACGCTGTTGCGCTGGAACCCGCTGACCCTGGGCGCTGTGGACGACCTCGCCGCTTCGGTGCGCGCCCTGGCCGTGGCGTCCGACACCCTGACGCCGCTGGCGGAGATCGCGGCGGCCGCAGGGGGCTTCGACGGGCAGCCCCCCATGGTGAGCGGGGCGACGATCGACACGGCCCGCATCGCGGATCTCAGCGACCCGGTGGCGGCCCTGCACAGCGACCTCGCCCGCACCCGAGACGCCGTGGCGGCGATCCCCGGCACCGGCCTGCTCGGGGTGCCGGTGGGCGCCGTGGCGACCTCGGTGGGGGCCACGCTGGGCGACCTCACCACGCTGGCCGCGGCGGCCCAGGTCGCGTGGCCGGACCTGCCCGCGGCCCTGGGCGCCGAGGAACCGCGTCGTTACCTGGTCTGCGCGCTCAACGACGCCGAGACCTTCGGGTCCGGCGGGGCGCCGCTGTCGGCGCTGGTCGTGCAGGCGGTCCGCGGCACGATCTCGGTGCCGATCTCCGGGCAGCTGGAGTCCAAGCTCTCCCCAGACAACCCACCGATCCGCTGGAAGCACGCCGGCCAGGAGCCGTGGTACCGGCCCGGGAAGCGCTACCCGTTCGTGAACTCCAACTTCCATCCCGACTTCCGCACGGCCTCCGTGGACATGGAACGCGCCTGGGCTGCGCTCGGGTACCCCGAGGTGGAGGGCGTCATCACGATCGACGTCACGGCGCTGGCCCAGATCCTCGACTGGACGGGCTCGGTGGACGGCGGAGGCTACGGCGAGGTCAGCGGCAGCACCCTCGTGCGGACCCTGCTCGTCGACGCGTACCGGGAGTTCAACTCGCCCGAGGGCGTCCTGGAGCGGCATGCCCGCAACGACGCGCTCATCGATGCCTTGGGCAGGCACGTGCTGCATCCGCTGAACCTGCTGCCGGCGATGCGTGGCGCCATGGATGCGGTGCCGCCACGGCACATCCAGGCTTCGTTCCTCGACCGGAACCTGCAGGCCGCGGTGGTGCAGGTGGGGGCGACCGGCGCCCTGAGCGAGGGGCCGGGTGACCTGCTCGGCGTGTTCTCGCAGAGCGGGCCGAACAAGCTCAGCGTGTTCCAGGAACGATCCATCCGCCAGGAGGTGCGCCTGAGGGCCGACGGTGGGGCGGACGTGCGTCGCACGGTGACCTTCACCAACGCGGTGCCGGCGGACGTCACCGGTGACCCGAGCACCTACCGCGGGTACACCGCGCTGCTCGCCCGGCTGCGCGTCGCCCACCGGGTGCCACTCGAGGCGACCGGCCTGCGGATCTCCACTGGCACCGCGATCCCGCTGGTGCCCCCCGGGCGGGAAGGGCCCTATCCGGATGGCAGGGGAGGGCAGGTACTGTGGCAGGGCCATGACACTCCACCGGCCGCGTCCACGACTGCGGAGCTGCGCTACAGCCTGCCGCCGGGAACGTTCCGCGCCGGCCGATACGAGGTGTCGGCGGATCCTCAGGCGTTGCCACGCCGAGTCCAGTTGGAGGTTCGCGTGACACCGCCGTCAGGCCTGGCACTCTCGTCCACCGGTGGGTGGCGGCGGGACGGTGACGCGTTGGTCTGGTCGGGCGCATTGGACCAGCGCATGAGACTCGTGATCGGCTAGCACGATGCGCATCGCGATGCTCGGGACGCGTGGGGTGCCTGCCCAGTACGGAGGCTTCGAGACCGCGGTTCAGGAGGTCGGCAAGCGGTTGGTGTGGGCCGGTCATGACGTTGTCGTCTACTGCCGGAACCGGGGGCAGACCCATACCCGCTACCTGGGTATGGACCTGGTGAACCTGCCAGCGGTGCGCACGCGCTCAGCCGAGACGCTGTCCCATACGGGGTTGTCGGTCATGCACGCGCTGGCGTGGTCTCGACCGGACGTGGCCATCCTCTTCAACGCGGCCAACGCGCCCTACCTGCCGCTCCTCCACGCGGCGGACATCCCAGTCGCCATCCATGTCGATGGCCTGGAGTGGCGTCGGGCGAAGTGGGGCGAGCGGGGCGCCGCCTACTACCACTGGGCGGAGGCGCGCAGCGCGCGCTGGTCGGACGCCGTGATCGCAGACTCCCGGCAGATCGCCGCACACGTGCGACGGACGCACGGCATCGAGGCCACCTTCCTGGCCTACGGAGCACCGATCATCCATCCACCCTCGACTCGGCTTGAGGAGGTGGGACTGGAGAGTGGGCGGTATCACCTCATGGTCGCGCGCTTCGAGCCGGAGAACCACGTGCGGGAGATCGTCGAGGGATACGTTGCCTCGGCCTGTCGTTGGCCGCTCGTGGTCGTGGGCGATGCTCCGTACTCCGACCGGTACCGCGCTGAGGTGTATGCGGCGGCTGGGGGGAATCCGCGAGTTCGATTCCTGGGCAGCATCTGGGACCAGGGCCTCCTGGACACCCTGTACGGCCACGCCCTGACCTACCTGCACGGTCACAGCGTGGGCGGCACCAACCCCTCCCTGCTGCGCGCCATGGGAGCCGGTGCCCCCGTTGGGGCCTGGGACGTGGTGTTCAACAGGGAGGTGGTGGGAGGAGCTGGAGCATGGTTCAGCGACGCGTGCGGCGTGGCCGAGACGTGCCTGACCGCCGAGATGCACCCGCAAGAGACGTTGGCCAGGGGACTCGCGGGTCAACGCGATGTCTCGGTTCGCTATCGCTGGGACGATGTGGCGGCCGGTTACGAGGCACTCGCGGACGACCTCGTCAGTAAGCGCCTCTCCCGGTCACGACCGCCTTCGCGGTCTTCACGATGACGACGAGGTCCAGCGCGATCGACCACGATTCGATGTAGTGCAGATCCATGCGCATGCGGTCGTCCCAGCAGACCTCCTTGCGTCCTGAGATCTGCCACAGTCCTGTCAGACCCGGCTTCGTGAGGTGTCGCCGGTGGTCCGCTTCGCCCAGCAGGGGCATCTCGTCGGGGAGCAGCGGACGGGGACCGACCAGCGACATGGAGCCAGCCAGCACGTTGAACAACTGGGGCAGCTCGTCGAGACTCCATCGGCGCAGCACGACTCCCACGCGGGTGATCCGAGGATCCTGTCGATATCGCTCTGCGATCTCGTCGTCCGGATCGCCGATCACATCCGCGCGGAGTTGATCAGCTCCGCTGATCATCGTTCGGAACTTCATGCAGCGGAATGCTTCTCCCGACCGGCCGATCCGCTCGCTGAAGTAGAAGACATGGCCTGGGCTGTCCAGTTTCACCGCGATTGCGATCAACGCGAACAAGGGCAGGGCCACAATCACGGCAGGGATGGTGATCGCGAGGTCGACGGCGCGCTTGAGGGCCCGAGCCGGACCGGTCAGGGTGGGTTCGTCGAGATGGAGCAGGGGAAGGCCTGCGGCAGGCCGGGCCGAGACCCGGGGGCCTGCCACGTCGCTGAGCACGGGGGAGACCAGCAGGTCGATGCCCGGCCCCTCCAGTCGCCAGGCGAGGCGTCGCAGCAACTCCGGTTCCACGGCGCTGGACTCGGCGACCGCCACCGCCTGGACCCGATGCAGGTGGATCCACTCAGTGACCTCGTCGAGCCAACGATCCAGGAGGCCGGAGGAGTCAGGGTCGGCCGGAGGGGCGACGGTGCCGATCACCTGGAAGCCCGCGACGGGATCCGCAGCGAAGGCGTCCACAAGGGCAGCAGCCCGCTGGCCGTCGCCGATGACCAAGGTTCCCTGCTGGAACCGTCCTCGCACCCGCTGGTGCCCCAGCCAGGTGCGGAGCAGCCACCTCCCGAGCAGCAGCAGCACCATCCCGGTCAGCAGTGAGGGCAGGACCAGCCGGAGTGGTGGCTGGCGCTTGGCGACGTACGAGGCGACGGAGATCATGGCGAGCAGGGTCGCGCTGGCGGTGATGATGCACTTGAACTCCTGCCAGCCGACGCCCAGGAAGCGCTCGTCGTACCCCCTGCGCAGGAGGATCAGGACGAGCCAACCGGCCCCGAGGGCCACACCGTAGAGGACGGTTTCGAGCCTGTCGTAGAGCAGGTTCTGCTGGACCATGATCCAGACGTAGCTACTGATCGCCACCGTCAGGATCGAGGCGTCCAGGACGAACGCTCGAAGGACCACGGAGAACAGGGGATGGACATCGGCCGGCAGCGCTGCTTCTGGCCTCTCCCGGATGTTCGCGGCAGAAGGGTGTGCACGTGGTGTCGCCAGGCGCAGCGGCGGTGGAGCCCCTTCTCGATCGCCTACCGCTCGTGCCATGCGCTCCCCCATTCAAGGCAACGGGCCATGCGCCGCTTGTGACGAATCTGCGACGTGATTCGCAGGGTACTCAGCAGATCGCGATGAGCAAACCCCGCAATCGCTGGCCCCTCAGCATGCTGCTCCGCCCGTGTCTGTCGCAGGCGGGAAGCGTGGCAGGGCAACGGCCGCTGCTGGCCGGGCTACGCTGCTCCGGTTCCCGAGGGGGTCTGTCATGTCCGGTTGCTTCCGATGCATCTCCGCGGCGCTGGGTCTCACGGCCCTGACCGTGCTCCTGACGGCCTGCTCGTCGTCAGGCGCAGGCGAGGGCGGCGCCAGTGACGAGACCGGGACCGGCGGGGCGAGCGTGCAGAGTCCGCCCCCCGCTCCGCCGAACCCGGCAGGGCTCGTCGACGGTCGTGTCAACGCCGCCCTGCTCGGCACGCACGTGGGTCGCATCGTGGATCCGGCCTCGCCCGCCCCATCCCGCGCGGGGGGGATCCGGCTCTGGGACGCCGGGGTGGCCTGGCGTGAGCTCGAACCCGCTCAGGGCCAGGTCGACTGGGCGCTCATGGACGCTGCGGTGAGCCGGGCGCAGGCAGCGGGGGCTCACGAGATCCTGTGGGTCCATGGCAGCACTCCGGCGTGGGCGGCGAAGGATCCGGAGGCGCCCGGCCTCTATGGCCCGGGCACCTCGTCGGCACCGGACGAGGCCGCCTACCTGGAGATCCTGCGCCAGATCGCCGAGCGCTACAAGGGTCGCATCACGGCCTACCAGGCGTGGAACGAGGCGAACATCAAGATCTTCTACCGGGGCACGCCCGACTACCTGGCCGAGCTGACCGCCGGGGCCAAGCGGGTGCTCGACGAGGTGGACCCGGACGCCCTGCTCGTCGGGGCCTCCACGACGGTCCGCGCCAAGGGCCCCGTCAAGGACTGGTACGACCGCTACACCACGAGCCTGGCCGAGGCCGAGTGGCCCGTGGATGCCATGGCCGTGCACCTCTACCCGCCGGCCGACCAGGGGGCCGAGGATCGGGCGGACTACGTGCGGGTCATGCGGGACTGGCTCGAGGCACGCGGCTGGACCGGGCCGATGTGGGACACCGAGGTGAACTACGGCGACCGACGTGACTTCGCCAAGCAGGTGGTGGTCGTCCCGCAGGAGCAGGCCGCGGCGTGGGTTGCGCGGACCTATCTCGACAGCCTGGCGCTGGGGGTCGATCGCGTCTACTGGTACAGCTGGAACGACCACCTGCTGGGAATCGACCAGGTTGATCCGGTGACGGGCGCGACGACCACGGCCGGGCAGGCCTACCTCACGCTCCAGGACTGGTTGGCCGACGCAACATGGGACGGCTGCAGCGGTGAGCTGGTCGCCCCGACGGGCACACGCGGTGCGGTGACCACCTGCAGGATCACGACGGCCGCCGGCGTCCCGGCCCAGGTGGTGTTCGCGCACCGCGGGTCGGCGACCGTCGAGCTGGCCGATGGGGCGACGGAGGTCTGCCGCCTCGATGGGTCCTGCACCGGAGTGAGCAGTCCATCCTTGGAGGTGGGCGAGGCGCCTGTCCTGGTGAAACTGGGTTGAGCAGTCGGCCAAAAGCCGATGCCCGGGCTCCTTGCCCGAGACCTTCTCACGTTCTGTGATCGGACGACTGTGCTGTGCTATCGCGATCATAAGCGGCGCCAATAGTGCGCGACGCGAGCGTGGGGGAGTTGACCCCCGCCCCGTGCGGGCGGCAGGGTTGCGGCACCGACATCGACTCGTGGGGGGTCAGCATGCGCAGGTTGTCCATGGCGCTGGCAGCGACGGCTTCGGCCGGGCTGCTCGCCGCCACCATCCCGGCCACTGCCGCCTCGGCCGCGCCCAGCGATCCACTGTTCGGCCAGCACATCGCCGGCATCGCTCGGGGTCTGCCGGCCGGTCTGCCGTCGGTGGGAGCTGTCCGGCTCTGGGACGCCGGCGTGTCCTGGAAGGACCTCGAGCCGGGGCCCGATGCCTACAACTGGGCGCCGCTGCAGGCTGCGGTGGCCAATGCCCGGGCGCTGGGGGCCAGCGAGATCCTCTACACGATGGGCAACACCCCCGCGTGGGCTGCCTCGGACCCCAACTCCAGCGAGGCGCTCTACGGGCGCGGGACCAACAGCCACCCGCGCTCGAACGCCGACTACGTGGACTTCGTCGACGACATGCTCGCGGCCGTACCCGGCATCACGGCGGTGCAGATCTGGAACGAGGCCAACCTCAAGGACTTCTACAAGGGAACGCCGGCGCAGATCGCGCAGCTCACCAAGGAGGTCGCGCCCGTGATACGGGCCCGCGGCGCCAAGGTCGTGGCCGCCAGCACGACGGTCCGCCCGGCGGGCCCGGTGGGCAGGTTCGGGAAGGCCTACGGTGCGGCGATGCGCAAGGCCGGGGCGTGGAAGTCCGTGGACGTCGTGACCGGGCACTTCTACCCGCCGGCGACCAAGGGTCCCAACGAGCGGGTCAAGTACATCAAGAAGATCAAGTCCTACTTCAAGAAGTACGGGGCCAAGAAGAAGCCGCTCTGGGACACCGAGATGAACTTCGGTGACACGCGCGGCTACATGCGCGTCAAGCGGCAGTACACCGGCGACACCGCGGCCACCTACGTGGCCCGCGCGTACCTCGACGCACGGCGGTACGGCGTGCAGCGAGTCTTCTGGTACGGGTGGGACATCCACGTGCTGGGCACTGACATGACCAGCCGCGGCAGCGGCGCGGTGGATGCCGGCGGCCAGGGCTTCCTGTCCATCCAGGAGTGGCTGGCAGGTCAGGGCTGGGGCGGCTGCAAGGTCAAGGCCGCCGTCACCACCTGCAAGGTGGGGGGCGGCACCATCCGCTACGCCGTGAGCAAGCCCAGGACCATCACCCTGCC
>DASVBK010000227.1:0-3407 GCA_036375875.1 Candidatus Nanopelagicales bacterium
GCTCGCGCGGTTCGGGATGCCACCGGGGCGGGTTACGCTGGAGCGTTGCAGGTCTCGACCCACAGGAGTGCACAGTGCCCACCGGCAAGGTCAAGTGGTACGACGCGGAGAAGGGCTTCGGCTTCCTGACCTCCGACGAGGGCGAGGACGTGTTCGTGCACGGCAAGTCGCTGCCCGCGGGCACGACCACCCTCAAGGGCGGCACCCGCGTGGAGTTCGGCGTCGTGGACGGCAAGAAGGGCAAGACCGCGCTGTCGCTGAAGGTCATCGACCCGAAGCCGTCGCTGGTGAAGGCGGCGCGCAAGCCCGCCGAGGACATGGCCGTGATCGTCGAGACGCTCATCAAGCTGCTGGACGACACCGGCAACGACCTGCGCCACGGCCGCTACCCGCCCGACGCGAAGGCCCACAAGGTTGCCGCCGTGCTGCGCGCCGTGGCTGACGACCTCGATGCCTGACGCTGTCGCCGAACCCGCTGCCCAAGCGCAGCGCGCCACGCCCCGGCCCGGGGAGCGGCTCGTGCGCTGGGGCGTGGTCGTCACGGTCGTCGGCATGCTGCTCACCGGCGTCGCGATGCTGCCGCTGGTGACCAGCATCGAGCTGCCCAGCGGGTTCTGGGCGCTGGCCATGGTGGTCGGGGTGGGCTTCGCGATGATCCTGGCCGGACTCTGGCGCACGGGGCGGGCCCGCAGCCGTGCGCAGCGTGCCGCCCGGCTCGACCTGGCCTGAGGCCACCACACGCATGGCCGCACCGCGCAGCCTCGCCGATGACCTGCGCGCGCGGCCCGACAGCGAGCTCGCCGCGCTGGTCAGCGCCCGGCCGGACCTCATCCACCCGGTTCCTGCCGACCTCGGTGCGCTGGCGCTGCGGGCCGGCTCCCCCGGCAGCGTCTCGGCGGCCCTGCGCAGCTACAACCAGCTGGTGCTCCACGTCGCCCTCGCCGCGGCGCTCGGGCCGGATCCGATGAGCGCGGCAGCCCTGGTGGGGTCGGTCGCCCCCCAGCTGGCCGCCGAGCTGGCAGCCCCTGTCCGAGTGGCGCGCCCGCCCGTCCGGGCGGCGGTCGACCAGCTGCGCACCGAGGCCGTGCTGTGGGGCGCTGACCGCGCGCTGCACCTGGTGGGCGCCGCCCGCGACCTGCTCGTGCCGGTCGACGTGGGCCCGCGACTGGCGGCACTGGATCCGGTCGTGGCCGGGTACGCGCACGATCCCGACGGCCTTGCGGCGCTCGTGGCCGCGGCCCACCCCGACGTGCACCGCGTGCTCGACCGCCTGCTCGGCGGCCCACTGGTCGGCACCGTGGCGGACCCCCGCCGCGACCCCGACCCCGGCCGTGGTCCGATCGACTGGCTGCTGGCCCACCACCTGCTGGTGCCGTTCGGCGAGGACCGGGTGGTGATGCCGGCGGAGGTCGCGACGGTCCTGCGGAACCCGGGCGACCGCCACGGCGACCGACGCAGGGCCGAGCCCGCTCCCGGCCAGCTGGCGGCCCCCCACCCGGCAGGTCCGGCCCCGGAACCCGCGCAGGTGGCGGCAGGCGCCGTGGGGCCGCGCATCGACCTGCTCCACCAGGTGGCGGAGCTCGGGCTGCGCTGGGCCGGGGCGCCTCCAGCGCGGCTGCGCACCGGGGGGGTTGGGGCCCGTGATCTCACGGCGACCGCACGTGGCCTCGGCATCAGCGAGGCCCAGCTTGCGCTCGTCATCGAGGTGGCTGGCGCTGCCGGGCTCCTCGCACCTGACGACGGCGAGGCGCTCACGATCCTGCCCACCCCGGCGTTCGACACCTGGCTGCGCGAGCCCCCAGCCAGCCGCCTGGCGATGCTCGTGACGGCGTGGCGCGACATGCCGCGCACGCCAGCCGGCGAGGAGGTCCGCGCGCTGGGGCCCGACCTCACCGCGCCCACCCTGCCGGCACTGCGCCGCGACGTGCTGGCGGCGCTGGCCAGCGCGCCGGGCGGCTGGACGTCGCAGGAGCTGCTGGACGCGCTCGCCTGGCACGCGCCGCGCCGCGCCAGCGGGGAACGCGCCAAGCAGGCCCGTGCGGTGCTCGTCGAGCTCGGGGCGCTCGGACTGGTCGTCCGGGGCACCCTCACGCAGGCGGGCCACGCGCTGCGCGGCGAGGACCGCGCGGCACTCGAGGCCGCGCTGGCCCAGGCCCTGCCGGGCGAGGTCGACGCCCTGGTGCTGCAGGCCGACCTCACGGCGATCGTGCCCGGCCTGCCGACCCCCGAGCTCAGCGCGCTGCTGCGGCTGGCGGCCGACCCGGAGTCCGCGGGGGCCGCCAGCGTCTACCGGTTCTCAGCCGCGAGCGTGCGCCGCTCCCTGGATGAGGGCCGCAGCGCCGGGGAGCTGCTCGCGGAGCTCGGCCGGCGAGCCAGCGTGCCGCAGCCGCTGGCCTACCTCATCGAGGACGTCGCCCGCCGCCACGCGACGCTGCGGATCGGCGTGGCCGCCACCTACCTGCGGTGCGACGATCCCGTGGCCCTGGCGGCCGTGCTGGCCGACCCGGGGACCGCCGCCCTGGGCCTCGTGGCGATCTCCGAGACGGTGCTGGTCTCCGAGCAGCCGCCGGAGCACGTGCTGGACCGGCTGCGCGCCCTGGGCCACGCCCCGTTGGCCGAGCCCGGCACCGGCCTCGGCAGCCCGACCGCGCGACGAGCCCGACTGCGGCCATCGGCGGCGACCGCTCGTCCCGGTCCGACGCAGACGGTCTCGCCCGCGCTGGCCGCAGCCGCGGTCCGGGCCATGCGCGCGACGGATCGACCGGCGTCGGACACCACCGGGGGCGCCGGCGAGGAGACCGTCCGACGCCCCGCCCGCGCTCCCGTGGAGGTCCGCTCGCAGGCACAGGTGATGGCAGCCCTGCGCGCGGCGATCGCTGCGGAGGCGGTCGTCTGGATCGGGTATGCGGACCCCAGTGGTGTCGCGGGGGATCGACGGATCGAACCGTTGCGGATCACCGGCGGCTACCTCACGGCGATGGACCTGCGCTCGGAGTCGATCCAGTCGTTCGCCCTGGCGCGGATCTCCGGGGTGCAGCGCGACTGAGGGACCTGATCACCAGCCTCAGTCCGCCAGGCCGCCGAGCACGTCGTCCGCGTCGACGATCCGGTAGGCGTAGCCCTGCTCGGCCAGGAACCGCTGCCGGTGCGCGGCGAAGTCCGCGTCGACGGTGTCGCGCGTGACCACCGTGTAGAAGCGGGCACCCCGGCCGTCGTGCTTGGGCCGCAGGATGCGCCCGAGGCGCTGGGCCTCCTCCTGCCGTGATCCGAACGAGCCACTGACCTGGATGGCCACGGAGGCCTCCGGCAGGTCGAGGCTGAAGTTGGCGACCTTCGACACGACCAGGGTGTTGACCTCGCCCTGGCGGAACAGGTCGAACAGCTCCTGGCGCTCCTTGACCGGCGTC
>DASVBK010000277.1:0-16641 GCA_036375875.1 Candidatus Nanopelagicales bacterium
GCGGGCAGGTCAACGCCAGCTACCTCGTGCCGCTCACGGTCCGGCGGCTCGCCGAGCTGCGCGCAGCGGACCTCGACCAGTTGTGCGACGACCTGCACGCCAACGCCGAGCGGGCGTTCGGGGCGTTCGGGTGACCGACACTGGCGGGGCAGCCCTGCTCGGCCCCGCCGAGGTGCGCGCACTGGCCAACCAGCTCGGGCTGCGCCCCACCAAGACGCTCGGCCAGAACTTCGTGATCGACCCGAACACCGTGCGACGCATCGTGCGGACCTCCGGCGTCGGCACGGACGACGTCGTGCTCGAGGTCGGCCCCGGCCTCGGCTCGCTGACCCTCGCCCTGCTCGACGAGGTGGCCCACGTGGTGGCCGTCGAGGTCGACCCGG
This sequence comes from Candidatus Nanopelagicales bacterium, assembly GCA_036375875.1. Taxonomy (GTDB): domain Bacteria; phylum Actinomycetota; class Actinomycetes; order S36-B12; family CAIYMF01; genus Prado023. Next base: position 384 of record DASVBK010000277.1, read on the forward strand.
TGCTGGCCGGCCGGCTGCCGTCGACCGTCGCCGAGCGGGCCCCGGCGCTGGCAGGCCGGCTGCAGGTCGTCGGCGCCGACGCGCTGCGCCTCACCGAGCTGCCGGTCGCCCCCACCGCGCTGGTGGCCAACCTGCCCTACAACGTGAGCGTCCCAGTGCTGCTGCACCTGCTCGCCACGTTCCCGACCCTGCGCCGGGCGCTGGTGATGGTGCAGCTCGAGGTGGCCGAGCGCCTGGCCGCGGATCCCGGCTCGCGCACGTACGGCGTGCCCTCCGCGAAGGCTCGGTGGTTCGGGGAGGTGCGCCAGGCCGGCCTCGTGGCGCGCACCGTGTTCTGGCCGGTGCCGAACGTGGACTCCGGCCTGGTCGCGCTGCAGCGCACGGCACCGCCCCGCGACGACGTCGCCCGTGAGGCCGTCTTCGCCGTGGTCGACGCGGCGTTCGGGCAGCGACGCAAGATGCTGCGCTCGGCGCTGTCGGGGTGGGCGGGCTCCACGACCGCCGCCACCGCGGTGCTCGAGTCGGCCGGCGTGGACCCGACGGCCCGCGGCGAGGCCCTCGGGATCGCCCAGTTCGCCGCGATCGCGGTGGCCGGACGCGACCTGTTGCGCTGACGCGCTGCGGCATTGCGGATCGCCCCGGACAGGCGGGACGGCGCTGGTAGCGTGCAGGCGCATGAGGCCAGCCACGCGGGCCGCCGCCGTCGGGCTGGTGGCCGCCGCCCTGCTCGCTCCGCTGCCCGGCGCCGTGGGTGCCGCCACGCCCTCGGCCGCCGCGTCAGCAGCGGCCGGCACAGCGGCGATCGCCGCCGCGCCAGCCGTCGCCCCCGTCCCCGCCGCGACGTCGTGGGGCCCCAGCCGCATCCTGCTCACGCCGACCACGGACATGGCGACCTCCCAGGAGGTGTCCTGGACGATGCCCGCCCGGCTCAAGGGCCAGCGCGTGCAGTACCGGACGGTCGGCGGGCCCGTCCAGTCGGCCAGGGCAAGTCGCCGGCCCGCCACGAAGAAGGCGACCTCCGGCACCACCCGACCGCGCTACGAGGCCACGCTGACCGGCCTGACGCCCGGCACCGCCTACCAGTACCGCGTCGTGACCAGGAGGGGTGCCAGCAGCTGGCGGACGTTCACCACCGCGAACCCGGCCGCGACGACCACGACGCTCATCGCCCTCGGCGACACCCAGGTGGACAACCGCGGCGTGCCGCGACGCACGATCCGTCGGGCCCTCGCCGATGCCCCGCAGGCCTCGCTGGTGCTGCAGGCGGGCGACGTCGTGAACCGCCCCACGAGCATCCGGCAGTGGGACGACCTGTTCGCCGCCATCGGTACGAGCGGTCGCACCCGCAACTGGGTGGTGTCCATCGGCAACCACGAGCAGTGCGTGCTGACCCGGTGCGAGTCCAACGCGGGCGAGGCCTTCCGCTCCTACTTCGACTGGCCCACCAACGGCTTCCCCGACCAGGGCGAGACCTGGTTCGCCGTCGACCATGAGGGCGTGCGGATCGTGGTGCTGGACTCGTTCGGCGGCCGGATGGCCGAGCAGGCGCAGTTCCTGGACCAGGCCCTCGCCGGCAACCCCAACCGCTGGTCGATCGTGCTCATGCACGCCCCGCCGTTCGCCTCGCAGCCCAACCGGCCCAACCCCGACGTCGTCGCCCAGTGGCTGCCGATCCTCGAGGCCCGCAACGTCGACCTCGTGCTCACCGGCCACGACCACTCGTACGCCCGCGGCTACCACCGCCGCGCGAACGGCCCCGTGTACGTCACCAGCGTCTCCGGTCCCAAGTACTACGACGTGACCGACGCGGACTGGGTCGCGAACAAGGCGACCCGGGTGTCCTGGGCGGCCGGCACCTCGACCTACCAGGTGATCACGATCGCCGGGGAGCAGCTGACGTACCGCGCCGTGGTGAGCGCGCGCGGGGCGACGAGCACCTCCCCCTTCGGCCCCGGCGGGGTGCTCGACCAGTTCACGATCGACAAGTCCGGCGGCCGCAAGATCGTGCGGTAGCCGGATGCCGCGCAGCGTCGTCGCCCGGGCGCCGGGCAAGGTCAACGTGCAGCTGTCCGTGGGCAGGCTGCGTGACGACGGCTTCCACCCCCTGGCCAGCGTGTTCCACGCCGTGGCCCTCGGCGAGGAGGTCCAGGTCACCGAGGCCGAGCCGGGCACCGGCATCGTGATCGCGTCGGTGACCGGGCCGCAGGCCGACGCCGTGCCCCGTGACGCCGGCAACCTCGTGTGGCGCGCCGCCGAGCTGCTCGGGGCAGCCACCGGCCGTGCGCCCGACGTGCGGATCGCCATCACCAAGGAGGTGCCGGTCGCCGGCGGCATGGCCGGGGGATCGGCGGACGGTGCTGCGGCCCTCGTGGCACTCCACGACCTGTGGGACAGCCCGCTCGGGCGTGCCGAGCTGGCCGAGCTGGCCCTGCAGCTGGGCTCGGACGTGCCGTTCAGCCTGCTCGGCGGTACCGCGCTGGGCCTGGGGCGTGGGGAGCAGCTCAGCCCACTCATGGTGCGCGGCAGCTACCACTGGGTGTTCGCCACGGCCACCACGGGCCTGTCCACCCCGGCCGTGTACGGGGCCTTCGACCGGCTCGTCGCCGACCGCGTGGTGCCCGAGCCTGCCGCGGACGACGCGGTGGTCACGGCGCTGCGCGCCGGCGATGCCCGCGCGCTGGGCAGGGCGCTGCACAACGACCTGCAGGAGGCTGCCCTCACGCTGCGGCCCCGCCTGGCCGACGTGCTCGACACCGGCCGCGCGGCCGGGGCGCTGGGCGGGATCGTCTCCGGCTCGGGGCCGACCTGCGCCTTCCTGGTCGCCGACCCCGACGCCGGTGCCCGCGTGGCGGCGGCGCTCGCCGGCCTCGAGCAGGTGCGCTCCACGCACGTCACCACCGGGCCCGCACCGGGGGCGCGGGTGGTGCGGCGCTCCGCGTGACGCGGATCAGCCGAGGGCGTCCCCGGGATCGGTGCTCACCATGATCACGTCGCCGGCCACGTGCACGGGGCCGGTGCCCACGGGGATCACCACGCTGGACCCCAGTCCCAGCTCGACGGACTGCTCAGCCGTCGTGAGCTCCGCGTGGCCGCCGACGATCGTGAGCACCCGGTAGCCCGGGGCCTCCATCGTGAACTCGCCCCGCTGGGTCTCCCAGCGCTGCACCACGAACTGCGGGCACGTCACGAGCGTGCGGTGCCGGGCGTGCCGCCCGACCTCCTGCCACGGCCCGGCGGTGCGCACGGCCCCGGGGTCGTGGGGCGCGCTCACCACGCTGAAGCCCTTCTCGACGTGCAGCTCCCTGGGCTGGCCGTCCGGTCCGACTCGGTCGAAGTCGTAGAGCCGGTAGGTGAGGTCACTGCTCTGCTGCACCTCGTAGATGAGCATGCCCGGCCCCACCGAGTGCACCTCGCCGGCGCGGACCATGAGGAAGTCGTCCTGCACGACGGGCAGCTTGATGAGCAGGTCCATGAGCGTGCCGTCGGCGAGGGCCTCGCGCAGCTGCTCGGAGGTCTGCGCGCGGTGGCCGAGGATCAGCTCGGCGCCCTCGTCGGCGGCCACCACCAGCCAGCACTCGGCCTTGCCCCGGGGCTGGTCCTCGAGGGCCTGGGCCTGCGCGTCGTTGGGATGCACCTGCACCGACAGCCAGTCGCGAGGGTCGAGGAACTTGCACAGCAGGGGGAAGTCCGTGGCCTGCGGGCTGCCGGTGACCAGGCCCGCTGCCCAGGCCTCGCGCAGCGTCTGCTGGCCGTGGCCGCGGATCGTGCCGCTCATGCCGGGCATCCCCGAGACGGCCCAGCACTCGCCGATGAGCAGGCCCTCGGGCACCGCGGCGCCGAACAGCTGGCGCAGGGTCGTGCCGGCCCACAGCCGTTCGGCGAAGACGGGCTCGACGACGAGCAGCTCGGGCATCCGCGCCTCCTCACGCTTGGATCGGGCTCGACCCTATCGAAGCCGGCGCGGCACTAGCCTTGGCCGTCGTGCCCCCGATCGTCGCCCTCGAGGACGTCCGCGTGGTCTTCGCCACGCGCGCGGTCCTCGACGGGGTGACGCTGGGCATCGAGCGCGGCCAGCGGATCGGGGTCGTGGGACGCAACGGCGACGGCAAGTCGACGCTGCTGCGGGTGCTCGCCGGCCTGCACGAGCCCGACGACGGCCGGGTGCTGCGCGGGCAGGGCGTGCGCGTCGTGATGGTCGGGCAGTCCGACGAGCTGCCCGGGGCCTCGGTGCGGGAGGTGACGGTCGGCGATCGGCCGGAGCACGAATGGGCCTCCGATCCCCGGGTGCGCGCCGTGCTCACCGGCCTGCTCGGCGGGGTGCGCGCGCAGGGCTATGCCGAGGGCCTCGACACCCCGGTGGTTCGGCTCTCCGGCGGTGAGCGCCGGCGCCTCGCGCTGGCGCGGGCCCTCATCGACCCCGGCGACGTGCTGCTGCTCGACGAGCCCACGAACCACCTCGACCTCGAGGCCGTCACCTGGCTGGCCGCGCACCTGACTGGCCCGACCGCTCCGGGCGCCGTGGCCGTCGTCACCCACGACCGGTGGTTCCTGGACGCGGTCGCGACCCAGACGTGGGAGGTCGTGGCGGGACGGGTGCATCGCCACGAGGGGGGCTACGCGGCCTGGGTGCTGGCGCGCGCCGAGCGGGAGCGCCGGGAGGCCGTCACCGAGGAGCGCCGCCGCAACCTCATGCGCAAGGAGCTCGCGTGGCTGCGGCGCGGCCCCCCAGCCCGCACCTCCAAGCCGCAGTTCCGCATCGAGGCGGCCAACGCGCTCATCGCCGACGAGCCGGAGCCGCGCGACCGGCTGGCGCTGCGCAAGGTCGCGACCGCCCGGCTCGGGCGCCTGGTGGTCGACGTGCAGGACGCGACCGTCGCGGTTGGCCAGCCGCCCCGCACCCTGCTCGAGCACCTCACCTACCAGCTCGGCCCGGGTGACCGGATCGGCCTGCTGGGCCCGAACGGCGTGGGCAAGACCACCCTCGCCCGGCTGCTGCTGGGACGCGTCGCGCCGGCGGCCGGCGAGGTGCGCATCGGCGCCACCGTGGTGCCCGCCCTGCTGCCGCAGCGCATCGAGCCCGAGGACCCGCAGGACCGCGTGCTGCCCAGCGTGCAGCGGCTGCGTCGCGAGGTGGAGGTCGGCGGCCGGTCCGTCACCGCCGGCCAGCTGCTCGAGGAGTTCGGCTTCCGCGGCGAGCGGGCCATGACCCGGCTCGGCGACCTCTCCGGCGGGGAGCTGCGCCGGCTCACGCTGCTGCAGCTGCTCATCGGCGGCCCGAACCTGCTGGTGCTCGACGAGCCCACGAACGACCTCGACGTGGACACGCTCACCGTGATCGAGGACCTGCTCGACACCTGGCCGGGCTCGCTCGTGGTGATCAGCCACGATCGCTACTTCCTGGAACGGACCTGCGACGACGTCTACGCCCTGCTCGGCGACGGCCGGATGCGCCACCTGCCGCGCGGGGTCGAGGAGTACCTCGAGCTGCGCGCGCGGGCCCTCGACGGGCCCCGGGGGGGACCCGAGCGGCCCGTGCCCGCGCCGCCGGTCAGCTCGGCCGCGCTCTCCGGCGGCGCCGCCCATGCGGCCCGCAAGGAGCTGGCCCGCATCGAGGAGCGCCTCGGGCGCATCGACGCAGCACAAGCGGCCCTGCACGAGCAGATGGCGGTGTCCCACACCGACCACGAGCAGCTGCTGGCGCTCGCTGCGGACGATGCCGCGCTGGTCGCCGAGCGCGGCGAGCTCGAGGAGCGCTGGCTCGAGCTCGGCGAGGCCCTCGAGGGCTGAGCGCTCGCGGGCGAGGCGCACGCCGTCAGCCCCCAGGCGCCTCGAACTGCAGCAGCAGCGTGCGCAGGGCGTCGGCGAGCGCGGCGTGCGCCTGCGGGTCCAGGTCGGCCAGCAGCAGGCGCTCCTCGGCCAGGAGGTCCTCGAACGCGGCGTCCACCCGGCGGCGGCCCTCCCGCGTGAGGGCGACCCACGTGCCGCGCCGGTCGTCGGGGACGGGCTGGCGGCGGACCAGGCCGCGCGCCTCGAGCCGGTCGATCCGATTGGTCATCGTGCCGCTGGTCACCAGGGTCTCGGCCAGCAGCTGCCCGGGGGAGAGCCGATACGGCGGCCCGGCCCGCCGCAGCGCGACGAGCACGTCGAACTCCCACGCGCTGAGCTCATGGGCGGCGAAGGCGCGCTCCCGGGCCAGGTCCAGCCGGCGGGCCAGCCGATTCACCCGCGAGAGCACCGTGAGCGGGGCGAGGTCGAGGTCCGGGCGCTCCCGGTGCCAGGCGGCGATGACGCGGTCGACGTCGTCGTGGGCCTGCTCCCCAGGGATGGGCCGCGGCGCGCTCATCCCCGACCCCTGGTCACCAGGCCCGGGTCGCGCTCCAGGTGCGACACCCCGTTCCACGCCATGTTCACCACCTGGGTGATCACCACCTCCTTGCTCGGCTTGCGCACCTCGGCCCACCACTCGCCGGTCAGCGCGACCATGCCCACGAGCATGTGGGCGTACATGGGTGCGAGCTTCACGGAGTAGCCGTAGTGCTTGCAGACCGGCACGAGTCGATCGGTCAGGTGGTCAGCCACCTCGCGCATGACGGTGCCGAACGTGCCGCCGCGCTGGTCCCCGCGGGGGTGCGGGCGCAGCAGCACGAAGAACCCGTCGGTGTGCATGTCGATGTAGTCGAACAGCGCGGTGGCCGCCTGCTCGAGCAGCACGCGCGGCCGATCCGAGGTCAGTGCCTCGGTCATCATCGACATGAGCAGCGTCATCTCGCGGTCCACCACGATCGCGTACAGGCTCTCCTTGTCGCCGAAGTGCTCGTAGATCACCGGCTTCGAGATCTTGGCCGCGGCCGCGATCTCCTCGATGGAGGCCGCGTCGAACCCGCGCTCGGCGAACACCCCCCGGCTGACCTCGATGAGCTGGTCGCGCCGCTGCAGCGCGCTCATCCGCACGCGCCCGGATGGTGCGCTCCTGGGCTGCTCGGCGGTGGCCACGCCCCATTGTCACCCGGGCGCTGCCGCGTAGGCTGCTCCCGCACGATCCCGGTTCGTTCAACGGCAGGACAGGTGCCTTTGGAGCACTCAATGGGGGTTCGAGTCCCTCACCGGGAGCCATGACGCTGGCCCCACCCCCGGAGGATCCCGTGACCGAGCCCACCCAGGCCACCGCGCCCACCCCGCACACGAGCGCCGTGATCATCCTCGCCGCGGGCGAGGGCAAGCGGATGAGGTCCGCCACGCCCAAGGTGCTGCACGAGCTCGGTGGGCGCACGCTGGTCGGCCACGCGGTGGCGGCGGCGCAGGCCCTGGCGGCCGATCGCCTCGTCGTGGTGGTGGGGCATGGCCGCCAGGCGGTGACCGCGCACCTGGCCGAGGTCGCCCCCGCGGCGCGTATCGCCGTGCAGGACCAGCAGCTGGGCACCGGCCACGCCGTGCAGCGGGCTCTGCCCGAGGCCGGCGACATCAGCACCGGCACGGTGGTGGTCACCTACGGCGACGTGCCGCTGCTGACGGGGGCGACGCTGCAGGCCCTGGTCGCCGAGCATGCCGCCGCCGGCAATGCCGTCACCGTCCTGACCGCCAGGGTGGCCGACCCGAGCGGCTACGGCCGGATCGTGCGTCGCACCGACGGCAGCATCGCCGCGATCGTCGAGCACCGCGACGCCACGGCTGGGCAGCTGGCGATCGACGAGATCAACTCCGGCATCTACGCCTTCGACGGCGCGGTCCTGCGCGACGGCCTGGCCCAGCTGCGCCCGGACAACGACCAGGGCGAGCTCTACCTCACCGACGTGCTCGCCGTGGCCCGCCGGGCAGGCGGGCGCGTGGCCGCCCTGGTCACCGACGACGTGTGGCAGACCGAGGGCGTCAACGATCGCGTCCAGCTGGCGGCGATGCGCCGCGAGCTCAACCGCCGGGTGCTCGAGGGCTGGATGCTCGAGGGCGTGAGCGTCATCGACCCCGCCACGACGTGGGTGGACGTGACGGTGAGCCTCGGCCGCGACGCGCTGCTCGAGCCAGGGACCATCCTGCGCGGCACGACGGTGGTGGACGCCGAGGCGGTCGTCGGCCCGGACACCCTGCTGGTCGACTGCGCCGTGGAGCGGGGTGCCTCCGTGGTGCGCACGCATGCCACCGGGGCGTGGATCGGGGCGGGCGCCCAGGTCGGTCCGTTCACGTTCCTGCGCCCGGGCACCCGGCTGGCCGCGGGGTCCAAGGCCGGCGCGTACGTCGAGATCAAGAACTCCTCGGTCGGGCCGGGGTCGAAGGTGCCCCACCTGTCGTACGTGGGCGACGCGACCATCGGCGAGGGCGCCAACATCGGCGCGGCCACCGTGTTCGTGAACTACGACGGCGTCGCCAAGCACCGGACCGTGGTCGGCGACCACGTGCGCATCGGCTCGGACACGATGCTCGTGGCCCCGGTGACCATCGGCGACGGCGCGTACACGGCCGCCGGCTCGGTGATCACCGAGGACCTGCCGCCCGGGGCGCTGGGCCTGGGCCGGGCTCGCCAGCGCACGATCGAGGGGTGGGTCGCGTCGCGGCGGCCGGGCTCGGCGGCGGCGCGGGCGGCGCAGGCCGCCGGGGCCCCGGAGGTGCCGGCCGACTGATCCAGGGCCCGGTGTCACATCCCCGGTGATCATCGGCGACGATGTGCCCGACCCCACGTCGCCCCTCGCCCCCGGAGGCAGCCCGGCATGCCCACGCTGAAGACCAAGGCCCGCAAGCACCTGATGCTGTTCTCCGGCCGCAGCCATCCGGCGCTCGGGGAGGCGGTGGCCAACGAGCTCGGCGTGAAGCTGGCGCCGACCTCGGCCTACGACTTCGCCAACGGCGAGATCTTCGTGCGCTTCGAGGAGTCGGTCCGGGGTGCCGACGCCTTCGTGCTGCAGGCGCACACCGCGCCGATCAACACGTGGATCATGGAGCAGCTCATCATGGTCGACGCGCTCAAGCGCGCCTCGGCCAAGCGGATCACGGTGGTCATGCCGTTCTACGGCTACGCCCGCCAGGACAAGAAGCACCGCGGCCGCGAGCCGATCTCCGCGCGCCTCATGGCCGACCTGTTCAAGTGCGCGGGTGCCGACCGCCTCATCACCGTCGACCTGCACACCGCCCAGATCCAGGGCTTCTTCGACGGCCCGGTGGACCACTTGTTCGCGCTGCCACTGCTGGCCGAGTACGTGCAGTCCAAGCTCGACGGCCAGCCCGTCACCGTCGTCTCGCCGGACGCCGGCCGGGTCCGGGTGGCCGAGCGGTGGACCGACGTGCTCGGCGCGCCGCTGGCGATCATCCACAAGCGACGCGACCCCGACGTGCCCAACGAGGTGCGTGTCTTCGAGGTGGTCGGCGAGGTGCGCGACCGGGTGTGCATCGTCGTCGACGACATGATCGACACCGGCGGCACGATCGCCAAGGCCGCCGAGACGTTGTTCGAGCAGGGCGCGCGCGACGTGATCGTGGCCGCCACCCACGGCATCCTCAGCGACCCGGCAGCCGAGCGGCTGGCCGCGTCGGGGATCTCCGAGGTGATCGTGACCGACACGCTGCCGATCACCGCGCAGCTGGACAAGCTCACGGTGCTGCCCATCGCGCCGTTGCTCGCCACCGCGATCCACGAGGTGTTCGTCGACGGCTCGGTGACCCGCCTGTTCGACCCGACGCCGAATGGCGAGACGGCGCGCGCCTGAGCGACGCCGAGGGGGATCGCGGTTTGGTCGGCCCTGCCGAGCGCCGGTAGACTCCACGCCAGTTCCTCGGCGAGGGGGCCGTGCGCACCCGTGATCGACGTGGTGGTGGTCGCACCTCCTCCCGCAGGAGTTCGTCCCACCCCCATGCTTCGAGGAGTTCGTGTCGTGTCTGACACCCAGGTCCAGCTCTCCGCCGTCGCGCGCAGCGACTTCGGCAAGGGCGCTGCCCGCCGCCTGCGCCGCACCGGCCTCGTCCCGGCCGTCATCTACGGCCATGGCACCGCGCCCGTGCACGTCGCGATCGACGGCCACGACCTCAGCCAGGCGCTGAAGAAGACCCGCGTCGTGCTCAACATCACGGTCGACGGCACCGGTTACGTGGTGGCCCCCCGCGACGTGCAGCGCGACGTGGTGCGCCAGGTGCTCGAGCACGTCGACCTGGTCGTGATCGACAAGGCCGAGGCCAGCGCCCGTGCCGCTGCCGCTGAGGCGATCCGTCACGCGGAGGCCGCGGCCGAGGAGGCCGGCGTGGACGTGTCCTCGGCGGTCGAGGCCATCGAGGCCGCGATCGCTGCCGGCGAGGACCCGGAGGCCGCCGCCAAGGCCGCCGTCGAGCAGGCCGTCGAGGACCAGCACGCGCTCGAGGACGCCCAGGCCGAGGCCGCGTCCCACGAGGCCGAGGTCGAGGCCGAGGCGGGCGCCGATGCGACTGCCGCGGCTGCCGACCAGGCCTGATCGCAGCTTGACCGGCGCGCCCTGGCTCGTCGTGGGCCTGGGCAATCCGGGTCCGCAGTACGCCGCCACGCGGCACAACATCGGCGTGATGGCCACCGAGCGGCTCACCGAGGTGCTCGGTGGGCGGCTCGCGCCGCACCGCCGGTGTCGTGCGGAGGTCGCCGAGGTGCGCCTCGGCCCGCTCGGGCACGGCGCCGTGCGGGTCGTCACGGCGCGTTCGCGCGGCTACATGAACGAGTCAGGCGGCCCGGTGGCATGCCTCATGGGCTACTACGAGGTGCCGCTGGAGCAGCTGGTCGTGCTGCACGACGAGCTCGACCTGCCGCTCGGTGGGCTGCGCCTCAAGACCGGGGGCGGCGACAACGGCCACAACGGGCTGCGCTCGCTGCGACGCTCGCTGGCCAGCGGCGACTTCCACCGGATCCGGCTGGGCATCGGCCGGCCGCCCGGGCGCCAGGACCCGGCGGAGTTCGTCCTGCGGCCGTTCGCCGGTGCCGAGCGCGCCGAGGTCGAGCTGCTGTGCGGTGAGGCGGTGGACGCCGTCGAGCTGCTCATCCGCGAGGGGATGGCCGCCGCCCAGAACCGGTTCAACCGCTGAGGGCGGCCGGGGCCCGCGCGTTCCCGGGCGGGCTGCGAGGATGCCACCGTGACCGCAGCGCCGCCCATCGACCCCCGCAGCGACGTCGCCCTGGCCGCCGACCTGGCCCGGGCGGCCGGGCGCACCCTGCTCGAGCTGCGCGCAGGCTTCGGCCCGGTGGACCTCCCCGGCCGTCGCCGCGCCCTCATGGACGCCGGTGACCAGCGCGCCCAGCAGCTGCTCGCCGACGCCCTGGCCGTGGCCCGCCCCGAGGACGCCATCCTCTCCGAGGAGGCCCCGGACCCCGCAGCGCGGCTGACCGCCGACCGGGTCTGGATCCTGGACCCGCTCGACGGCACCGACGAGTTCGGCGAGGGCCGCACGGACTTCGCCGTCCACGTGGCGCTGTGGCAACGTGCGGCGGGGCCCGACGGCGCCGGCGCGGTCACCGACGCCGCGGTCGACGTGCCTGCGCTCGGCGAGACCTGGCGCACGGACGAGGCCGGTGCGGGGCCCGCGCCGCTGCCCACGAGCAGGCCGCTGCGCATCGCCATCTCGCGCTCGCGGCCGCCGGTCGGCATGGACGAGCTGCTGCGCGCGGCATCCGCCGAGCTCGTCACCGGCGGCATCCACCCGCACGGCATCGACAGGGCGCACGTCGGCTCGGTCGGGGCGAAGCTCGGCGAGGTGATGGCCGGCCGCGCCGAGGCGTACCTGCACAGCGGCGGGCTCAACGAGTGGGACCTCGCCGCCCCCTATGCCTGCGCCCTCGCGCGCGGCTATGTCGCGATCGGCCCGACCCAGCGCTTCAACCAGATGCCGCCGACCGCCGGCGGGGTGCTCATCGCGCACCCGGCGATCGCCGACGTGCTGGCGCGCCACTGGGTGGACTGAGGGACGCCAGCGCCAGGCGCACCGCGCCCAGCACCGGGGACGTGCGCAGGACCACGAGCTCGGCCAGCGGCGCGCGCTCAGCCAGGCCGGCCCGGATGGCCGCCTCCAGCTGGGCATCCCCGCTCGTGCCGATCCCGCCGCCGACCACGACCGGCACCCGTCGGGCGGCCAGCCCGAGGCGGGCCAGCACGGCGGCCGCGCAGGTCGCGATCTCCACCCCCTGCCGCTGCACCAGGGCGCGGGCCACGTCGTCGCCCGCGCGGGCCAGCGCCAGCACCTCGGGGACGCGGTCGACCCACGCGGTCGTGCGGCGCCGACCGCCGGCGACCTCGATGGCCAGCTCCCGCACGCTGGCAGCGCCGGTCCACCCCAGCAGCGCTTCCCGCAGTGCGGTCCCCGGTCCGCGGCCGTCCTCGGCGCGCGCGGCGTGCCAGAGCACCTCGTCGGCCAGGCCCAGCCCGCCGCCCCAGTCACCCGACGGGGCACCCATGGCCAGCAGCTGGGCGCGCGCGCCGTCGGCGCGCACCGCCACGGCGTTCATCCCGGTGCCGCACACCACGGCCGCGGCGTCGGCCGACTGCGTGCCAGCCCGCAGCACCGCCAGCACGTCGTTGTCGACGGTGAGGCCGGCGTCGGTCCAGGGGTGCGCGGCGAGCTCGGCCGTCAGGGCGGCGGCCTCCTCCGGCAGGTCGACGCCGGACAGGTAGCAGCCGGCGTGGAGCACCGCCGCTGGTGCGACGCCGGCAGCGGCCAGCGCCGCCCAGACGGCGCGGTCCACCACGGCAGCGGCGCCGGCGAACCCCAGCGCGGTGTGCGGTGAGCCGACCTCGACGGACTCGCCGAGCACGCGGCCGGCGAGGTCGGCCACCGCCGCATGGGTCTTGCTGCCCCCGCCGTCGACCCCGACGACGCAACCCTCGGCCGGCACCTCAGCGCGCCCAGGCCAGGTGCTCGGTGTTCCCTGCGATGAGCAGGTCCGCGAGCCGCACCGCGAGGTCGACCTGCCCCACGAGCGGATGGGCCAGCAGCGCGGCCTCGACCCGTTGCCGGCCGCCGTGCAGCGCGGCGGCGAGCGCCAGCTCCTCGTAGGCGCTGACGTGGCCAACCAGCCCGGCCAGCTGCGGGTCCAGCGGTGCGATCGGCACCGGGTGCAACCCGGCGGCGTCGACCATCGCCGGGAGCTCGACGACGGCGCGCTCCGGCAGGAACGGCAGCAGTCCGCCGTTGCGCTGGTTCACGACGTGCCGCTGGGGCGACCCGCTGCCGAGCAGCGAGGCCAGCAGTGCCACGGCCGCCTCGGAGTAGTACGCACCGCCGCGCTGGGCCAGCAGGTCGGGCTTGGCGGTGAGCGCCGGATCGGCGTACAGGTCGAGCAGCTCGCGCTCGATGCGCAGCACCTCGTCGGCGCGCGTCCCGGTGCGCCGCAGCTCGTCGACCACCGCGTCGTGCGCGTAGAAGTAGCGCAGGTAGTACGAGGGAACGGCGCCGACCAGGTCGAACACCGGGCGGGGCAGCTCGATCCGCTCGGCGAGCTCGGCGCCGTGCGAGGCGAGCAGCTGGGGCAGTCGGTCGGCGCCTGCCACGGTGACCGCGCGGATCCACGTGAGGTGGTTGAGGCCCACGTGGTCCAGGGCCACCGCGTCCGCGGGCACAGCCAGCCACTGCGCGAACAGCCGCTGGAACCCGATCGCCACGTTGCACAGCCCGACGGCCCGGTGGCCGTCATCGAGCAGCGCACGCGTCACGATGCCGACCGGGTTCGTGAAGTCGACGATCCAGGCGTCCGGCAGGGCGCGCTCGCGCACCACGCGGGCGATGTCGAGCACCACGGGAACCGTGCGCAGGGCCTTGGCCAGGCCGCCAGCGCCGGTGGTCTCCTGCCCGACGCAGCCGCAGTGCAGGGGGAAGGTCTCGTCCCCGGCACGGGCCTGCTGGCCACCGACCCGCAGCTGCAGCAGGACCGCCGCGGCCTCGCTGACGCCCGCGGCCAGGTCGTCGGTGAGCGTGAGCCGCACCGCCGAGCCGTGCGCGGCCAGCAGCCGATCGGCGAACCCGCCGACCACGGCGAGCCGGGCGCGGTCCGGGTCGACCAGGACCAGCTCGGTGAACGGGACGCGGTCGGCCAGCCGGGCCAGGCCGTCGACCAGCTCGGGCGTGTACGTGGAGCCGCCCCCCACCACCGTCAGTCGCATCCGGCACCCCTGTCCTCGCGGGGGAGCGTAGCCGCGCGCAGTGGGAGAATGACCGGCGATCATGGACTGCTCCGGACTCCTGCACGGCCTGCTCACCGACCCCGCCTTCGCCGCCGCCACCCGTGCCGAGGCCCCGGAGGGCGGCGTCCTGGCCCCACCGGCCAGCTACCCGTTCCTCGCTGCCGCGCTCGCCCAGCGCCGCCTCGTGCTCGCCATCACGGCGACGGGCCGCCAGGCCGACGACCTCGCTGCCGCTGCCACGAGCCTGCTGCCACCCGACCGGGTCGCGGTGCTGCCCGCCTGGGAGACGCTGCCGCACGAGCGGCTGAGCCCGAGCGCGGACACGGTGGGCCGCCGGCTGGCCGTGCTGCGCCGCTTGGCGCACCCCGATCCCGAGGACCCATCGACCGGCCCGCTGGCCCTCGTCGTGGCGCCGATCCGCGCCCTGCTGCAACCCCTGGTCATCGGACTCGGCGACCTGTCCCCGGTGCGGGTCGAGCAGGGCACCACGATCGCACCCGAGGAGCTCGCCGCGGCCCTCGTGGGCATCGGCTACTCGCCGACCGACCTGGTCGAGAAGCGCGGCCAGTTCGCGGTGCGCGGCGGCATCCTCGACGTCTTCCCGCCGACCGAGGAGCACCCCGTGCGCCTCGAGTTCTGGGGCGACACCGTCGAGGAGATCCGCTACTTCAAGGTGGTCGACCAGCGATCCCTCGAGGTCGCCGAGGGCGGCCTGTGGGCGCCGCCCTGCCGAGAGCTGCTCCTCACCGACGAGGTGCGCGCTCGGGCCCGTGCCCTCGCCGCCGAGCACCCCGAGCTGCTCGACCTGCTCGACCGGCTCGCCGACGGGACGGCCGTGGAGGGCATGGAGGCGCTCGCGCCCGTGCTCGCCGACGGCATGGAGCTCCTCGTCGACCTGCTGCCCGCCGGTGCCGTGGTGCTCGTGTGCGACCCAGAACGGGTGCGGACCCGGGCGCACGACCTCGTCGCGACGAGCGAGGAGTTCCTCGAGGCGTCCTGGCACAACGCGGCCGCGGGCAACCGCACCCCGATCGACCTGCGCGCCGCGGCGTACCGCTCGGTCGGCGACGTCCGGGGCGCCGCCCTCACCCGCGGGATCCCGTGGTGGACCGTCTCGCCGTTCGGGGGCGACGTCTCCGACGAGGACGTCGACGCCGCGACGCTGCACCCCGACGCGATCGACCGGCTGACGCTCGACGTGCGTGCGGCCGAGAGCTACCGCGGCGAGACGGCGAAGGCGTTCGCGCAGGCCGGCGACTGGGTGCGGGACGGCTGGTCCGTCGTGCTCGTGACCGCCGGGCACGGCACGGCCGAGCGCGTCGCGGAGTCCGCGCGTGGGGATGGTCTCGCCGTCCGGCTCGTGGACGCCCTCGACTCCGCCCCCGAGCCGGGGGTCGTCACCGTCGTCACGGGTGGGCTCGAGCACGGCTTCGTCGCGCCCTCGCTCCGCCTCGCGGTGCTCACCGAGACCGACCTCGTGGGACAGCGCTCCACCACGCGTGACAGCCGTCGCATGCCCACGCGGCGCCGGCAGACCATCGACCCGCTGCAGCTCAAGGCGGGCGACTACGTCGTGCACGAGCAGCACGGCGTCGGCAGGTACGTCGAGATGGTGCAGCGGACGGTCGCCGGCGCGACGCGCGAGTACCTCGTCGTCGAGTACGCGCCGGCCAAGCGCGGGCAGCCCGGCGACCGGCTCTACGTGCCCACCGACCAGCTCGACCAGGTGACCCGCTACGTCGGCGGCGAGTCGCCCAGCCTGCACCGTCTGGGCGGCGCCGACTGGACGAAGACGAAGGCCCGTGCACGCAAGGCGGTGCGCCAGATCGCGGGAGAGCTCATCCGCCTGTACGCCGCGCGGATGGCCAGCCGCGGCTACGCGTTCGGAGCCGACACGGTCTGGCAGCGCGAGCTCGAGGACGCGTTCCCCTACAACGAGACGCCGGACCAGCTGTCGTGCATCGACGAGGTCAAGGCGGACATGGAGAACGTGGTCCCGATGGACCGGCTCGTCTGCGGCGACGTCGGGTACGGCAAGACCGAGATCGCCGTGCGGGCGGCGTTCAAGGCCGTGCAGGACGGCAAGCAGGTGGCGATCCTCGTCCCGACGACGCTGCTCGTGCAGCAGCACATGTCGACGTTCTCCG
>DASVBK010000236.1:0-8241 GCA_036375875.1 Candidatus Nanopelagicales bacterium
GCCCGCGCTGGCGTCCCACTCGATGAGGCCACAGCGCCAGGCGAGCTCGACCACGCCGGCCGCCGAGAGGGCTCCGTGCTCGGCCTCGAGGCGGGTCGTCGACCCGCCCCAGGGCCCGTACTCGGCGATGCCGACGAGCACGATCATGTCCTCGGCCGCCAGTCGCGGCTGGGTGTGGCCGGCCGGGGTGGTCCCGGGGGCCGGCTCGCAGCGCGCCTCGCGCAGCGCGGCCGGCAGGTTGGGCAGGGCGTCGACGGTGGCGGGCTCATCGCCCGCGGCCTCGTCGGCGGCCACCTCGGCGGTCGCCTCCGCCACGGCCTCGGCCAGCGCGTCGGCCAGGTCGGTGCGCCCGGCCAGGCCGGCCGTGAGGTCCACCTGCAGCGGCGCCTCGGCTGCCTGCTGGGCGAACCCGGGCGTGGCCAGGGCGGCGATGAGCGCGCCCATCTGGTCGGCCGAGAACGTGGTGATGCGCAGCGCCCGCTCGAGGTGCCCGGCCACCCGGTCGTTGCCGGCCATGAGCCCGGTACCCCGGACCCAGCCGATCTGGGCGCCCACCAGGCGCGTGTGCGCGCCCCAGCGGGTGCGCTCGGCGTGCCAGCGGTTGACCATCGACTCCAGGGCCGCCTTGGCGTCGCCGTAGCTGCCGTCGCCACCGAACGTGCCGTGGTTCGGCGAGCATGGCAGCACGACGGTGACCGGACGGCGCCGCGCCGCGCCGATCCGCTCGGCCAGCCGGCCGATGAGTCGCTCGACGCCCAGCAGGAGCAGCCGCAGCGTGTGCTCGGCCTCGAACCCGGTGTCGGGCAGCTCGCCGCCGGCCGGTGCGGCCGCGAACGGCAGCAGCAACGTCGGCAGGAGTGCGGGCTTCACCTCGCGGGTGGTCGGTCCGACCTGCTCGACGGTCGGCGTCGTGCACCACTCGAGCAGCGCGTCGACGTCGGCGAACGACGCGAGGTTCGCGGGCACCACGTGCAGCACGGCACCCGGACCCGCCCAGCGGCGCTCGAGGTCCCGATACGCCTCGATGCGCTCCGGGGTGTCGTTCGTGGTGGCGAGCACCACCGTGGCGCCGCCGCGCAGCAGGTGCGCCACGGCCGCCCAGGCGATCGAGCCGGGCGACGCACCGGTGACCAGCGCCACCTCGTCGGCGAACGTCCCCGGGCTGGCGACGAGTGCCTCGGCAGCGGCCAGGGCCTCGGCCTGCGGCCCGTCGGCGAGCACCTCGCGCAGCCCGGCCAGCCCCGCGGCGTCGACGCCGCGCGGGTCGGAGGTCAGCGTCCGGGCGAGCAGCGCGGCAGTCGCCGACGCCCCCGTGGCGGTGGCCCGCGCATGGGCGAGCTCCAGCTGCTGGCCGATGCGGAGGTCGGCGTCGCGATGCAGCGCCACCTGGTCGACCAGTGCCAGCAGCGCAGGGTCCTGATCGGGCTGCCCGCCGGCGGCCTCGGTCGCCAACGCCCCCTGCACGAGGTGATCGACGTCCGCGCGAGCCCAGGCGGTCGCCGAATCCAGCAGGACGTGGCGCCGGGCGTCGAAGGCCGGAGCGACGAGCGCGGCCGGCCCGTGCTCGGCCTCGAGCAGGGCCAGGCGCGCGAGCGCGGCGCGCTGGTCCTCGGGCTCGTCGGCAGCGGCGACCCGGCCAAGGCCGGCCAGCATCGCCTCGGCCTGCTCAGCGAGCAGCCCCTCGACGTGCTCGCGCAGCTCGTGCACGGCAGCGGCGTCGACCGTGCCACCACCCGTGGCGGCAGCAGCAGCCGGCGCCAGGGCGAAGCCGGCCTCGGCGCCCGCCGCGGTGACGGCGGCGTCGACGAGGGCCTCGGCGCTGCCGGCCTCGAGGGTGCGCAGGTCGCCACCGCGGCGGCTGGCGCCCTCGCGGGTGCCCAGCGCCAGGGCCAGGGCGGCGCGGGCCGTCCAGCCCCCGCCGAGGCCCCAGTGCCCGGTCACCCGCTTGGCGACGGCGGGCGCCGCCGAGCCCAGCGGCCCGAGGGCCGCGGTGAGCGCGGCATCCACGGCCGGGGCCAGCACGGGACCCGGGTAGCGGTAGCCGCGGGAGCGCTCGACCAGGGTCTCGGTGAGGACCGCCAGGGGCGCTTCGTGCGCCCCATCGATGGCCGGCACGCCGAACTCCTTGCCCAGGTCCATGAGCAGCTGGTTGCGCCGGCTCGAGGCACCCTCGACCAGGGCGTCGACGGTGTCGTCGCCCAGCTGCTCGACGCGCACGCCGGCCCGCAGGGCCAGCAGGGCGCGCAGCGCGGTCGCGTGGTCGACGGGCAGGTCCGCCACGTCGGTGACGCCTCCGGCCGGAACGGCGGGGGCCGCGGGAGCCGCCGCCATGTGGGCCGGGGCCACCTCGGCGGGGGACTGCTCCGCGGGGGCCTCCTCGGCCTCGGCCACGTCCTGGACGACGACCTCGGGATCGCTGTCCTTGGCCAGCAGCGCCTCGGCATCGAGCTCGAGGTTGGCGACCACCGGGCGGGTGCCCCGGTGGCTCGGCAGGGCCAGCGCACCCTTGGCCAGGTTGGCCAGGGTGGGTGCGGTGCCGACGCCGACCTCCACGATGCGCGCCACGCCCAGGCCACCCTGCTCGGTGGGAGTGGTGAGCAGCTCGAACGTCTCGATCCAGCGCACCGGCGAGGCGAACTGCCAGGCCAGCAGCTCGATGAGCAGGGTGCGGGCCAGGGCCGCGGGGTCGGCGCTCGCGGCCTCCCAGTCGGCCAGCAGCCCGGCCAGCACGTCGGAGCCGCAGACCTCGTGCACGCCTTCGACGTACGCGCGGTCCAACCGGAAGGCGACCGGGTACAGGTTGGGCACGTAGCGCCCGACCAGGGCGTCGACCTCGAGCGGCGCGGGGATCTTCGCCTCGAGGTGGGCCCGGAAGCCGGGCACCCCGTCGCGCAGCGCCCGGGAGTGGAACGGCACGTCGATGCCGGGCACCTCGAGCAGGGGCGGGCGGCCCGGTGTGCCCGGGCCCAACCGCGCGGCGAGCTCCGCCAGCGCGCCGACCGTGGCGGCCACGGCGTACTGCTTGCCCCGCAGGTTGTGGTTGACGATCTCGCACAGCTCGCCGGTCTCGGCCGAGACCTCGGCGACGAGCGCCTCGGCCTGGGCGTGCGTGAGGCCGACCAGGTGCGGGCGGATCACCGCCAGCCGGTAGTCGGAGCGGCCCTCGGCGTCGCGGGGCACGAGGCCGTGCATCGCCATGCCGCGGGCGAAGACCAGCTCGATCACCGCGCCGAGCGGCAGCACGCTGGCCGAGGCGGCCAGCGCGTTGTACTCGCCGACGGAGTGGCCGGCCACGGCGGCGGTGGGGTCCCAGGTGCCGGCCTCGCGCAGCTCGGTGACCTGCGCGGCGGCCAGCGTGGCCATCGCCACCTGGGTGAACTGGGTCAGGTGCAGCACGCCGGCGGGGTGCTTGAACGTGGTGCCGGCCGCATCGATGCTGGTCGGGTTGTCGCGGACCACCTCGAGGATCGAGAAGCCGAGCCGCTTGCGCGTGATCCGGTCGGCGCGGTCCCACACCCCGCGTGCGGCGGCGGAGCGGGCGTAGCCGTCCATCCCCATGCCCTGGGCCTGGATGCCCTGCCCGGGGAACACGTACGCGGTGCGTGGCCCCGCCACCTCGGCGGTGCCGAGCGCGACCACGCCGTCCGCGGTCGTGGCCTCCACCGTGAGCACCTGCGCGCCCCGGTGCATGCCGGTGCGCCGGACGGTGAACGTCACCTCCTGCCCGGGCAGCACGGGCGCCACGAAGCTGGTGGACCACCCGCGCAGCCGCGTGGGGTCGTCATCGGCGGCCAGGTCGAGCACCGCGCTGGTCGCGGCGGCCGAGGTCCACATGCCGTGCACGATCCGGCCGGGCAGTCCCACCAGCCGAGCGAGCAGGTCGCTGCGGTGGATCGGGTTGGGGTCGCCGCTCACGGTGGCGAAGGACTCCAGGCGGCTCGGTGCCAGGACGGTGCGGGTGCCCAGCGTGCGCGGCGGCGTGGCGGCGACGCCGGCGCGTGGCGCCGCAGCAACGGCTGCGGGGATCGCAGCGTCCACGGCCGCGCGGCGCACCAGGAACCGGTCGGTGATCCGCACGCCGTCGGCCACGGCGTCGACGGTGAGCACCAGGCCACCGTCAGCGCGGGTGACCATCGGCGGCAGGGCACGCGGCGCCTCGCCCGCGGCCGCCGTGTCGGTCACCAGGTCGTGGCGCAGGTGCACCAGGTCGAAGACGGCGGCCGAGAGCCCCGCCTCGGCCAGGGCGGCGAACGTCCGGGGCCACAGCGCGGTCATGACGCGATCCGGCAACGGCGCCGCGGCGCCGACCGTCGCGGCGTGGGCGCTGGCCAGGGTGCCCGGATCGGTCGGCGCGTCGGTGCCGCCGGCGAACATCTCCAGCAGGGCGCCGCCGGCGCCGGCCAGGCCGGCC
The DNA here is from genome assembly GCA_036375875.1 of Candidatus Nanopelagicales bacterium. GTDB lineage: Bacteria > Actinomycetota > Actinomycetes > S36-B12 > CAIYMF01 > Prado023. The sequence goes on from DASVBK010000236.1 coordinate 4,412, forward strand.
TCGGTCACCGCGAAGCCGATCGTGCCGGCGTGCACGCTCGCCTCGATGGGCAGGGTCACCCGGCCGTCGCCGGGCAGCCCCAGGTCGGGCCAGGTGAGCGTGAGGGCCAGGCCGTCACCGTCCAGCGTGAGCGTCGCGGCCTCGCCGGCGTCGCCGACGGTGGCTCGCACCAGGTCCACCGCCCAGTCGCGGGCTGGCGCGAGGCGGTGCAGCGGGTTGCGCCGCGGGTTCCCCAGCCAGGTCCAGGTCGGCGCCGCCAGCGCGGCGAGCAGCAGGTCCTCGCTCTGGGTGCGGGGGGCGCCGTCGGGGACGCGCCGGAACGCCGGGGCGTCCGCGGGCAGCACGCCGTCGGCCATGAGCGCAGCCACGACGGCGGCCTCGAAGCGGTCGAGCAGCTCGGCCACCGGCTCGTCGGCGCGGGTGATGCCGGCCACGGCGGCCGGGCCGGGGATCACGAGCACCTCGTCGGCGGCGTAGCGATCGTCGTGCGACTGCCACAGCGAGTCCGAGGCGTACCAGCGCCGCACGTCGGCGTCGATCACCGGCACGAACGGCACGGGCTTGCCGGGCCGCCGGCAGACGGAGAGGAAGAACGCCACGTCGGCCGGGTGCAGCAGGGCGGTGCTGGCACTGGGGTGCGCCTCGAGGAGCGCTGCGATCGCCGCAGTCGGGGTGTCCACGCTGGCGGGGTCGTCGAACAGGGTCGGGATGGGGCCGCTGTCGGTCGGGTGCAGCCGCGCCTCGGCGCGCTGCAGCAGCGCGACGAACCGGCTGCGGTGGCTCGGATCCAGCCACGCGCCGTCGTCGTAGCGGCGGTGGCGGCCGAGCGCGGTGAGTGCGGCGAAGCGCTCGAGCAGCTCGGCGTACGTCATCGCCTCGAGGTCGCCGAACCACGGCTTCGCGGTGGCTGCCAGCGCGGCGACGATCTCGTCGTGTCGGGCGGCGACGGCGCCGGCGTCACCGGCCACCTCGTCGAGGAGCCTGGCCGCGCGCGCCGCGCTGTTGTCGAGGTAGTGGATGTCGGCGTCGAGGCCGGAGCGCCCGGAGGTGGTGCCCCCGGCGACCGCGCCGCGGGCCACCCAGTCGTCGTGCCCTGGTGCGGCGACCAGCGCGGCCTTCACGGCCGGCGACGTTGCAGCCTCGGCGACAGCCATCGTGACGGTCCCGAGCAGCACGGCGTCCACCGGCATGGGCGCGGCACCGTGCGCCGTCGACCACCGGCCGGTGAGCAGCTCGGCCGCCCGGGCGGGGTCACCGATGCCGCCACCGACGGCGAGGACCACGTTGTCGTGTCCCCTGATGCGGGCGTACGTCGCCAGGAGCAGCTCGTCGAGGTCCTCCCACGAGTGGTGGCCGCCCGCGATGCCGCCCTCGAGATGGATCCAGACCGGGTGCTCGGTGCGCTCGGCGATCGCCAGCACCTGGCCCACCTGGGCCACCGTGCCGGGCTTGAACGCGTTGAGCCAGATGCCCAGGCCGTGCAGCTCGTCGAGCAGGGCCAGCGCCTCGTCGGGCTCGGGGATGCCGGCGGAGATGGTCACGCCGCAGATCGGCGCCCCGGCGGCGCGGGCCTGCTGCACGAGCCGCTCTCGGCCCACGTGCAGGCCCCACAGGTAGGGGTCGAGGTACATCGCGTTGAGCACGACCTCCTGGCCGGGCAGCAGCAGCTCGCCGAGCTCGCGCAGGCGCTCGCTGAAGATGCGCTCGCTGACCTGCCCGCCACCGGCAAGCTCCGCCACGTGGCCGCCGTTGGCGGCCGCCGCCACGATCGGCGCCTCGGTCGTGGTCGGGGTCATGCCCGGCAGCACCATGGGCGAGCGGCCCGCCAGCCGGGTGTGCCGGTTGTCCAGGCGCAGCTGGCCGCCGGGGCCGCGGACCACCCGCGGGGCGTGCGCGCGCCACGGCTGCGGCACGGCGGGGGCCGCCCCGGGGGTGAACAGCGCCGCACGGCCCTCGGGGTCAGCCGCGTCGAGCGCGAGCACGCCGCGGCCGGCGAGCACGCCAGCGTTCGAGCGGGCCAGCGCGCCGAGCGGGCTCACCGTGAGCGCCACCGAGCCCTGGACGCACGCACCGGTGACGGTGCTGGCCCAGTCGTGCGGGCGGGCCAGGATCGAGTGGACGATCGCGGCGAGGGGGTCCCCGGCGTCCACGGCGGCGCCCGTCGCCGGGTCCAGGACGGTGCCCCGCGCGGGGGCCAGCGCGAGGCCCAGCGCGTGGCACTGCGCAACCGCCGACTCGGCCGATGCACCCAGGGCCGGATGGTGGAAGGGCGCGCCACTGGCCAGCGGCTCCCATGTGAACGTCAACGGGGTGCCGCCGAGGCGGCCACTGGCGCGGCGCTCGGCCTCGCGGCGGGCGATGCCGTCCAGCCGGCCACGCACGGCGGCCAGGGCCGCGGGGCGCCCGGCGAGCACGTGGCGGGTGGGGCCGTTGCGCAGCGCGATGACGACCTCGCCACCGTGCACGTCGGCGAGCTGGGCGAGCAGCGCCTCGAGGCGCCCCGTGCGCGGGCCGGAGACCGCGACCATGGGGGTGGCAGCGTCCTCGTCGCCGGCCAGTGCGGCCTCGAGGGCCGCGACCGGGGCCGACCAGGGGTGGCGCCCGGCATGGACCCCCATGACCGCGGCGACCCGGGCGGCGGCCACGGCACGGTCCACCGGCACGAGGCCGGCGGCGTCCCGCTCCCCGGCGGCGACCCAGGCGGCCAGCACGCCGGCACTGTGCCCGGCCCACGTCGTGGCGGGCTGGTCGAGCACACGGCCCAGACCCTCGGCCTCCAGCGCCTGCAGCCAGGCCAGGTCCGCCAGCAGGGCGCCGAGGATGGTGAACGGGGCACTGGCGGCACGTGCGGCCGAGACGACCGACGGCTCCCCGACCGGCCGGGCGACCGCCGTGAAGCCGTCGGGGAACGCCCCCAGCGCCAGGGCGTCGGTGGTCCGCGCCCAGCGGTCCAGCTCGCCGAGCACCGCGTCGAGCCACGAGGCCAGCGCGGGCCGGCCGACGAGCGCTTGGTCGAGCGCCACCGGCCAGGCCGGGTCGACGCCCGGCACCAGCAGCATCGTGGGACGCGCACCGGCAGCCAGCTCCGCGGCCAGGCTGCCCGGCAGCGCGGTGCGCCGTTCGGCCAGGGCCGCAGCCGTCCGCGTGGCCTCGGCCTGCGCCTCGGTGTGGGTGGTCCAGCGATCCATGACGTGCACCTTCCGGTCGTGCCCCCGGCATTTATGAGCAAAGCCTCATGTTTGCCGGACCATGGTCGCACATGAGGGAACCCTCAGGAAAATCCCGTTCGCGTGCTGGGCAGCCCCCGCGCCATGGTTACCGAGGGGTACCCGCGGCCCTATCGGCGGTCCAGCACCGGGACCTTCGACCCGCCCGCGTCGTGCCGTTCGGCGTGTCGAGCATGGGCGGCCCCCTGCCGGTCCCCCCATCGCGCCCGAGCAGGCCACACCCCTGATCCGGAAGCAGGTGAAGGGCCCTGCTGGCCCCACGGCGGCTCAGACACGTGACACCCCCACGGCTCAGACACGTGACACCCCCACGGCTCAGACGGGTGACGCCGCCGGGGTCTCCGGCGGCGTCACGTGCGGGGACGTGCCCCAGCTCCTGATCAGGCAGCAGCACGCGAGCTGCTCGACGACCGCTGCCCCGTCGAGTCCCGCCCGTCCGTGCCCGTGCGGGCCTTGCCCGTGCGGGCCTTGCCCGTGCGGGCCCTGTCGGTGCGGGTCGTGTCGGTGCGCGACGCCTCCGCGTGAGCCTTGCCCGTGCGGGCCTTGCCCGTGCGGGCCTCGTCCGTGTGGGCCCTGTCGGTGCGGGTCGTGTCGGTGCGCGAC
>DASVBK010000244.1:0-17077 GCA_036375875.1 Candidatus Nanopelagicales bacterium
GCGATGACGGGCTTCGGGTTGTCCAGCATCGCCTCGAGCACCGCCACCAGCGCCGCCGGCCCGGAGCCGGTGAACGACGACGCATCGGCCGACGACGCCGCCGAGAGGTCGGCGCCGGAGCAGAACGTGTTGCCCGAGCCGGTCAGCACGATGACGCGCACCGCCTCATCAGAGCCCGCGGCCCGGAGGCACGCCGCGAGCTGGCCCATCCCACTGCCCGTGAGCATGTTGCGCTTGTCCGGGCGGTTCAGGGTGATCGTGGCGACACCGGACGCCACCTCGAGGAGCACCTCGCGCGCCGCCCCGGCATCGACGGCGACCTCCCCGGCAACCCCATCCGTGCGCGCCGTACCCTCGCCCGCCCCACCCTCGCTCACGCCAGCCGCTCCCAGCCCTCGAGCATCGCGATCACGCGCAGCATCACCTCGTCGGCGCCGCCGCCGATCGAGATGAGCCGGGAATCGCGCATGTACCGCGCGGGCCAGTGCTCCTCCGCGTATCCCATGCCGCCGTGGAACTGCACCGCAGTGTCCGCGACCTCGCGGGCGAGCCGCCCGGTCTTGAACTTGGCGATGGTCGCCATCTTCGTGACGTCCTGGCCAGCCGCGTACCGCTCGGCCGCGGCGTAGTTGTACGTGGTGAGCAGGTCGACCTCGGCGGCCAGCTCGGCCAGCCGGAACCGCAGGTACTGGTTGTTGATGAGCGGCTCGCCGAACGCCTCGCGCACCTTGAGGTACTCACCGGTGCGCTCGATCGCCCGCCGCATCGCCGAGGTGGCCATGTAGGCGCCCATGAGCCGCTCGTCCTGGAACTGCGACATCTGCTGCTGGAAGCCCTTGCCGATGCGCCCGATCGTGTTCGCGACCGGCACGCGCACCTCGTCGAGCACCAGCTCGGCGGTGTCGGACGAGTGGTTGCCCATCTTCTCGATCTTGCGCCCGACCGAGAACCCCGGGGCATCGGTCGGCACGATGATCTGGCTCATGCCGCGGTACCCAGTCTGCGGCTCCTGCCCCGGCTCCACGGTGCGCGCGAGCAGGCAGAGCCAGTCGGCCTGGGTGCCGTTCGTGATCCACATCTTGCGGCCGGTGATGACCCAGTGGTCGCCGTCGCGGACCGCCTTCGTGCGGATGCCCGCGACGTCGCTGCCGGCATCCGGCTCGCTCACCGCGACCGAGGTGACCAGCTCGCCGCGCAGTGCGGGCGCGAGGTAGGCCCGCTTCAACTCGTCGGTGCCGTACTTCGCCAGCGATGGGGTCGACATCGTCGCCTGCACGGCGATGGCCAGCGGGACGCCGGCGATGTCGGCGCGGCCGAGCTCCTCCCCCAGCACGAGCGTGAACGTGTGGTCAGCCCCCTGGCCGCCGAACTCCGGGTCGACCTCGAGGCCGAACAGGCCCAGCGCACCGACCTTCGGGAACAGCTCGTGGGCGGGGAAGATCCCGTCGGACTCCCACTTGTCGGCGTTGGGGTTGATCTCGGTCTCGATGAAGCGCCGGACGGTGGCGCGGAACTCGTGGTGCTCGCGGGTGAACTCGATCATCGGGGCTCCTCGGCAGGGGCTGGGCGGGACGCGGCGGGGGAAGCGGGGGATGAGGGGGACGCGGACCGGGCGGGGCGCCGGCCGTTGGTGGCGGCGCCCGATCGCGCCGCACCGGGGGGCAGGGGTGCTGCGGGCAGGTGACGGGGTCGTGGCCGCAACCCGAGGCCGCGGACCCACAGCTGCGTGAGCGTCCGGTTGGCCAGCGCCTCGTCGTGCGCCTCGCCCCGGCCGAGCCAGTGCGCGGCGAACCCCTCGACCATCCCGCAGAGCGCCGCCGCGGCGGTGTGGGCGTCGAGGTCTGGTGCGGCCTGCCCCTCGGCCTGCAGCTTGCGGATGGCCGCCGCCACGCGCTGCACGTGGGTGCGACGCAGGTCCAGCAGCACGTCGGCGAACCGCTCATCGCCGGCGGAGGCCTCCTGTGCCACGCGCAGCAGCTGCGCGTGGCTGCGGTAGCCGTCCAGGTAGGCGCGGTTCGCGGCCTCGATGCGGACGATGGGGTCGCGTACGTTCGGCAGCGTCATCGCGGCGTGGAGGTCGGCGCGCACCGCGTCGAGCACGGCGAGCAGCACGTCCTCCTTGGTGTCGAAGTACGTGTAGACCGTGCCGTGCGCCACCCCGGCCGCATCCGCGAGGTCCCCCATCCGGGTGCCGGCGAAGCCTCGCTCCGCGAAGACGCTGCGAGCCGCCTCGACGAGCCTGTCCCGCGTCGCCTGGCCTCGGGCGGTCAGCGGGCTCACGGAACCTGACGCTAGCGTCAAGTTGACACAAGCGTCAAGTCCCGGTCAGGGGACCCGCCGGGCCCGCAGGTGCTCGGCGAGGCCCTTCGCCTGCGGGTCCAGCGAGGTGGAGTCGGCCACCCCACGCCCCAGCAGCCCACGGATCACCACGTTCACCGCGCGCAGGTTCGGCAGCGGGTGCACGTCCACCGGCAGGTCCGCGGCCTCGGGCAGCAGCGCGCGCACCCGCTCGGGTGTCAACCACGCGGCGAGCCAGGCGTAGCGCGTCGCCACCGCGGCCTCGTCCAGCCCGCGACTCGGACCGACGCCCGGTTCGGGGATCCAGACCCCGACATTGGCGTTGCCGCCCTTGTCGCCCGAGCGAGCCCCCACGATCGCCCCCAGCAGTGTCCCCGGCTCCGGAGCCCAGGCGGCCGTCGTGAGCGACCCGGACGCGCCGGGCTCGGGGGCTGCCAGCGCGTCGGGCCCCGGGGCCGCCAGCGTGCCTGGCTCGGACGTCTCGGGCCCCGGGACCGCCAGCGCGTCGGCCGCCCCAGCGGCCCCGGACGCCTGCCGGCCAGCCGGCGCCTGCCTCTCGCCAGACCCGGCCAGCTCCACCGCAGCGCCATCCACCGCGACCTGCACCGCTACCCGGTCGCGGTCGACGAGCGTGGGCCAGTAGATGCCGAACGCGCTGCCCTCGCCGGGCGGCGCGGTGGGGAACATCCCCGGGTAGGCGCCGAGCGCCGACTCGACGACGGCTGCGGTGAACGGCCGACCCACCTTCTTCTGGTCGAGGTCCTTCACCGTGATCCGCAGGTGCCCCTGCGCAGCCGCGGTGGTGGCCGGGTCGTCAGCGGCCACGTCGTCGAGGGCCACGTGGAGCTCGTGGACGTCGAGCGTGCTGGCCTGCGCGAGCGCGCGCGGGGTCGGGGTGGGCCGGCCTGCCGCGGGGTCCCCCAACGCCTGGGCCAGCCCCAGGCCGGTGACCATCCGCAGGGCGAGATCCGCCTTGGCGCGTGCGTCGCAGCCCGTGAGCACCAGCGACATCGCGTTGCGGTACCCGGCGAACAGGTTCACGGCCACCTTGAGCTGCTCGGGCGCCGGTGCGCCGCGCACGCCGGAGACGGCCACCCGATCCGGGCCGACCTGCGCCAGCTGGACGGTGTCGAACAGTGCGGTGACGTCGGGGTTGGCGTACTCCGGGCCCGCGACCTCGTACACGAGCTGCGCGGTGACCGTGCCGACCGAGACCAACCCGCCGGAGCCCGTCGGCTTGGTGATGACGCTCGACCCGTCCGCCGCGACCTCCGCGATCGGGAAGCCGGCGGGCCACGCCGGGACCTCCTGGAAGAAGCTGTAGTTGCCGCCGGTGGCCTGCGCGCCGCACTCGATGACATGCCCGGCCGCCACCGCGCCTGCCAGCCGGTCGAGCGCCTCCTGATCCCCCGCGCGGGCGTCGGCGTACGACCAGCCGTGCCACCAGGCTGCCGGCCCGATCACCAGCGCGGCGTCGGTGATGCGGCCGGTGATCACGACGTCCGCTCCGGCCGCCAGCGCGGCGGTCACCGGCTCGCCGCCGAGGTAGGCGTTGGCGGTGAGCATGATGCGGCTGCCCAGCGCCTCGCCGGTGTCGACGTTGGGGAAGCTGCCCGGATCTGCCTTGATGACCTCGAGCACGTCGTCGCCGGCGACCACCCCGATGCGCGGCGTCACGCCGAGGTTCGTGGCGAGCTCGCGCAGGGCGTCGGCGCACCCGGCGGGGTCCAGGCCGCCGGCGTTGGCCACGATCCTGATCCCCCGGTCCAGGCAGGTGCCCAGCACCTGTTCCATCTGGGTCAGGAAGGTGCGGGCGTACCCGGAGCCGGCGCCGTGCTTCATCCGCTGCCGGGCCAGGATCAGCATCGTGAGCTCGGCGAGCCAGTCGCCAGTGAGCACGTCGATCTCCTGGGAGTCCACGAGCTCCGCCGCGGCGGAGAGGCGGTCGCCGAAGAAGCCCGAGCAGTTGCCGATCCGGACCGGCGCGCGGCCCGCAGCGAGGTCAGTCACGCCCGCAGTATGGCGCTGGGCCTGCCGCGGCTCGACGTCCGGGGAGGCACCGGCCAGCGAACCGCCGGGGACGCCTGCAGCGTCTCAGCCCGGCACCTCCCCCTCGGCGAACTCCTCGGAGTCGTAGACCTCGAGCTCGAGGCCGGGCGGCCACGCTCGGGGCGCCATGCCGGCCTTGCGCCACAGCGCGGACACGAACGCCGCGCGCTCCGGCAGCTGCTCCCAGACCGCCGGGAGGAACGTGGCCCGGTGCCGACCAGCCGTGACCGTCAGACCCCTCCCGACGGGCGCGCTGCGCACCAGCTCGTCGTAGCTGCCGCACGGGAACGGGCGCGCGGGGGTGAGCACCGAGATGTCGATGACCATGCCCGCCGCGCGCTCCGGGGTGAGCGGGGCGAACCGCGGGTCGCGGAACGCGGCGTCGTAGGCATGCTCGGCGACGTCGACGACCAGCGGTCGGTACGCCGCGAGCGACCCGATGCACCCGAGCAGCTCCCCGTCCGACGACCGCAGGGTCACGAACGCGGCGCCCGGCTCGCGCAGGGCGGGCTCCCACCCGTCGGGGTCCAGCGAGGGCCGCCGCCCACTGGCCAGGGCCTCGCTGATCGTGTGTCGGGCCAGGCCCAGCAGCGCCTCCCGCTGGGCGACGGTGAACCCCTCAGGCGGTGCCACGACGGCGACGTCCGGCGCCTCGGACGTGGCCTGCACCGCCGGACCGGTGACCGCGAACGCCGCGTACCCCACGACGCGGTCCCAGTCGCCGGCGGTGTCGCCGGAGTTGCGCGCGTCGAGCAGCTCGACATCCCAGTCGTTGGCCGCCGCGGCCACGAGCAGCCCACGCAGCGGGAACCGGCCGCAGGCGTCGTGCGGGCCGATGCCGGCCGCGGAGCGCTGCAGGACGGCGGCGATCGTCCGCTCGTCGCGCGCGATCGCCGACTCGTGGTCGAGGTAGTGCGAGAGGTCGGTCGACACCACGACCAGGGTGTCGGGCAGGGCGGCGCACCGGACGATGACGGTCGCCGTCTCGTCCGGCAGGTCGGCGCCCACGATGAGCGGCACCAGGGTCCACCCCGGCTCGAGCACGCGCTGCAGGAACGGCAGCTGCACCTCGAGGCTGTGCTCGGGGGCGTGGGCATCGTCGCCCGGCGCGACCGAATCGAAGTGCGCGCGCAGGTCGGCGGTCAGGTCCCCGTCGATGGGCACCTCGCCCAGCGGCGTGCGCCAGGCCGCGGCCGAGGACGTGCCGATCCCGTCGATGGCCACGAAATGGGCGGGGCCCAGCAGCACGACCCGGCGCACCACCGCCGGATCGATCGTGGCGTACGCGAACCCCGCCGTGGGGCCGGAGTAGATGTGCCCGGCGTGCGGGGCCACCACGGCGACCAGCCGCTCGGGCGCCCATGGGCTGCCGTCCTCCGCGCGTCGCTGGCGAGCCAGGGCGAGCCGCGCCTGCGCCACGTGCGCGTCCACCTCAGCGGCGAGCCGTTGGGGATCCCCCGCGTAGAACCGCCCCGCGACCGCGGGTTCGCGCACCCGGCTGCCCGCCCGGGCCATGCCGCCTGGCCACCGCATCAGGACCCCCTGTCGTTGTTGCGCACCGTACTGACTGCGCATGCCCGCCCTTTGCGGACCGCGACGGCCCGCGCGCTCATCGCAGCACCTGCGCGATCGAGACCGGCAGGCGCCGCTGGCCCCATGTGCCGGCCGGGCCGTCGAACACGCCCGCCAGCTGGGTGCCGCAGCGCTGGCAGCGACCTGCGTCGTCCAGCCGGTAGCCGAGGATCCGGTACCAGTCCCGCTCGATCACGGGCTGGCCGCAGCCCGGACAGTCCGTGGTGTCGCCCACGCGGTCGTGGACGTTGCCGGTGTAGGCGTGGTGGACCCCGTTCGCCAGGGCGATCTCGCGGGCACGGCGCAACGTGGCCGCGGGCGTCGCTGGCACGTCGCGCATCTTCCAGTCGGGGTGGAACGCGCTGAAGTGCATGGGGACGTCAGGCCCGCAGTGCTCCACGACCCACCGCGTCATCTCGTCGAGCTCGGCCTCGCTGTCGTTCTGCCCGGGGATGAGCAGCGTGGTCAGCTCCAGCCAGGTACGGGTGCTCGTGGCGACGTACTCGATCGTCTCCAGCACGCGCTCGAGGTCCGCCCCGCAGATCCGGTGGTAGAACTCCTTCGTGAAGCCCTTGAGGTCGATGTTCGCCGCGTCCATGTGCCGGTAGAACACCGTGCGCGGCTCCGGCTTGATGTACCCGGCCGTCACGGCGACGGTCCGCACGCCCCGCTCCCGGCAGGCGATCGCGGTGTCGATCGCGTACTCCGCGAAGATCACGGGGTCGTTGTAGGTGAAGGCCACGCTGGCACAGCCCAGGCGCTGCGCAGCGGCCGCGATGTCCTCCGGCATGGCGGCGGCCGCGAGCGTGTCGGTGTCGCGCGACTTCGAGATGTCCCAGTTCTGGCAGAACTTGCAGGTGAGGTTGCACCCCGCCGTGCCGAACGACAGCACTGAGGACCCGGGCAGGAAGTGGTTGAGCGGCTTCTTCTCGATCGGGTCCACGCAGTAGCCCGAGGAGCGCCCGTACGTCGTCGAGACGATCGCGTCGTCCTGCCGCGCGCGCACGAAGCACAGCCCGCGCTGCCCCTCGTGCAGGCGGCACTCGCGCGGGCACAGGTCGCACTGGATTCGGCCGTCCGCCAGCGCGTGCCACCAGGTCGTCGGATGCACGGAGTCCTGCTCGCCCAGCTGCTGGGCCGGTGCGCTGCCCATGGCCCCAGCATGCTCCCGCGCGCGACGACGCACCAGAGCAATCGGGGCGGCGTGCGACGTCGCGACGGGTCCGGGGAGCAGCCGGCAGCCCGGGGATCAGCCGGACGCCGGGTGCAGGTAGGGGCGCCTACGGCTCCTCGAGGACCGCCACCACGTGATGGGCGTCAACGGACTCGCCGACCGCGACGCGGATCTCCTCGACGACGCCGTCGGTGTCGGCCCTGATGCGGTGCTCCATCTTCATCGCCTCGAGGATCACCAGGGTGTCACCGGCACTGACCGCGTCCCCAGCCGCCACGAGCACCTGCGTGACCGTGCCCGGCACCGGCGTGGCCAGGCCGTGGTCGTGGGCATGCTCGGAGGCGTCCGGATACGGGGGCAGGATCCGCACGGTCAGCACGCGCTGCGGCCCGCCGATCATGAGGAAGTGCCCGACCCGCTGCGCGGACCAGCGCGATCCGAGTCCGTCCAGCTGGGCGCTGACGACGCACGGCAGCTCGAAGGACTCCGCCTCGACCCGGATGCGCACGGGCTCCTCGACGCCCGGCAGCCCGGCCACCTCCGCCCACGCCCCCGCCCTGTCGCGCATCACGTGTACCTCGACGACCGCCTCGGCACCACCCGCGGCGGGGACGGCGAACCGGCGCACCTCCGGCACCGCCGGCACGTTGCGCCACCCGAGCGGCGCCAGCCGGGCCCACGGGGCATGGCGGGCCTCGGCGTGCGCCAGGCCCAGGGCGCCCACCACGAGGGCGTGTGCCAGCTCAGCTGCAGGCGGTGCGGGCGCCAGCACCTCCGGGTGCTCGTCGAGGAAGGCGGTCGTGGTGTCGCCGGCGAGGAACGCCGGGGAGCGCAGGATCGCCGCCAGCGACTCCCGGTTGGTGCGCACGCCGGCGACCTCGAGGTGCGCAAGGCACTCGGCGAGGGTGGCAGCCGCGTCCTCGCGGGTCGGGCCCGAGCCGATGACCTTGGCCAGCATCGGGTCGTAGAACGGCGAGACCTCGCTGCCGGTGCGCACGCCTGAGTCCACCCGCACGTCCGGCCACCCGGGATCGGCGAACCACTCGATGCGCCCGGTGTTGGGCAGGTACCCGTTCGCCGGGTCCTCGGCGTAGAGCCGCACCTCGATCGCGTGCCCGCTGCGCGTGATCTGCTCCTGCGCCAACGGCAGCGGCTCGCCGCGCGCCACCCGGATCTGCCACTCGACCAGGTCCAGCCCGGTCGTCGCCTCGGTGACCGGATGCTCCACCTGCAGGCGGGTGTTCATCTCCAGGAAGTAGAACTCCTGGGCCTCGCCCTCGCCGGCGACGATGAACTCGACCGTCCCCGCACCGTGGTAGCCGATGGCGCGCGCGGCCGCGACCGCGGCGGCGTACATGGCCCCGAGCGTGGCCGGCGTGGCACCAGGTGAGGGGGACTCCTCCACCACCTTCTGGTGCCGGCGCTGGATCGAGCACTCGCGTTCGAAGAGGTGCACCACGCCGCCGTGCCGGTCGCCGAACACCTGCACCTCGACATGCCGGCTGCGCTCGAGGTAGCGCTCGAGGAACACCGTCGGGTCACCGAACGCGGACTGCGCCTCGTTCCGCGCCGCCGAGACCTCGTCGACCAGCGATGCCGCGTCGCGGACCAGGCGCATCCCCTTGCCGCCGCCACCGGCCGAGGCCTTGACCAGCAACGGGAAGCCGACCCGCTCGGCGGCGGCCAGGAGCTCGGCATCCGAGACGTCGGCGGCCAGCTCCGCGCCGGGAACCAACGGCACACCGGCCTCGGCCACCAGCCGCTTGGACTCCACCTTGAGCGCCATCGCCCGCATCTGCGCGGGGGTTGGCCCGATCCACACCAGGCCGGCGTCCATCACGGCTTGCGCGAACTCGGGGTTCTCCGACAGGAACCCGTACCCAGGATGGATGGCGTCGGCGCCGGACCGTCGCGCGGCGTCGAGCACCTTCCCCGCGTCGAGGTAGGACTCCGCCGACGTGCGGCCGCCCAGCGGCACGCTGAACATCGCGTCGGCCACGAACGGCGCGCGCGCGTCGGGCTCGGAGTGCACGGCCACGGTCTGGATGCCCATGGCCTTCGCGGTGCGCATCACCCGGCTGGCGATCTCGCCGCGGTTGGCCACGAGGATCCGCCGGATCCGCCGGCGCTCCGGGCTCGCCTCGTCCATGCTCGACACGGCGTCGGCGGTATCGACGACGCCGACGTCGGCCTGGCCTGCTCGCTGCTCCATCACGCGCCTCACATCCGGAAGACGCCGAAGTTCGACGTCCCCCGTACCTCGTTGTTGTGGATGGCCGACAGGGCCAGGCCGAGCACGGTGCGGGTGTCGCGCGGGTCGATGATCCCGTCGTCCCACACCCGCCCCGTGGCGTAGAGCGCGGTCGACTCGCGCTCGACCTGGTCCTCGAGGCCCTGGCGCATGGGCGCGAACTGCTCGTCACTCCACGGGATGCCGAGCTTCTCGGCCTTCTGCCGGGCGACGATCTCCATCACCCCGCCGAGCTGCTTGGGACCCATGACCGCGATGCGGTGGTTGGGCCACGTGAAGACGAATCGCGGGTTGAACGCCCGGCCCGCCATGCCGTAGTTGCCCGCGCCGTACGAGGCACCGACCATGAGCGTCACGTGCGGCACGGTCGAATTCGACACGGCGTTGATGAGCTTCGCGCCGTCCTTGATGATGCCCCGCTGCTCGTAGCGGGTGCCGACCATGAACCCGGTCGTGTTCTGCAGGAACAGGATGGGGGTGTCGTGACGGTTGCACAGCTGGATGAACTGCGCGGACTTCTGCGACTCCTCGCTGAACAGGATGCCGTTGTTGGCGATGATCCCCACCGGGTACCCGGCCAGCTCCGCCCAGCCGGTGACCAGCTGCGAGCCGTACAACGGCTTGAACTCCTCGAACCGGGAGCCGTCCACCACCCGGGCGATGATCTCGCGCACGTCGAACGGGATGCGCACGTCCGCGCTGGCGATGCCCAGCAGCTCCTCGGGGTCCAGGGCTGGGCCATCGGGATGGGCGGTCCGTGGCGGCGGGCCGAGCTTGCGCCAGTTGAGGTGCCCGACGATGCCGCGCCCGATCCGCAGTGCGTCGAGCTCGTCGTCGGCGAGGTAGTCCGACAGGCCGGAGACGCGGGAGTGCATCTCGGCGCCGCCGAGATCCTCCTCGACCGCGTCCTCGTTGATGGCCATCTTCACCAGTGGCGGCCCGGCGAGGAACACCTTCGCCGACTGCTTCTGCATCACGATGTAGTCGCTCATGCCCGGCACGTACGCCCCACCGGCGGTCGAGGAGCCGAACACGAGCGTGATGGTCGGGATGCCCATCGCCGAGAGCTGCGTGAGGTTGCGGAAGCTCGCCCCGCCCGGCACGAAGACCTCGGCCTGGTTGGGCAGGTCCGCGCCGCCGGACTCGGTGAGGTTCACCAGCGGCAGCCGGTTGACCTTCGCGATCTCCATCGCGCGCAGCGCCTTGTGCATCGTCATCGGGCTCTGCGCGCCGCCCTTGACCGTGGGGTCGTTGGCGCTCACGAGGCACTCGACGCCCTGCACCCACCCGATCCCGGTGACCAGGCCCACGCCCAGCTCGTCCTTGGAGCCCCAGCCGGCGAGCGGTGACAGCTCGAGGAACGGGCTGTCCGCGTCGAGCAGGGCGGCGATCCGCTCGCGCGGCAGCAGCTTGCCGCGGTCCCGATGCCGGGCCACCGCCCTGGCGGCCTTCTCCGGGTTCGAGGCACCGCCACCGGCGACGACCGCCGCCTGCAGCTGCTGCACCTGCGTGAGCGACTCGAGCATCGCGTCGCGATTGGCCCGGAAGGTCTCCGAGCCGGGGTCCACCGAGGTCCGCATGACCGGCTGCACGAAACCTGACGCTAGCGTCAACTTGACGCGCGCGTCAAGTTGACCGGCCCCACCCCGGCGGGGTGCCGAGCCGGGCATCGCCGGCCGGCTCGGCGAAGTCGTGCGCCCTCGCCCCGCGCCGCGAGGAGGTCCCCGGAACTACCCCGCGGTAACACCCGCCAGTAGCTGGAAATGCGCCACGAGGGCGGGTCATGGTGGGCCTCGCCGGCGCCCGCCGGACCTGCTGACTGGAGACGCCCTGCCATGTTCGACGTCGACTCACCCGCCCGCGTGACCGCGACCCCCGCCGCCACCGCCCACCTGACCGCCCTGGCGCAGCGCCGTGGCGACGTGACGGTGTGGCTCACCGACGACCGCGTCCGCGTGCTGCCGGGCCAGCGTCCGCCGGCCGGCTCGGTGCACCTCGGCCGCCTCGACGAGCATGTGGAGATCGCAGCCGACGCCACGGCCCCGACCGCCTGGTGGCGCAACCGTGCCGAGCTCGACCTCACCGGGCTCACCGCTGACGACGACGCGCCGATGACCTACGCGCTCACCGCGCTGGACGAGGCCGAGCTCTACGCGGCCGTCGCCAGCGGGCCGCTGCCCCGGTACTGAGCGCCGCTAGGTCCGCACCACCGCGGCGGGTGCCGGCTCCCGCGGGGTCGGGCGGATCACCACGATCCGATCCCCGAGCTGGAACACCCGCACGCCGCCCTCGTCGAACCGGTGCATGACCCCGTCACGCACCACGGCGAGCACGAGCTCGCCCTCGGCCTGCACGTCGGCCGGGGCCAGGCCCAGCTCACCCCGGCTGATCTCGCGCTCGATGACCTCGAGGCCCCGGCCCATGTCGAGCAGGTCCTCGACCATCTCCCCGACGTGGCCGGAGAGCATCGACAGGCCCATCAGGTTGCCCGCAGACTCGGCGTGGACGATCACCCGGTCGGCCCCGCTCTGGCGCAGCAGCTCGGCCGAGGACACCTCCCGCGCGGCGGCCACGATCGTCGAGTTCGGTGCCAGCGCCCGCACCCGCAGCGTCACCATGATCGCCGTGTCGTCCTGGTCGGCGGCCACGATCACCTGGTGCGAGGACTGCACGCCGGCATCGCGCAGCACCTGCTCGTTGCGCGCGTCACCCACCACGCCCACGACCCCGCGGCGGGTGGCCTCGGCCACCTCGTAGCGGTCGTTGGCGATCACCACGACCCCGCTGGGGTCGATGCCGTGCGCCAGCAGCGAGCGCAGTGCCGCCTGGCCCTTGACCCCGAAGCCGACGATGACGACGTGCTGCTTCATGTGCTTCCTCCAGCGCTTGACCCGCGACCGTTGCCGGGCAGCCTGCGTGAGCACCTCGATGGTCGTGCCGACGAGCACGATCAGGAACACGAAGCGCAGGGGCGTGAGAACGAAGATGTTGACCAGACGCGCGGCCGGCGAGACCGGCGTGATGTCGCCGTACCCGGTGGTCGACAACGTGACGGTCGCGTAGTACAGCGCGTCGAGGACGTTGATCTCGTCGCCCTGGCCCGTGTCCCGGTAGCCGTCGCGCTCGAGCCACACGAGCAGGGTGGTCAGGGCGATGCAGCTCACGGCGATGAGGATCCGGACCGCCAGGGAGTCGCGGGCGGACAGCCGCCGTCGCGGGAAGACGACGCGCGGCTCGGTCGGGTCGTCGCCCTCGAAGGGGTTGCCCAGCTCGGCCACGGGAGGAAATCTACGACGCAGCCCCGCCCTGCGGTGCGCCGAACCGCTCAGGCACGCCTTGCTCGGCGAGCGGGCCTACAGGGGCCCGGCGCCCGGGCGGCCGTGCTGGGCGGCGATCCGCCGGGCGATGTAGGGCGAGAACCAGCCGTTGTGCCGCATCTGGAAGTCCCGGTCGCGCCAGTCGTCACCGGTGACCCGACCACGGCAGCGCGGGGCCCCGCAGGCGCAGTCGAACTCGTCGTAGGGGCTGGCGTCGCACGTGCCGTAGTCGAACGTCAGCTCGTCCCCGGGCTGGATGCGCTCCCGGGCGACCAGCACGGTCTGGCCCAGCAGGCCGCAGGTCGGGTCGCACGAGTGGTTGATGAGGTCGCCGTCCTCGACCGCCGGCGAGGCCAGCAGGTACAGGTCGTCGGCGATCTGGATCGAGCGCGACACCCGGCCCTCGTCGAAGTCGTCGAGCTGCCCGCCGGTCACCACGAAGCCACCGAAGGCCGCCACCACCTCGCCGGGCGCGATCGGCTCGATCGCGAAGGATCCGTGGCCGTGCTCGCCGACGCGCCGCACCTGCGCCTTCGGCGTGAGCCAGCTGTGCAGCACGGGGCCTCCTCGAGCGCCCGTCGTCGGGCCTAGGGGGGACAATGCTGCCATGAGCGAACAGCCCGAAGACGCCGGCCAGCAGCCCGGCCACGTGGTCATCATCGGTCCCGACGGCCAGCCGATCGCACGCGTCGACGAGCCCGGCGAGCCCTCGGTGGCCGACCTGATCGAGCAGCCGGCCAAGGTCATGCGTGTCGGCAGCATGATCAAGCAGCTGCTCGAGGAGGTGCGGTCGGCACCGCTCGACGAGGCCTCGCGCGCCCGGTTGCGCGACATCCACACCCGTTCCATCAAGGAGCTCGAGTCCGGCCTGGCACCGGAGCTCATCGAGGAGCTCGACCGCCTCTCGCTGCCGTTCGGCCCCGACGACAACCCCAGCGACGCCGAGCTGCGCATCGCGCAGGCCCAGCTGGTCGGCTGGCTCGAGGGGCTCTTCCACGGCATCCAGACCGCGCTGTTCGCCCAGCAGATGGCTGCACGCGCGCAGTTCGAGCAGATGCGCCGCGCAGCCATCACCGCTGCCGAGGAGCCGGTCGCGCCGAAGGCGATCCCCGAGGGCATGCGCCGCAGCTCGAACGGGCCGTACCTGTAGCCCTGCCCGGCCGCAGGGGCTGCACGCCACCGGGCAGGGTCCTCCGCGCGGGTGACGGCTGCTGGCCACCGGGTCGACGGCGTCGCGCCGCGTAGGCTTCCGCCCCGTGATCGACCTGCGACTGCTGCGCGAGGACCCCGACCAGTACCGCGCGTCCCAGGCGGCCCGGGGCGAGGATCCCGGGCTCGTCGACGAGCTGGTGGCAGCCGACGAGGCACGCCGCGCCGCGGGCGCGCAGTTCGACACGCTTCGCAACGAGCAGAAGGTGCTCGGCAAGCAGGTGGCAAGGGCCGCTGGCGAGGAGAAGGCCGCGCTGCTCGCCCGCGCCAGGGAGCTGGCGGACGCCGTGAAGGCCGCCGACACCGCGCGGGGTGAGGCAGCGGCCCGCGCCGACGAGCTCGTGCTGGCGCTGTCGAACCTCGTGCACCCGGACTCCCCGCGCGGCGGCGAGGACGACTTCCGGGTGCTTGCCGAGCACGGCACGATCCGCGATTTCGCCGCGGAGGGCGTCACGGTCCGCGACCACCTCGAGCTGGGCGAGGCGCTCGGCGCGATCGACGTCGAGCGCGGGGCGAAGGTGTCTGGCTCGCGCTTCTACTTCCTCACCGGGGTGGGCGCGCTGCTCGAGCTGGCGCTGGTGAACCTCGCCATGGCGCAGGCGACCGCGAACGGCCTGATGCCGATCATCCCGCCGGCCCTCGTCAAGCCCTCGGCGATGGAGGGCACCGGGTTCCTGGGCCAGGCCGCCGAGAACGTGTACCGCCTCGAGGCCGACGACCTGTACCTGGTGGGCACCGCGGAGGTGCCGCTGGCGGCGTACCACGGCGACGAGATCCTGCCTGCTGAGTCGCTGCCGCGGCGCTACGCCGGCTACTCGCCGTGCTTCCGGCGCGAGGCCGGCACGTACGGCAAGGACACCCGTGGCATCTTCCGGGTGCACTGGTTCGACAAGGTGGAGATGTTCATCTTCGCCGCGCCCGAGGACGCCGAGGCCGAGCACGCCCGGCTGCTGGCGTACGAGCAGCAGATGCTCGACGCGCTCGAGCTGCCGTATCGGGTGATCGACGTGGCGACGGGGGACCTCGGGTCGAGCGCGACGCGCAAGTTCGACTGCGAGGCGTGGATCCCCTCGCAGGGCCGGTACCGGGAGCTCACCTCGACCTCCAACTGCACGA
Organism: Candidatus Nanopelagicales bacterium; assembly: GCA_036375875.1. Classification (GTDB taxonomy): domain Bacteria; phylum Actinomycetota; class Actinomycetes; order S36-B12; family CAIYMF01; genus Prado023. The sequence goes on from DASVBK010000244.1 coordinate 14,987, forward strand.
CGTTCCAGTCGCGACGCCTGCGGATCCGCCAGCGCGACGCCGACGGCAGCGTGCGGCCGCTGGCGACGCTGAACGGGACCCTGGTCGCGGTGCCCCGGACGATCATTGCCATCCTCGAGAACCACCAGCAGCCGGACGGCTCCGTCCGGGTGCCGGCCGCGCTCGTCCCGTACCTGGGCCGCGAGGTGCTCGAGCCGCTGGGCTGAGGCGGGGCGTGCTTCGAGGAAACCCGGCGGAACCCCGGCTGGGCTGCGAGACTGGCAGGCATGCAGGGGGTGACGGAAACCGGGGCGGCGACCCCACCGCGGGCGACGGGCCAGGGGTTCGTCGACGCGCACCCGATCGACGCGACCGTCGACCCCGACGGCCCGATCCCGGTGCCGATCGACACCGCCCTGGTCGGCACCGACCTCGACGGCACGCTGCTGGCACCGGACATGACCGTCGGCGCCCGCGCCCGCCGCGCGATCCCCGAGCTGGCAGGCCGCGGGATCGACCTGGTGTACGTCACGGGCAGGCCGCCGCGCTGGCTGGCGCCGGTGGTCGATCAGACGGCCCACACCGGCATGGCCGTGTGTGCCAACGGCGCGGTGATCGTCGACCTGGCCGCGGAGCGGCTCGTGCGCCACACCGCGATCGACCCCGGCCTGGCCATCGAGGTCACCCGACGGCTGCGCACCCTGGTGCCGGGGATCACCTTCGCGGTCGAGCGGATGCTTGCCGGAGCCGGCGCCGCCCGTGGGTTGGCGGCCCTGAGCGTCGTCGGCTTCGAGCCGGGCTACGACCCGCCGTGGGCACGGCCCCACGACCTGGAGGTCGCCCCGATCGAGCAGCTGCTGGCCCGCGGGCCTGTCGTCAAGGTGCTCGCGCTGCCGCCCGCCGACGCCGGGCACGACGCCGACTCCCTGGTGGCGCTCGCCGAGTCGGAGTTCGCCGACGCGCTGCACATCACCCATTCGGGAGCCCGCGCGATGCTCATCGAGATCATGGCGCGCGGTGCTGACAAGGGCGCAGCGTTCGTGGAGGTCGCTGGGCTGCTCGGAGTCGACCTTGCGCGCACCGTCGGGGTGGGCGACATGCCCAACGACGTGACGCTCATCCGGGCCGCCGGCACCGGCTACGCGGTGGCGAACGCGCACCCGGCCGCGCGGGCGGCGGCCGACCACGTGCTCCCGAGCAACGTCGACGACGGTGTGGGTCGCCTGCTCGAGGCCCTGCTGGCGGTGCGGGCATGAGCGCCCCGCCCGTGCCGCGGCAGGGTCGCACGGCGTGGGGCTGGCTGGGCCCGGTGGGCCCGCCGCTGCTGCTGGTCGTCGTGATGTGGCTGCTCGAGGCGATCGACGTGGTGCTGCGCGGCCGGCTCGACGCCGAGGGGATCGTGGCCCGCAGCCCCGACGGCCTCGTGGGCGTGCTTGTCTCGCCATTGCTGCATGCCGGGTTCGCCCACCTGGTGGCCAACACGGTGCCGCTGCTCGTGCTCGGTGCGCTGGTGGCCTACGGCGACCGTCGCCGCTTCTGGTCGGTGACCGCCCTCGTCGTGGTGCTGGGCGGCCTGGGGACGTGGCTCATCGCCCCGCCGCGCTCGGTGACGATCGGCGCGAGCGGCCTGGTGTTCGGGTACCTCGTGTACCTGCTCGTGGTCGGCGTCCGCACCCGGCACTGGTGGGACCTGCTCGTGGGTGTGGTCGTGCTGCTGGTCTACGGCACGCTGCTGCTCGGCGCGCTGCCGTGGATGGCCGCGGCGAACGTCTCCTGGCAGGCGCACCTGTGCGGCGCCCTGGCGGGCGGCGTCTCGGCGTGGCTGCTGCCGCCACGCCCGGGCGCCCGCCGCTGGTAGCGCGGCGCCACCGGGGTATGAGGCCTCCGCTCCGGATGCGACCCGCACCGCCGGGGAGCAGGCGAGCACCGCCCCGCACCGGCACCGCCGCCCCGCCTCGATCTCGGCCCGGGAGCGCGAATGCCGCTCACGTGGAGCCCTCCCGTGCGAGACCGCCGCGCCGCTTCGACGGCAGCCACGTGACCGGAGGCTCGCTCAGGCCATCGTCCGGCGGAACGGGCTGGCTGGGTACGTGCCCAGGATGCTCACCTCGT
>DASVBK010000248.1:0-28411 GCA_036375875.1 Candidatus Nanopelagicales bacterium
GCGATCGTGGCGCCGACCAGCGAGGCCCCAGCGAACGGTGCGCCGAAGTCGATGGGCAGGCGCAGGAAGACGACGAAGCCCTGCAGGAACCCGCTGATGAAGGCGGCCGTGGCGACTCCGCCGACCACCGACGCCCGCCACGGCATGGTGCCGGGCGCCACGATGTGGAAGCTCCAGGCCAGCGGGACGGCGAGCACCAGCCAGTTCACGGTGAGCGCGAGCCAGACCCCGAGGGCCTCCGCGGCGAGCCCCTCCCCGGCCAGCCGGTTGAGCACCGGCGTGATGCCCAGCACGGCCAGCAGCAGCAGGGGGGCCACGAGCAGCAGCGGGACCACGGCGAGCCGGCCGCGCAGCCCGGGGGCGTCATCCGGCGTCTCGGCCAGGCGGGCGTACGCCCGGCGCAGCCCCTCGCCGTAGAGCGTGGCCGGCAGCACGCAGGCCAGCGCCGCCCACCACGACAGCCGACTGCCGACCGTGAACGTGGCATCGGCGACGGCAGCCCCGTCGGTCGCCGAGGGCAGCACGGCGGTCAGGTCGTCCACCAGGCTGGTCACGAGGCCGTCGTCGGCCAGGAGCAGCAGCAGCCGCACGGTGAGGAAGGCCAACGGCGGCAGCGCGATGGCCGCGTAGAAGGTGACACCCGCGCCGAGCAGGAACAGGTCGTGCCGCCTGAGCAGGCCACGCGTCGCCACCGCGGTGTCGCGCCAACCGCCCTCGGCCTGCGGAAGAGCCCCGACCTCGGCCACGACTGCGAGTCCGCGCGAGAGCGTGGCGCCCTCCTCAGCGCTTGGCGGTCCTGACGACCGCGAAGGCCTGCTGGGCCGGTGCCGGCACGCCGAACCGGGCGTTGACGACGTACGTGGCGTTCCCGAACAGCATCACCGTGGTGGGCACGTCGAACTCCGGGTTGCGGATCGTGTCCACGACCGTCCCGGAGTCCAGGGAGGGGGCCATCCGGATCACGGCGATCTGGTTGAGCCGGTTCTGCACGGCGTAGAGGAGGTTGCCCTGCCGCGTGATGCCGTCGACGTTGGGCAGCGGCTGCCCCAGGTCGATCCGGGTGGCCGATCCGCTCGTCGGATCCACCTCGTAGAGGGCCTGCTGGGTCGAGTGGGCGACCACGAGGCGTCCGTCGGGCCACGCCTCGATGCCGTTGGCGTTGAACCCGGGACTCATGGGGAAGCCCTGCAGCGGCAGCAGCGTGGCGGTCGTCCCGGCGGGGAGGGAGCCCCCCGGGCCGAGGGGCACCACCGCCAGGACGGCAGCGGCGGAGTTGGTGGCGTACACGGCTGTCCGCGTCACCACCAGGTCGTTGATGAAGCCGGGGCTCGTGGTGAAGGCGCGCAGCAGGCTGCCGGTGGAGCCGTCGTAGACGCGGATCTCCGCCGTCGGGCCGCCGGCGACCCAGACCCGGCCGCGCGCGTCCACCGCGATGCCGACCGCCGGGCCTCCCGCCGAGGCGACGAACGTCTCGTAGGCGCCCGTGCGGAGGTCGCCGCGCACGACCGCGCCCGTGGCGAGGCTGCCGGCGTAGAAGGTGGTCCCGCGACCCGCAGCGATGCCCTCGGGTTGGAACCCGGTCGGCAGGGCGATGACCTCCGGGAACACCGGCGCGGCCATGGCCGCCTGCGGGGCGAGCAGCCCCAGCGCGCACACGGCTGCCGTGAACAGGGTCCGGGGTCGCATGACGGCCTCCCGCAGGGTCGCTGGTCGTTGGTTCGTCGAGGCTAACCACGGCATCCGGGGCCAGCAACAGCAATCGCCGCGGCCGCTCAGGCACACGCGGTTCCGGGCTGCCAGTGACGCCCGTTGCGCCTCCCTGGCAGAGGACGCGCCAGCAGGCCCTTGACCTGTCCGCCTGACCCAGAGGAGCATCTCGCGAACACCCGCCGGCAGCGAGCGAGGCTGCCCCGCACCACCCGCGCCGGGCCCGGCAGGGCCCACCCCACGCACGGCAGCCCCCTCAGGTGACGCACAGACCGGAGATCGGACGGAGGGCCCGCGGTGGCCAACCTGGCGCTTGCCGATGTCGTCCTCCCCTACGTCTTGCGTGGCGAGAACCTGGGCCCCAGCCATGCCGCGCTGTCCGCGCTGCGGGTGGTCACGTTCGAGACCTCCACCGATGCCCTGGGTGTCACGCTGCGCGGGCGGTGCGAGGTCAACGGCCGGCTCCAGCTCGATCCGGCCGCCGGCACGCTGTCAGCCTCCGTCGACGAGGCCACCCCGGCGCACGACCCCTCGCGCTCGGACCCCATCTTCGACCTGCGTGACACGACGGTGGACTTCGAGCTGTTCGTGCCGCGCGCGGGGTCGGCCATCGTCGCGGCGGCCCAGCCCACCTTCGGCGCGGGGGCGGCGGGCACGGCTGCGCTGTTCAGCGACTGGGGCGCGGCGACGCCCGCCGACTACCCGTCCACCGGGTTCGTGCTGGACCTGATCCTCACCGCCCCGCGGCTGCGCCCGCCCTTCCTGCATCCGGCCAAGGTCAGCGCGATCGGCGTGCTCGAGCCGGACCCGAGCTTCCAGGAGGTGGCGCTCACCCTGCCGCGGCTGCGGTTCCGGATCGCCCACGGCAACCCCAATCCCAGCCAGCTCTCGCTCTCGCTGGTGGCCGCCGGGGTGTCGAACCTCGACGATCCCGGCAGCACGGAGGTCTCCGAGCTCATCAGCATGGAGCCGCCCTACGCCTACGTGGGCGGCGCCAACGACCGCGTGGTGGGGTTCGGGTTCCGCAGCGCGACGTTGGACCTGGACCGCGAGTGGACTCCGCCGGCGCTGGCACAGAAGACCGGCATCGGCGATGACTGGACCGGCCTGTACCTGCCGGAGGCCCGGGTCTTCGTGGCACCGGACGGGCTGCGCAACCTCGCGTTCGAGTGCGGCGCCCAGGAGCTGCTCATCGGCGTCGGCCGCACCGCTGGGCTCTGGGGCGACTTCGAGGCCGCCCTGGTCCAGCAGGGCAGCGGCGAGCTGACGATCAACCCACGCTTCGACGCCGGCGTCGTCGGGCAGGGGGGCCGCTCCTACCCGGTGACGCCGGGCGGCGTGACCGGCGGGGTCCGGCAGGCCACCGCACGGGTTCCCGAGCGCTCGACGCTCATCGTCGACGTCTCCGGCGGTCGCACCCCCTACCAGCGCACGGTGACGATCAACGGCGCGGCGCGGCCCAGCGCCACGATGTACGACCTGGACCTGAGCGCCACCGGCACGGCCACCATCGACCTGGAGGTGCGCTCCGGGTCGCCGACGACCCCGCCCGCGCGCATGCACATCGTCGTGACCCGGCTGCAGGACGCCCCCATGCTGGCGGTGCCGGGGCAACCGATCGTCAACCCGCAGGCGGCGGTGATCGACGCCCAGAGCGGCTTCACGTTCGCCCTCGAGCAGGGGTCGGCGTCGGCCAGCGACGTGGTGACGGTGCGCACCCTGCCCCCGGACCCCCGGCTGGTGTGGACGGTGTCCGGGGGCGCCGCCAGCGCGCCGACGGCCGCGGTGAGCACCAGCGTGCCCGGCGGCACGAGCAAGACCTACGCCGTGACCCGCCCCGGCTCGACCGGTCCCACGACGCTGCCCTACTACTTCTTCTTCGACTGCCCCGGCGCCGGCGGCTCCACGGCCATGGCCACCGAGCCAGCCGTCGACAAGCTGCACCAGACCTGGTCTGCCGGCGCGCAGGACCCGGCCACGGCCTACCGCCAGCAGCTGGAGGACCTGCCGGACGAGTCGACGCTGACCATCGTCGGGGACGCCAGCTACGAGGACGATCTCGACGAGGTCGGCTACAACACGTCACTGGCCTGGCGGCGGGCACAGGCGGTCAGGACTGCCATCGACACCCAGTTCCCGGCCAAGAAGTTCAAGTTCGACATCAAGCCCCTCCTGGCCAACCCGCAACTGCCCACCCCGGCCGAGCAAGCCGCATGGTCGGCCCTGGTGGGGTGGCCGACGCACGGCGCCCCGAACGACCGCCAGCACTGGGCCGCCACCGTCAGCTTCTCCGGGGCCACGGCCGCGACCAACGGATCGGTCACCGTGCGGCGCCCCGCGCCGACCTCCACGCCAACCACGGTTCTGCGCCCACCGCCCGATCCGCCGGTGCCCGAGACCTCGCCGCCGCCGGACTGGTTCCGCTCGGTCAAGGTGAAGGTCCGCGTCGTCGACAGCCAGTTGATCGCCGTGCAGCTCGACCTCGAGGTGGACTTCCAGACACTCACCGAGGACAAGCTCGCCGGGCAGCTGGGCAGCGCCCCGGCCGGTACCACGATCCCCCGCGGGAGGACGTTGCAGAACGGCACCCCGGTGGGCCCGGACAACCCGGCCGACGGGATCACCCTGTTCCGGGTCCTGGTCCAGACGGATCCCGCGACCGGCCGGTTCGACACGCTGCTGTCCGCCGGCGCGGACCCCGCCGACAAGGACGGGCTGCTGCACTTCGGCTGGATCCCGCAGGTCGATCCCATGCCGGCGAGCAAGGACGTCGGCCTCACCTTCCTCGGCTCCTACTTGAGCTTCTGGCCCCTGCTGGCCGCCGCGCCGCCGGTGGATGCCGTGCGCGGTGCCGCGGAGGGTCGCGAGGGTGCGGTCGTGGACGCGGTGCTCGCGGGCACGGCCCTGGCGGTGCCGGGCGTGGTCGCGGCGCTGCCGTGGTTCATGATCGAGCGGGTCATCCTGTTCGGCGCCGAGTACTTCCACACGCAGGTCGATGACGGCTTCACGGGCACGTTCCTGGTCGACGTCGAGATGGACTGGTCGATCGACCTGCTCGGGATCGTCACGATCCCCCGGGACAAGCCCCTCAAGGTCCGCTACAAGGCGATCGGCATCCGGTTGACCAATCGCGACGTCCCGCCGGACGCGCCCCCCGGCACCCCCGCGCCGGACCGCTGGGACCTCCTGCCGGTGTTCGACGCCTCCCGCGGGTACACCATCGACGTCGCCGGCGGTGGTGGCGGGATGCAGATCGGCGACCCGCTGGGCAAGATCCTGCGCATCGCCGGGGCCCGGCTGTCGCGCTCCAACCCGATGACCCTCGAGGTGGACATAGCCCTCGGGGTGGACCTCGGCGTGGTGAGCGTCGACCAGGCCAGCGTGCGCGCCTACCTCGATGGCTCCGCACCCCCCGAGCTCACCGCACTGTCGGCCTCGGTGGACATCCCCGGCGCGCTGGTCGGCTCCGGGTACCTGCGCATCGGGACCGCCGCCGATGGGGTCACGAAGACCATCGGCGGGCAGATCGACCTGACCATCCGCCCGGTCAGCGTGCGCATCGCGGCGGCCGTGGAGATCGCGAACATCGTGGACGGTGCCCGCACGGCGACGGGCGTGTACGTCGGGCTGAACGTCGTGCTCCCGGCGGGGATCCCGCTGGGCTCCACGGGCATCGGCATCTTCGGGTTCCGCGGCATCTTCGGCATGCACTACCGGCGTACCGAGCTCTCGCACCCGAGCACCAGCGTGCCCGCGCTGGCGTGGCTCAAGCACGCCGAGGGCCAGCCCCACCTGCTCAAGGCGCCCGGGAGCGGACCCGTGCTCTGGGAGCCCAGGATCGACAACTGGGCCTTCGGCATCGGCATCCTGATCGGGACGATGGAAGGCGGGGTGATCCTCAACCTCGACGGCACCTTCCTGCTGGAGCTGCCCGGCCCCCGCGTGCTCATCATGATGAACGCCCGCATCATCAGCCCGCCGCCGAGCGTCGGCGAGCTGGGCATGAAGGCCGGCATCCTCGCCGTCATCGAGATCACGCCCGACCACTTCCTGATCGGCATCCTCGTGCAGTGGGAGATCGAGGACCTGGTCAAGATCGTGATCCCGATCGAGGCCGTCTTCCCGTTCGGGACCGAGGCGCACCGGTGGCACATCTACCTCGGCGCACGGCGCGACTACGGCGCGTCGGTCGAGGTGGACGTGCTGGGCATCGTCAAGGGCACGGGCTACCTGATGTTCCGCGGCGACGGCGTCAACGCCTTCGCCGCCCACGGCGCCACGCTGCCGGCCCTGCAGGGCTTCGCCATCGGCCTGGGCGTGGGCGCCAGCTTCGTGTGGGGTGACAAGTCGTCGGGGCTGTACCTGAGCGTCGGTGGCGGCATGGACGCCGTCCTCGGGTTCTCGCCCTTCACGTTGGCCGGCAACATCTGGGTGGCCGGCGAGCTGCGGCTCTGGATCGTGTCGGTGGGCGCGGACGCCAACCTCGAGGTCGTCGTCGCCGAGCAGCCGGGCGGGGACCTCTCGCTGTACATCCACGGCCGCGCGTGCGGGCACGTGGAGCTGCTGTTCTTCGAGGTCTCCGGGTGCGTGGACATCACCATCTCGGAGCCGAAGAAGTCCGCGGCGATCCCCCAGCTCCTGGAGAAGGTGTCGCTGCAGGCACGCAGCCCCGCCCTGGCCCAGGGCACCGGCGTCGACCGCGGCATCGACGTGTCGCTGGCCCAGGCCGTGCAGGGCGACACGTACCCGGGCGACGGGGCGGTCCCGGTGGTGCCCATCGACGCCATCCCCGTGCTCTCCTTCCTCGTGCCGCCGTCCCCGGACGGCGCGGTGACGATCGGCGGGCTCAACACGCCGCTGGAGGCCGCCAACGGCGTGGACGCGGCCGGGTACGCCGAGCGCTCCGGTGATCGGTACCGGTACCGGATCGTGGACCTGCGCCTCGAGCGGATCGACAGCGGTGGTGCGGTCGAGGCCGTCACCCTCACCAGCGGGGACGCCCCCGCGAGCTGGTGGACGATCGCCGGCGCGACCGACGCGAGCCCGAATGCCCAGCTGGCCATGCTCACCTACCAGGTCACCCCCGCGACCAAGGCCCTGGAGTACACCGACCGACTCGTCGAGGACGTCACCCGCCGCTGGGGCACCGTCTGCGATCCGGCCGCCCCCGCGGCCGAGGTCCTATGGACCTTCAAGCTCGAGCCGCTCGGCCCGTGCGCCACCGGCTGGGACCTCGAGGGCATCGCCTGGCCGGACCCCGCGGGCACCCACCGCGGTTCGCCAGTCGCCACCGGGCTGCACGTCAGCGAGCCGTGGCGCACCGGTGATCCCACGATCGACGGCCTGCGCGGGGTGGTGCCCGCCTACGTGCTCGGCGGCGTCGTCGCCTGCCAGCGCCGGCAGCGGCTGCCCGCGCTCGGCGCGCTCACCGGGGTGCGCGCCCGCGTGGTGCGCGAGGGGCTGGGCCCCGTCGACGCGGCACGCCCCAGCGGCGAGCTGCTCGCCGACCAGGACCCCGTCGGACGCCTGCTCGCGCCGACCGCGCTGAGTCGGGACCTGCGCATCTCCGCAGCCCTGTACGACAAGGCTTCGGCGGCCCTGCCCGGCCTGCGGGCGCTCACCGCGCGCGGCGAGACCGGCTACTCGGTCGAGGCGCTGCTGCGCGACACCGCCGCCGGCACCCCGGTCACCGGCGACCTGATGGCGCTGGGCCTGGCCCGCTCGGTGATCACCCCGGCGGCCGCGGCCGACCTGCCGCGCACGGGGGCCCGCTGCCCGGTCAAGGCCCTCGTGGCCCCGCAGCGCGACTACGGTGCGGCGAGCTCGTTCTTCCGCGACGAGGAGGCGCTCCGGCAGCTCAAGCGGGCCAAGGTCCGCGACGGCGAGCGTGAGCTGGCCAACCTGGTGCGGCTGCACACCGGCGGGTTCGCCGCGATGGGGGTCCTGCTGATGCTGCCCCTCGCGCGCGGCACCCGGTTCGACCCGGTCACCGCCATCGTCCGCGACGCCAGCGGTGCCGAGCTGGGTCGGGTGACCGTGGCGGCATCGGACTTCCTGGTCAACGGCCAGGTCCTGCCGCCGGAGTGGACCGACCTCGGCGGGCCGTGGGGCAACGACGTGAGCGACCTCGTGGCGTACGCCGCCCAGCTGAAGCTGGAGCCGGCGTTCCTGGAGCTCGCCAGGTTCCCGGACGCCGACCACGTCGACCTCGGGCAGGACTTCGCCCAGTCGAAGGTGCTGGCCGGACTGGCCGAGGGCCGCGACGTCGCCGGCCTCGACCGCTACCTGATCGCGGCGATGTCGATGCTCACCATGGCCGAGGTGACCCGCGCCGATTGGGACCAGACCCAGCGGGACGCCGACAAGCAGCGGCTGGTCAAGGCCACCGGGCCGGGCGCCTCGAACTACGCCCTGCTCAAGGCCGACTCCCGCTACCGGATCGTCGTCGACTGGTACGCCGATCGACTCGGCGACCCCACGCCCCTGGGCAGCGCGGCCACGCCGCAGCGCCAGACCGCCTGGTTCCGCACCGACCGGGTCGTGATCGACCCCACCGACGCGACGGAGCGGATCTTCAACGACCGCCTCGGACAACCGCTGGCCGAGGCGCCCACCCGCGTGCGCCTGGATCCCTGGGTGATGCTGTCGATGCCCGAGGACGACGAGCTGTCGACGTTCGGGCACGAGCCGCTGCGGATCGTCTTCAACACCCCCGACGTCGACCGGATCTTCGCCGAGTACGGCAAGGAGCTGCGGGTGCGCCTGTCCGCGGCCAACGGCCAGCACCCCGACGACACCACCACCATCGCCCCGTCGACCCTCAGCGTCGTCCCGGGCGTGCTGAAGTCCCCATGGCACCACGCCGTGGACACGATGCTCGAGCAGGGCATCGAGGTGGTGCTGCCCGACGGCAGCCGCACGAGGCGGCCGGCGGCTCCATGCGTGGCGGTGGACGCGGCGAGCAGCGCGCACAGCGTGCTCGACATCCCGGTGCCGCTGCACCCGTTCATGGGCTACCTGCTCGACGTGGAGCTGGTCGATGCCGGCGCCCCGCAGGGCGCCCGCGGCCCGCGCGTGTTCCGACGGCACTTCACCACCGGCGGGTTCGGCACGATGGGCGCGTTGGCCTGGTCGGTGAGCAGCACCCTGCCCAGCGCCCAGTACGCCGCCCCCGGCACCTTCGCCAGCCTGCTGGCAGGGCTGGGCACCCGCCCCGAGGGCGCGGCCCTCGACGAGCACCTGCGCAGTCATGACCTGGCCCCCTGGCCGGCCCCGGACCGGGCCCGGGTCGTCGTCTTCTGGGAGCAGGCCGGCACCGCTGCGGCCCAGCCGGCGGCGGTGCTCATCGATGCCACGGAGGCGCTCTCGCGCACCCGGGACTACCCGCTGAACGTCACCGACACCACGGTCGCCAACCCGCCGCAGCGCTGGGTCCTCGCCCCCCGGGAGTGGCTCACGGTGCGCACCGGCGGCGATGCGGGGCTCGTCGACGGGATCGTGTTCGCACCGGGCAGCCAACGGGCGATCGTGGTGCTCAAGCCCGGCGCGCGCGGCAAGCACCTGACCGCCGACCTGGTGTCCCAGGCGATGCCGGACCTGCCGTTCCTGGACACCGGCGAGCACGCGGAGCGGCTGGTCGACCTCTCCTTCCCGCACGCGCCCTGGGAGGAGCCGACATGAGCCGCACCGTCGATCCGAACCGGTTCCGGGGCAGGGGCGGGGTCATCGACTGGACGAAGGCCGCGCAGACGCACCTGGGGCACGCCGAACCGCCCGACGTGATCGCTGACCGGCGGGGCACCTCACCCCGATCGGTCCACCTGCGGTGGGCGTTCGACGCCGCGCTCGGGTACCCCACGGGTCCGTTCACGGTCTGGGCGAAGCCGCCCGACAAGGAGTTCCCCGCGGTCGGGACCACCGACCTGGGCTTCGGCGTGATCCTCCACGAGCCCTGCTTCGAGGTGCGGATGACCCTCACCACCCCCAGCGGTGGCACGGTCATGGCCTTCGCCGGCATGCCGTTGGCGACCGGGCCGCTGGACTGGTCGATGGTCCCCGCGGGGCAGTCGACCGTGCGCCTGGTGGGTCCGAGCATCCGGTTCGTGGCTGTCCCTGCGGGCTCGACCGTCGACGCCATCTCGGGGGCGCGCACCGGCATCCAGGACGACCCGGCGTGGCGCGAGGTGGAGGTCGTCGGCCTGCCCGGGGACGGACGCGGCTCGAGCTTCACCGACCTGCGCGCCGACCAGGGCCTCGTGACCGCACTCACGGACCCGATCACGGCGGCGCTGCAGCGGTTCAGCCGTGGGGCGCCGTTCTACGGCTGGGACGAGCTGCTGCCCGGCTCGGTGCCGGTCCCACCCTGGGTGCTGGCCGATCCGGTCGCGATGATCAAGGTGTTCGACGCCGAGATGCTCGGCGACTTCGTCGACATGTGCGACACCACCGCCCAGCCCTCGGGGCAGCACCTGCGGGAGTACCGACGCACCCTGCCCGCCGACGCGAGGCACGCCGCCGAGGCGTCGTTCAACCCGCTGCGGATGGTGCTCTACGGCGGCGTGAGCGATCCCCTGGCCGCGCTCGTGCTCGGCCTCGGCACCGCCTACCCGCTGGGTCGCGGCGGGCTGGCGGGCGACCGCCAGTTCCTGGCCGCCGTGGCGGCGGGCGCGGCCGTGGCAGTGCCCGACTTCATGGTCACTGCGGTGTTCCGCGATGACCTGGGCAACACGGTGGAACGCGCCGCGCTGATCCTCGGGCCCGGGCCGTCGCTCCCCCCGCCGGTGCCGGCCGCGCTGTCCGCCGTCGTGCAGGGAGTCCAGGCGCCGGTGGCGCTCGACGACCCCTTCCGCAGCGTGATCACCGTGGCGTGGGGCGCGCCGAGCCAGCTGCTGCCCTTCGACATCGGCAGCCATGCCTTCGCCCGGCGCTCGGTCACCCCGGCCGGGGCCACCGAGCTCGTGATGGATCCGCGCCCACTGGACGTCGCGGTGCAACCGCTGGGGGCCACCCGCAACGAGGCGACGCCGGATCGTCGCGCCCTGGCCGACGCGACCGCGCTGATCGACTCGAGCGCCAGCCCCAACACGTTCAGCTACGCCGTGGCCAGCCAGAACCTCTTCGGCCAGTGGTCGCCATGGGCGACGGCCTCGGTCTCCGTGGCCGAGCCCCCGGTGCCCGTGGTGTCGGTGACCGCCGCGAGGCTGGACGCCCCGGCGGCACCGGGCGCCTGCCCCGCGACGATCACCTGTGACCTCACCTGGAACTGGACCAGCCGCTCGCCGCTGGTCCTCACCCTGGTCGGCCGCGAGTATCCGCAGGTCTGGGCAGAGGACCCGCCGCCCGATTCCACGGTGCCGACGGGTGACACGTTCGGGGCCAGCGGCGCGGGGATCCTGGTGCAGGTCTCGTTCCAGGCCGACGGCAGCATCCTCGCGGTCGCCCCCGGCGCGGGACTCACCGCGACCGCGATGCACCTGAGCGTCGACGGCCACCAGGTCACCGCGGTGCCCCTGGCCGACCGCAGCACCCGGCGCTACCGCGTGCAGGTCAGCGGCTTCGGCCTGGACTTCGACACCAGCGGGCGCTGGGGCGTCGCCCTGTGGGCGTTCGGCCGGGAGCGACGCGCACCCCAGCGCACCGGCACGCCAGGTGCGGCCACGGTGGTCTCCGCCGCCGATCCGCGCCCACCGGTCATCACGAGCGTCTACGACGACGTGGCACTGGCCAGCATGCGCGACACCGAGGGCCTGCACCACGCCCAGCTGACCTGGTCCCCCATGCCCGGGGCCGTGGGCTACCACGTGTACACGTGCTCGGAGGCCACGTTCCGGGCGTTCCACCACAGGCCCGAGCCGCGCCCCTCGGACACGTTGCGCCAGCGCCTGCTGGAGCTGCAGCAGGCCTTCGGCGCCGATCCCGAGCGCAGGCCGTTCACCCGGGTCGGCACGGAGCCGACGGCCGGCACCTCCCGCCAGGTGACGCTGCCCCGCGGCACCCGGGAGATCCACATGTTCGTCGTGATCGGAGTGAGCGCCGGCACCGTGGAGTCGGCATGGCCCACCACCGCCGATCCGCTGTGCGGCAAGCGGTTCCTGGCGTTGGCCGCTCCGGCCACGGTGGCCCCGGCGGCACCGGCCCTGGAGGTCTCGCGCGGTGGCGACGGTGCCAGCCCAGCGGGCTACCACGCCCGCCTGCGCATCTCCGCCCTGCCCGGGGCGGAGGTGGCCCGGATCGACCTGCATCGGGTGCGGGTGCCCGAGGCGGCCGCGCAGGTGGAGACCATGGGGCCACCGATCCTCACGCTCACGGGCTCCGTCCCCGGCTACATGGTGACCCCGATCGTGGCGCCGGGCACCGACCTGGCGTCGGAGGGGGTGGCCCAGCCGCTCGGGCGCATCGAGGGCGTCGACGCCGTCACGGGCTCCTGGCGCCCCGTGTACTACCGGGCGGTCGCGTGGGGCAGGGACGACCCGAGCCGGGGGCAGTACGGGGTGCGCTCCGCACCGAGTACCCCGCGCTCGGTGGTGGTACCACCGAGCGAGCCGCCGGTACTCGACTCCCCGACGGTGGTGCTGCCCACGCCGGGCTCCGCCGACGCCCGGATCGACTTCGGCACCTCCGCCCCGGTGCCCGACACCGTCCTGGGCGCGCACCTGCTGGCCGGCGAGGTCCTGCTGGTCGATGCGGCGGGAGCGGTCAGCCGGGTGCCGCTGGCCGCGGCCTCGGGTCCGCTCAGCTCGGTGCCCACCGCGCCGCCGGCCGTCGGGCAGTCGGGGCTCTGGCGCGACGCCACGGCGGCGGGGCACACCCCGCTGCACCTGCTCGTGCGCCGCACGGACCCGGGAGCGACCGCGCAGGTGCGCCTGCGGATCACCGACCCGCTCGGCCGGCTCACCGAGAAGGTCGTCGACGTCCCGCCGGGTGCCGCGGAGGCCCCGCCGGACATCGTCAACCCCGTCGTGCAGGTGATCCCGGGGGGCTGGGTCCTCGCGTTCGTCACCAGCGCCCCCGACAGCACGCCCGCAGGGCCGCTGCGACTCGAGGTCTCCCTGCGGTCCGGGCGGGGCCGGCCGCGCACCTTCGCCGCCGACGTCGCCGACCTGCCCCGCCCACCCCGTCGACTCGCGAACCTGCTGCGCGACGTGACCGACGAGTTCCCCGCCTACGCCACGAGGCGCTCGGACGGCACCCGCACCATCGGCATCGGGCTGCGCGCGCCCGGCGTCGCCACCGTCAGCCTGGTGTCCGGCAGCGCGCGCACCACGATCACCCGTGCGATCCGCCCAGGAAGGGTGCCGCCGCCATGACCATCGCCACGGGGCAGGTGCTCACCCCCACCGACGTCACCAACCAGGTGAACGCCGAGGGGCTGAGCGTGCTCGGGTTGACAGCGCCGATGCTGTCGATGACCTGGGCCGGAGCCACGCCGGCTGCGGGCGCCGTGAGCGCCACCACCCTGCGGATGACGCTGTCGGGCGCCCGCGCCCCGTTCACCGGCACCTACGAGCTGGTGGCCGCGCCCACCCGCTTCAGCGGGCCCTCGGGCGATCCCCTCACCACGTCCGCCGGCGTCCTCGCGCTGCACCCCGAGGCGTTGCACCGTCTGGAGTCGCTCGTGCGCACCCGGCTGGGCAGCCTCGACCGGCCGGTCCCCGCGGCCATGCTCGTCCATGGCGTGTCCCTGCCGCCCAAGCCGCTCATGAGCTGGTTCCGGGCCGGCGACCCGCTGCCGGACCCGGGCGACATCTCGTTCCACGATCGGCGCGGGCTGGTCATCGACCCCGTCGCGGTGGCCGCCCTGTTCGCAGACCTGCTGGGGTTCCGCCCCGCGCTGAGCCCGGTCCCCTTCGCGGCCGCCACGGTCACCGGGCCCGGCGGGGTGGGTGCGATCGCCGCGCTGGCGGGCAGCGTCGCGGTGCGGGTGCACGTGGTCTCGCCGCACGGCGCCGCCTACCGCTCGCGGCGCACCGGCTCCGAGCTGCAGGTGCTCGACGCCGCCGGATCGGTGGTCGCACCGGTGCCCGCCAGCGGCCTGGTCGACCTGGCCGTCGGACAGCAGCTCGGCCGCGCCGCGCCGATCGGCCCGACGCCGCCCCCACCGCAGGTCCTCTGGGGGGCCAGCCCCGGCGGCACGCTGGACACCGTCGCGTTCACGGTGCCGACCCTGCCCGCCGGCCCGACCCTGCCGCGCCAGTTCTTCCGCCTGGTCGTCGTCGACCTGGACTGGCACCTGCTGGGCAACCGCGCGTTCGCCCCAGGGGACCCGGCGGTCCCCGCCGAGGACGACCTGCCCGCCAACACGCCGCTGCCGCAGGTCCGGCGCAGCCTGGCCGGCTTCACGTTCCTGCTCGACGGGGCGGACGTCGTCGGCGCGATGGGGGCAGCGCTGACGGCGTGGCCCGCGGCAGCCGACCGGATCGGCCTGCTGTGCTCCCCGCAGATCGACACCACGCTGGCGCTGTCGGCCGGGACCGGGGCCCCCGTCCACTGGCCCGCGCTGCCCGGGGCACCGACCCCACCGGTCGGCGCCACGGCCGCGATGATGGCGTGGGATCCGACCGCCGCGGCGGGCGCCCCCACCGCGACGTGGGCCACGCCGCCGCCGGGGGCGGACCCCCGAGACGTCATCGTGACGATCCCCGCCGGCGCCCTGCCGGCGGGCACCCACGTGCGGGCCTACGGTCGGGTGTTCCAGGTGATCCGGGGGATCGGGGAGGATCCCTCGTTCGTGCGCGCTGACGGCGGGGCGGCGATCGTCGGCGCCGCGGGCGCCACCGCGCTCCGGCTGCCGAACGCGTTCGGCCTGGCCTCTGCAGATCCGCTGCCCGACCCGGCGGTGGTCAGCCTCGACCTGGTGCTGGTCGCCCCGGACGGGACCCGCCGGATGGTGTCGGCGCTGCACCTGCCGGTCGGCCCGCCGCAGCCCTGGGTGGACAACACCGCCACGTTCGGCGGTGCCGTGTCCCCCATCGTGGCCGGCCTGGTCGCCGGCGCTGGGTTCACCTCGATCGCCCCGTCGGCGACCTTCGGCATCCCGCAGACCACCCCGCCCACACCCGCGCCGGCGGCGGGGGCGTCGGTGACGACCTGGGTGCGCTGGCTGTCCAACGAGGGCGCCTGGCCACGCATCGGTCCCCGACTGCCGACCCAGACCCGGTTCGAGACGGTGCTGGCGCTGGGCGCGGTGACCACGGCGGGAGCCCCCTACGCCTTCACCGCCGTGCTGTCCGGCGCGCGCTACGCCTGGGAGTCGCGCTGTGCCTCCCCTGAGCTGGGCAACCCCGGCAACCCCGCCGGACCCGACGTGCACGCCACGGGGGTGTCGGTCCGCGGGCAGCTGGCCCACGACCTGGCCTTCCACGCGCTCAAGCGTGCCCAGTCGATCCTGCCGACGGGAAGCGCACCGGGCTGGCTCATGCAGAGCGCGGGCGACAATTGGAACACCCCACCACCTGACCCGGCCCCGGCGGCCGGCGCCCCGTACCTCGCCGGCGCGATGCTGGAGACGATCGCGGCGGTGACCGACTCCCCAGAGCTGGCGCTGCTGCCCGTCCCGAGCGAGACCGACACGATCCAGAGCCTCGTCGACGCGATCACCTCGGCGTTCGGCGTCGCCCCCGGGACGGTGTCGGGCACCCTGGCCAACGAGGCGCGGCTGCGCCATCAGCTGCAGCGCGAGATCGCCACCGCGCGCCGTGGCCAGCGTGACGCGATGTGGTCGCTGGCGCGCGCCGTCGCCGAGGCACGGGAGTACGTGTTCGTCGAGTCACCGATGTTCGCCGCCACGGCCGGGGCCGGGGACGCCTCCCTGGTCGACCTCGTCGACCTGCTGGAGACCCGGCTCACGGCGAACCCGAACCTCAAGGTCCTCATCAGCGTGCCGCGGCTGCCGGACTTCGCCGCAGCGGCTCCGCCCTTCGTGCGCGGGGCGTTCCGCGACCGGGCCGCCGCGATCACCGCCCTGCAGACCGCTGCCCCGGCTCGGGTCGCGGCGTTCCATCCCATCGGGTTCCCCGGCCGTTCGGTGGTCGGCCGCTCGACCGTGGTGCTCGTCGACGACGCCTACGCCCTCATCGGCACGAGTCACTGGCGGCGGCGCGGGATGACCTTCGACGGCGGCTGCGACGTGGCGACGATCGACCGGCGCCTCGATGATCGCGGCGCCTGCGCTGCGATCGCGCGGTTCCGCCAGGGGCTGCTGGCGGTGCGACTCGGGGTCCCCGTCCCGGCGTCGGCTGCCACGTCGACCGCGTTGTGGACCCGGCTCGCCGAGCCCGAGTCCGCGTTCGACGTGGTGCGCGACCTCCTCGGCGGCGGCGGACTGGGCCGGTGCACGCCGATCTACGCGGGGCCGACCGACACCTCGGTGATCGCCGAGGCCACGGACACGATCGATCCCAACGGCCTGGCCGGGCAGTCGCTGACGACCCTGCTCGGCGGGCTGGTTCCCTGACACGCGCACAGGAGCGCGGGAGCCGGCCTCGGGTCAGGCCACGACCTGGCCCGCCGGAGGGCGCCGCATCGCCCACGCCGGTGGCCCGCCCCTGCCGAGCGACGCCTCCTCGAGCACCGTGAACCCGAGGCGCTCGTAGAAGGGCAGGTTGGCCGGGGTGTTCGTGGCGAGGTAGCAGGGCAGTCCTGACGCATCCACCCGCGCCAACCCCTCGCGCAGGAGGGCGGTGCCATGGCCCCCGCCCTGCAGTGCTGGGTCCACCGCCACGATGAGCAGCTCCCAGTGGGGTCCGCGCATGTGGCGCTTGTGGATCGTGTCCATGACCCCGTTGGCTCCTGCGAATCGGGCCATGGGTCCCAGCCCGGTGCGCAGGGGCACCGTCAGCAGGCCGCATCGGATCATCCGACCGAGGGACATCTGCCCGGGTGGGACCCAGATGGCGACGCACCCGCCGCCGTGCGACTGCCGGACCACGCCGTAGCGCAGCCCGAACTCGAGGGGCACCCTGTTGAGCGGGCGCAGGCCGCGGGCCCTGGCCTGCGACTCGGGGAACACCCAGCGGAACATCACGTCGTCCAGGAAGGCCGCCGTGAGCGTCTCGGTGGCCCTGTCCATCATGGAGGGGTCGAGGACGGCGATCGACGCGTCCGAGCCTTCCGTGTGCTGGGGATCCATCGCATGCCTCCAGGGCCAGAGGTCGGGTGGCCCCTCCTGGGTGCTGGGGGCAGTCCGGAGACTAGGGCCGCGCGCGAGCACCTGTCCGGTGGGGGACCGATCCGGGGCTCACCGCGGCCGGCGCGCCATCACCACGAAGAGCGGGTCCCCGGGGTCGGCTGCGTCGAAGGTGAACTCGTGGAGCACGCTCACGTCCTGGAAGCCAGCCCCCTCGACCAGTGCCCGGGCCTGCTCCTGCGTGTAGGACCTGGTGGCGGGAGAGCGGCGATGGTGCTCCTCGGCCACCACCTGCCCGTCGACCAGCTTCTGGTAGTGGTCCTCGGTGTGCTCGCAGTTGGCATCGGGATCGAAGCGGGACCGTGCCCACCGGCGGAACACCGCGCCGTCCTCGATGCGCTGGGCCGAGGACTCCCACTGCGAGGTCAGCGCCTGGCCGGGCACCCAGAGGGTCATGAACGAGGCCGCCAGGATGCCGCCCGGATGGAGGTGCTCCAGAAGGCGGGCCAGGGTCCGGGTCGCGTCGGCAGGATCAGTGAGCAGCTGCAGCGAGCTCGACGGCACCACGATCGTCCGGTAGCGCCGGGGCAGCGCCAGCTGGACCATCTCCTGCAGGAACACCCGCACGGCGATGTCGCGCGCATCGGCCTTCTGCTGGCACAGCGCCAGCATCTCCGGGGAGTTGTCCACCCCGTCGATGTCGATGCCGAGCCCGGCGTAGTCCAGCAGCAGCCGCCCGGTGCCACACCCGACGTCGAGCACCGGTTCGCCGCTGCTCCTGATCAGCTCGAGGTAGAACGCCCGGTCCTGCCAGCCCGAGGTGTCCCCGCGCAGGACGTCCCATGCCTCGGCCACGAGGCCGGTGTACTCGTAGTCCGCGATCCCCACGACCACCCCCTGCGGCAGCACCGGGCGACGGCGTTGGCCCGATGCAGGTCCTGGCCGGCAACCCTCGTCCCGCTGCCCGCGGTTGTCAAAGCCCTTCCGGGCCGTCCGTCCCGCCCTGCGTCGCGCTCGGGTCCCCGCCGTCTGCCTCACCGATGGCCACCCTGAGGTCGGTGAAGTACGTGGGGATGATCCGCGGCTCGTGCTCCTCGGCGGCGCTGTCGTAGCCGCCGGACGCGTCGACCACCCCGGCCTTGAGGCCGTAGTGGATCCTGGCCTGACGCACCCCCTGGCTGATGGTGTGCCACATGTGGTCCTCGCCGATCTTCGCCACGAAGCCGGCACGCCGCAGGAGGACGCGGACCGGGTACATGACCCGCACGAGGTAGAGGTCGACGCAGCGCTCCCGCAGGGCGGCGAGCAGGGCGTCGAGCATGTCGAGGGTCGTGGTGTCGATCTGGTTCGTGCCCTCGATGTCGATCACCACGGCCACGATCTCGTCGTCCACGAACTCCCGGGCACCATCGACGCGGGTGAGGATCGCGTCCTTGACCGAGGCGGCGTTCACCCAGAACAGCGGCACGTCCACCCGCAGCACGAGGATCCCCTTCGCCGGGCGACGCTCCGGGTGGTTGCGCATGCCACCCCACCCGGCCTTCTCCCCGGGGATGCGCCCCATGACCTCGACATCCACGCGGCTGGAGCGGTAGATCAGCCCGAAGACCGACAGCAGGATGGCCAGCAGCAGGCCCTGCAGCGGGCCGAACACCAGCACCCCGAGCGTGGCGACCGTGGCCGCCACGATGTCGTTGACGCGCAGGTGCGCGTAGCGTCGCATCGACTTGAAGTCCAGGAGCCCCCAGACGGCGTGGACCACGATGGCCGAGAGCGTCGCCTTGGGCAGGGCCGACAGGGCCGGGGCCAGGACGAGGATCGTGGCCAGCGCGAGGACGGCGGTGGTCACCCCTGCCACCTGGGTGCGTCCCCCGGCACGGTCCACGGTCGCCGTCTTGGACAGGCTGCCCGCCACCCCCATGCCGCCGAAGATGCCCGAGCTGACGTTGCCCACCCCGACGGCGAGCAGCTCCTGGCTGGCGTCGACCCGGTTCTCCTCGGTGGCGTAGAGCCTCGCGGCGCTGAGCCCCTCGGCCAGGCCCACGAAGGCCACGGCGGCCCCAGCCACGATCACCTGGGCCCAGTCCGAGGCGGCGATGCCCGGCAGCGCGGGCGTGGGCAGTCCCTGGGGCACCTCGCCGACGACGCGGACGCCCTGGGCGGCAAGGTCCAGGATGTTGGAGGCGACCAGCCCCGCCATCAGGGTGACCAGCGCCCACGGCACCTTCGGCGCCAGCCTCGAGCCGCCGAACATCAGGGCCAGCGACACGACGCCCACGACGACGGTCTGCGGGTGGATCAGGTCGAGCCCCGTGACCAGGTTGGTGATCCGCGCGCCGACGTCCGTGCTCGACGGCCCGGGAATCCCCAGGATGTTGGGCAGCTCGCCCAGGATCACCAGGATCGTGAGCCCCAGGACGAACCCCGTGACGATCGGCTTGGACAGGAACTCCGCGACCCACCCGATGCGCATCACGCTGGCGAGCATGAGCAGCAGTCCGGCGGCGATCGCCATGCCGGCCGCGAGGGCCATCGCCTCCGCCTCGCTCGCGGGACCGAATCCCGCGATGAGCGAGCCGGTGAGCAGCGCGACGGTGGAGACCGGGCCGACGATGAGCAGCCGGGAGGACCCCAGCAGCGCGTAGCAGATCAGGACCGTCGGCAGCGAGTACAGGCCCACCTGGACCGGCAGTCCGGCGATGCTGGCATAGCCCAGGGACTGGGGGATCGCCAGGGCGGCGACGACCGATCCGGCGATCAGGTCGCCCTTGAGCCAGCGGCGCTGGTAGGTCGGCAGCCACGAGCGCACGGGCAGCCAGGTGCGGGGCCGCTCGCCGAGGTGTGCGGGTTTCTGCACACGCGTGGCCATGACCACCTCAGGCTAGCCCCGGACAGGCGGCAGATGTCCGGCCACAGGGGTCGAACGGCAGCCCGGTTCAGAGCCCCGCGCGTGCCGCCTTCTGCGCCAGCTCCTCGCGGCTGGTGGCTCCGAACAGCTGGCTCAGGCGAGCCAGTTCCGACTTCACCGTGGGGATCGAGAACCCGATCTCGGCGGCGATCTGCGGGTTGGTCAGGCCCTGGCGGACCAGCGTGAGGATCTGCTGCTGCCGGTCAGTGACGGTCAGTGCTCGGGTGGGCCGTCGTGACCAGTAGGCCTCGTGGCCGTCGTCGAGCTGCATGCGCAGGACCGACCACAGGGCCAGCGGTCCCGACAGGACCGACACGGCCGAGCGCAGGTACCAGGGTTCAACGGGCGGCTGGGAGACCTCGACCCCCAGGACGCCCACCACGGCGCCGCGGTGGCGCAGGGGGAACGAGGTGGCCACACCGTCGGGGGGCACCGCGGCGGCGTTCACGTACGGGGCGACCAGGGGGAAGTCCTCGGCCATGCGTGAAGAAGGGGTCGTCACGACGTCGTTCGTGCGGTAGCAGACCGTGGCGGGGAGGTCGGCTGTGAGGGGCACCTCTTGGTACTGGTGGCGCAGCTCGCGCTCCAGGCCGAACGCGCCGACGATCGACAGCGTGTCGCGCTGGACCCGGATGAAGCCGATCGCGACGAGCGCGGGTTGGAACGGGCTCAGCGGTCCGCGTGCGATGGCCTCGGCCACGGTGTCGGGGTCTGGCAGGTCGCTGAGCATGCGCAGGAACGCGCCGAGCGAGGAATCCGCCAGCAGCATCCAGTCCGCGGGTGAGGACCCGTCGACCGACTTCGCGACCACGGGCCGAGGCTAGCGCGGCGAGGCCCGAGGGGGGCCTGCCGTGCTGGCGCCACGGCACCGCCACGGGCGGATGACTTCATGGGTGCGTCCCCTGACCGCGACGGGGGCGCACGGCCAGGGGACGTGCGGGCAGTATAGAGCCGGGCTATAGCCGCCATGCTCGCCGGGGTCCCCCAAGGCTGAGCCATCGAGGATGCACGGCAGGGCCTCGCTGCCCCTTGGCGGGGGAGCCGCTGCGCCGGTCTCGAGGACAGGGCTGACCGACGCGGGGCGGTGGAGTGCCGTCACGTGGCGGCGGCGAGGTCCCGCCGCCCGAGGCGCGTGACCGACTGGACAGAGCCGTCTACGGTGCTCCCGTGGCTGTTGCGGAATTGGGTGAGGGCCTGCTCGTGCGGCTCCTGGACGGGCTCATGGCCGCCGTCCCGGACGCCGCTGGTGCCGGGCTGGTGCTGCTCGATGCCGAGCAGTCGCGGCTGGTCGGCGGCGTGGGCCTGGCGCCCGACTACGACGCGGCGCAGCTCGCCTGCGGCAGCGGGCCCCTGATGGAGGCTGCCCAACGTGACGAGGTGGCGATCACCGACCCCTTCTCGCTGCGGCGGTATCCGGACCTGGCGCGCACGCTGGCCGACCCCGCGGAGCCGGCACCTTCGGCGGTCGTGGTCATCCCGGGCGCCTGGGTCGACGACACCCGACTGGCCACGACGTTGTACCTGCGCGGCACGGCCGACACCGACGCGCTGGACATGCTCGGGTGGTACGAGCCGCTGCTGGCCAACGCGCTCGGGCTGCTGGAGTACTGCGGCGAGGCCGAGTCGAAGGCGGAGCAGCTGCTGGCCATGGTGCAGTACCGACGCGTGATCGAACAGGCCAAGGGCGTCATCATGTCGCGTCGATCGGTCACCCCGGATGACGCGTTCGCGGAGCTGGTGGCGGCCAGCCAGGCCAGCAACGTCCGGCTGCGCACGCTGGCGATCGCGCTCGTGGAGGTCGTGGGTGGCGGCAGCGCGGAGCACCCCCGTCACCCCTACCGCACGGAGCAGTCGACCCCGGCCGCTCGCACGGCTGCCACCGAGCTGTGGGCGCGACTCAGCGCCGACGCCCCCCGAACCGGGGGAGGGCAGCCCGCCCAGAGGACGACGCTGCCGCCCGTCCGGGGCATCTACCGGGACGACCCGCTCGAGTAGGTGCCGGGCGCCCCGTGCCTCCCGGGTGCGGCGCCCTGGCCCGGTGCCCGGGTCCCCGTCGTGGCCGGGGTGGTGGCGCGGGGCCGTGGCCCGGTGGCCGCGTCGGCGGCGCGCAGGACGGTGCAGGCTCGCAGGGTGACCCACTTGGAGGCCTTGCCCTGCTGCTCGATGGAGCCCCACGTCTTGCCGTGGTAGGCGTACTGGTTGCGCCAGCGCCCGTCGGCCGCCTGCTGGGCGCACACCCAGGCCAGGGCGTTGTCCAGCCGGGGGTCGCCTCCGTGCCCTGCCTCACCGAGGGCTTCGACAGTCTGGAGCACGTCGCTGACGTAGCCCGAGGGGAAGCCCAGCTTGAACCACGACCGGGACGGCTTGGTGTTGCCCCATCCCATCGGGTAGTCGGCGTCGACCGGGTCGCGCGAGAGCAGGAGGTCGACGCACGTGTCGATCGCCGCCTGGACCTGGGCGCTGCGTTGCTCGGCTGGGATGCGGACCAGGGCGCGCAGCTCCTTGATGGCGCCCCACGCGCACGGCTGCTGGTCGTTGCCCCCGCACGCGAACCTCGGGCCCGTCCCAGTGGCGTACCAGCGCGGCGGGTCGACGCCCGTGATCGCACGAGCCGCCCAGCAGACCGCCCCCTGCACCGCCTCGTCGGCCAGGTGGCCGAACCCGATGAGGGCGCGCAGCAGGTTGCCGTGCAGGCAGTGGATCGCCGACGACGGCGGTGGTGCGACCTCGAGATGCGACCCGGAGGCGCCCAGGCCTCCCGAGGAGGTCGGGCACATCCGCAGCACGTAGTCGCACGCGCGCTGGACCCGCGGGTCGCGTGGGTCGGCGCCGAGCTGGTCCAGGAACATCAGGGACCACACGGTGCCGGTGTACTTCGGGGCATAGCCCGGCCCCGGCTTCACCCACCACCCCGCAGGGCCCTGCGCAGAGAGGACCGCCGCGATCGGCCCGCTTCGCATCGCTGCCTGGCGGGCGTCGACCACCTCAGGGTCGTCGGCGGGCCGGTCGAGCAGCCGCTGCAACGCCGCTGCCCGGACTGCGGGATCCGCTGGCTCCAGCAGCCACGGCACGGGGTCGCCCAGCAGGCGATCGGTCCAGGGCACGGTTCCAGCATCGCCCTGGGGTGGCCCGTGCGGAACGGTCGAAGGGCCCGCCCGCCGCTCACGGGGATTGTGGCGCGCCCGACCGGCGCCCGTTCCTGAACGACGCCCGGGCGGGTACGGTGCGCGTGCCGGTGGATGCTGGCACCACTGCAACGAGCGATGGAGGCCCCACCTTGGCACGAGCACGCACCCTTGGCATCGGCCTGGCAGCCGCCCTCCTGGTCGGCAGCGCAGGTCTCTCAGTGCAGGCATCCGTTGCTGCACCGAGCCCCAAGAGCAAGAAGCAGACCGTGGACGTGCAGCTGCTTGCCGTGAACGACTTCCACGGCAACCTCGAGCCGCCGACCGGCTCGTCCGGTCGGATCGGCAGCGTGAATGCCGGCGGGGCCGAGTACCTGGCCACCCACATCGCCAACCTGCGGGCGCAGAACCCGAACACCGTCGTGGTGTCGGCGGGTGACCTCATCGGCGCCAGCCCGCTGCTGTCCGCGCTGTTCCACGACGAGCCCACGATCGAGGCGTTCAACGAGATCGGGCTGGACTTCAACGCGGTCGGCAACCACGAGTTCGACGAGGGCGAGCAGGAGCTGCTGCGGATGCAGCGCGGGGGCTGCCACCCCGAGGACGGCTGCATCGACGGCGACGGCTTCGAGGGCGCCGACTTCCGCTTCCTGGCTGCCAACGTGGTGCGCAAGGACAACGGCAAGACGCTGTTCCCGCCGTACAAGATCCGGACCTTCGCTGGTGCCCGCGTGGCCTTCATCGGCATGACGCTCGAGGGGACGCCGGGCATCGTGACCCCCTCGGGGATCACGAACCTGGAGTTCCTCGACGAGGCCGACACGGTCAACGCCCTGGTCCCGAGGCTCAGGGCCAAGGGCGTGGAGGCCATCGTCGTGCTGCTCCACGAGGGCGGCGCCCAGGTCGGGACGTACAACGAGTGCACGGGCGTGTCCGGGGCGGTGGTGGACATCGTGAACCGCATGGACGACGAGGTGGACGCGATCATCAGCGGCCACACCCACAACGCCTACAACTGCGTGATCGACAACAAGCTCGTGACCAGCGCCTCCTCGTTCGGACGCCTCGTGACCGACGTGGACCTGACGATCGAGCGCTCCAGCGGTGAGGTGCGGTCGATGACTGCGAACAACGTCATCGTGACGCGCGACGTGGCCAAGGACGGTGCCATCACCAGCCTGATCAACCGCTACAACGCGATCGCCGGACCGATCGCCAACCGGGTGATCGGCTCGATCACGGCGAACATCACGCGGGCCACCAACGCCGCGGGCGAGTCGGCACTCGGCGACGTGATCGCCGACGGCCAGCTCCTCGCGACGACACCGGCGGACCTGGGTGGGGCGGTGGTGGCCTTCATGAACCCGGGGGGCATCCGCGCGGACTTGACCTACGCCAGCAGCCCGACCGGCGAGGGCGACGGCAACGTGACCTACGGCGAGATGTTCACCGTGCAGCCGTTCGGCAACAACCTGGTGACCCTGACGCTCGCCGGCACCCAGATCGACAGGCTGCTCGAGCAGCAGTTCGACAACCCCGGCCCCGGCCAGGCCCGGATCCTGCAGGTCTCGAGCGGCTTGACCTATGCGTACAGCGCGTCGGCGCCAGCAGGCAACAAGGTGGACCCGGCGAGCATCAGGCTCAACGGGGTGACCCTGGATCCGGCTGGCAACTACCGCGTCACGGTGAACAGCTTCCTCGCCGACGGGGGTGACGGCTTCTCCGTGCTCAAGGAGGGGACGAACCGGCTCGGCGGCGCGGTGGACACCGACGCCTTCGAGGCGTACTTCCAGGCGAACTCGCCCGTGGCGCCGGGGCCGCAGAACCGGATCACCCAGCTGCCCTAGGTGGCGCCCGCCGCAGCACGGACGGTGCCCCGCCCGCGGGCGGGGCACCGTCATGTCAGGCCAGCGCGGCGCGGATCTGCTCGGCGTGGTCGTGGGGGTGCGCCGTGTAGATGTCCAGCCAGTCGGCAAGGGAGTACGGGCCGGACTCGGTGTGGACTCCTGCACGGGACAGGTCCGCCGGGGTGAGGGTGTCGAGGAGTTCGGCGCTGGCCGCGCGCACGGCAGCCAGGACCGCGCGCGAGCTGGCCACCGGCCGGTCGTAGTGCAACGCCCGGGCCCACCGAGCCTCGTCGTAGCCCTGGACCACCGTCCCGGCAGGCTCGGCCAGCAGTCGCCGCAGGCGAACGTAGGCGTTGGCCTCGGAGTCCGCCAGATGGTGCACCACCATCCGTGGCGTCCAGCCACCGGGCTGCGGCGGGGTCCGGTCGAGCGCGGCCTCGTCAAGCGAGTCGACCAGGGCGAGCACCGCGTCGGTGGCGTCGCGATATCGGGCCACGGCTGTGGCGAGTTCCTCGGGGGTGCGCTGAGGGTGGGGCACCGGTGAAGCCTTCCAGTGCGCCTGCTCCGGTGCACGTCGGCCAGCCAGCGCCCGGCTCCCGCAGCGGCTGCCGTGTCCGGGACCGGTGGGAGGGAGGCCTCGGCCTTGCTCCACCATGGGCTGGAGGCCCCGCGTCGCCTGTCGCGCCTGCGGAGCCGCCGGCTGGCATGCGGTTCCAGGCAGCCCAGGACAAGTGCCCCGCCGGCGCCCCGTGCCGGGCGATGGTGAGGAGCCCAGCCCTACGCTCCGGAGCATGTCCTCGGCTGCCCCGCTCGACCCGCCAGCACGCCATCACCGCCCTGAGGTCTCCGCCGTCGACCTCGCCGACGGCGAGGTCCTGCACGTCACCAGGCACACGGTCGTCTCCTACGCCTTCGGCTCGGTCGGCACCGGCCTGTTCGCGACGGTGCCGGGCCTGGTGCTGCTGTACTTCCTCACTGACACGCTGGGCGTCGCGGCAGGGGTCGCGTCGTTGGTCGTGACGCTGCCCAAGGCCTGGGACGTGCTGGCGATGCCCGTGGTGGGGCGGATGTCCGACCAGTCGGCAGCGCGCGTCCGCAGCCGACTGCCCTTCCTGCGGCTGGCGTGGATCGTGCTGCCGATCACGTTCGTGCTCATGTTCGCCGTGCCACCGGCGTTCGGGCCGGGACTGGCTGCCGCCTGGGTGTTCGTGGGATTCCTGCTCGCCTCGACGGCGTTCGCGGTCTTCCAGGTGCCCTACATCGCGATGTCGGCCGAGCTCACCGATGATCCCCCCGAGCGCTCCACGCTGATGGCGTGGCGCGTGGCCTTCCTCACCGTCGCGATCCTCGTGGGCGGGGCGCTGGCGCCCGTCGTCCGGGACGCCTTCGGAGGGGCGAACCTGGGGCACCTCGTGATGGCCGTGTTCATGGCCACGCTGATGTTCATCGGGATCTGGCTGTGCATCCGCGGCCTGGCCCGCGCCCGCACGCGGATCGCCCCGGCCCCCGAGGGCAACCTGTGGCACAACATGCGGCAGGTGCGCGGCAACCACGCGTTCGTCGTGCTGCTCACCGCGTTCCTGCTGCAAGCGCTCGCCACCGCCGCGATGCTCGGCGGCGCGCAGTACTACGCCACCTACATCGTGGGGGACTCCGGCGCCGTGACGCTGCTGTTCGTCTGCCTCGTCGCTCCGGCCCTGCTCGTGATGCCGTTCTGGAACTGGGTCGCCCACAGGTTCGGCAAGGTCAACGGCTTCACGATGGCGACGCTGCTGTTCCTGCTCGGCACGGTGATCCTGTTCATCGGTGGCCGCGAGCTCGCGATGCCGATCGTCTACCTCGCCATCGGCATGTGTGGGGTCGCGTACGCCGGTGGGCAGATGTTCCCGCTGTCGATGCTGCCCGACTGCGTCGCGGCCGACACCCACCGCACCGGCCACGCCCGCGCCGGCATGTTCACCGGGCTGTGGACCGCTGGCGAGACGATCGGGCTGTCGGTCGGCCCCGGCCTGGTCGCCCTCGTGCTGGCACTCACCGGCTACGTGTCCAGCCGTGCCGATGAGGCCGTCGCCCAGCCTGACTCGGCGGTCAACGGCGTGCTCATCGCGTTCACGCTCGTGCCCGCCGTGCTCATCGCGATCAGCCTGCCGTTCGTGCGCCGGTACGCCGCAGCGTTCGCCCGTGACGAGCGGGATGCGCCCGGTGCAGGCACCGCACGGCCTGCCCCCACCAGCCCCTGAACCGCCCCACCCACCGAGGAGCCCGCCGTGCCCGACCTGCCCCCTGCCTTCCCCGACCAGCCGCTGCCCGACGAGGTCATCTTCAGCACGCTGGAGGCGTTGCGCGCCCTCGACGTGCCGACCACCGGGGGCCGCACCACCTCCTACGTGTACGACTCCGGCCGGGCCGAGCTGCAGCACTTCGGCCTGCGGGCCTTCGACCTGTCGCAGCACGTGAACGGGTTGGACCCGACCGCGTTCGTGAGCTGGGCCGCGGTCGAGAACGACCTGGTCGCCGCGGGCCTGCGCATCCTCGGCAGCGGGAGCCCCGACGAGGTCGGCACGATGACCAGCGGCGGCACCGAGTCCTGCATGCTCCCCGTGCTCGGTGCGCGGCAGCGCTGGCGCGAGCGCGCCGGCCAGCCGCACGGCAGGCCGACCGTCGTCGCCCCTGCCTCCGTCCATCCCGCGTTCACCAAGGCCTGCCACCTGTTCGACGTGGAGATGGTGCGGGTACCGGTCGACCCGGTGACGTTCCGCGCTGACGTGGCCGCCACCGCTGCCGCCATCGACGAGCGCACGGCGCTGGTCGTGGGCTCGACCCCGTCGTACGCCCAGGGCGTGATCGACCCGATCGCCGAGCTCGCGGCACTGGCGGCAGCGCGCGACATCCCCTGCCACATGGACGCCTGCATCGGCGGCTGGACGGTGCCGTTCATCCGCGAGGCCGAGGGGCTCGAGCCGCTCGGCCTCATGGTGCCGGGCGTGACCAGTGTGTCCGTCGACCTGCACAAGTACGGCTACACGCCCAAGGGCGTCTCGCTGCTGCTGTGGCGCGACGAGTCGTACCGCCGGTACACGTGGTTCGCCACGGCCGACTGGAACGGCTACCCGATCATCAACACGACCCTGCTGAGCACCAAGGGTGGCGGCGTGCCGGCGGTCGCATGGGCGTTCATGAAGAAGGTCGGCCTCGACGGCTACCGGGAACTGGCACTGCAGGCATGGCGCGCGACGCAGCAGATGGCCGCCGGCGTCGCTGAGATCCCGGGCCTGGCCGTCGTCGGTGAGACGGGCTCGACGATGCTCGCGTTCACCGACACCGGCGGCGAGGTGGGCCCGGACATCCGGGTGGTGGCCGACGAGATGGTCGCACGGGGCTGGCTGCTCGGCGTGCAGCCGGCCCGGGGCGGGCCGCCCACCGCGCACATCTCCGTACAGGCCGTGCACGACGGGCAGGTGCCACAGTTCCTGGCCGACCTGCGCGCAGCCACCGAGGCGGCCGCCGCCCAGCCGCGCGTGGCCATCGATCCCGGGCTGCTGGCGCTTGCGGCCTCCCTCGACGCGGCGAAGCTCACCCCGCAGGAGGTGGGGATGGTGCTCACGGTGGCGGGCATCACGCCCGGGGCGAGCGAGCTGCCCGCCCGGCGTGCCGAGCTCAACGCGATCATCGACGCCGCGCCCGGCCCGCTCGTCGAGCG
>DASVBK010000260.1:0-2039 GCA_036375875.1 Candidatus Nanopelagicales bacterium
GCGTTCGCGCACACCGCGGCGCTGTCGGCCCAGCTGTTCGCCTCGCCGGAGGCGGCGGCCGGGATGACGGCGTTCCTGACCAGGCAGCCCGCGCCCTGGGTACCCCAGCCCACCTGACCCGCCGAGAGCGCGCTTCGCTCCAAGTCCAGGCGCGGGCAGCGCGACTTCATCCAACGCTCGCGCCGCGAAGTGCACCAGGACTTGGATCAGATCCGAGCACCGGCCCCGGGAGGCGGCCCGGGGGCGTGGGGGGTAGCGGGCAAGGGGCGGGCCGGCGGCCGGGCCGCCTGCGTGCGGTGGCCATCCGGCGGGCGGGCCGCTCGCGTGCGGCGGCTCAGGCCATCCGGGCCAGGACCTCCTCGACCAGGTCGGTCGTCGTGCGCGGGTGCAGGAACACCAGGCGGCCGACGGTGCGGCCCTCCCAGCGAGTGGAGGTGACCAGCGCGGTCTGCTCGTCGAGCAGCGCGGCGGCCCAGCGGTCGTAGTCGGCAGGTTGCCAGCCGAGCCGCTCGAACAGCACGACCGACAGCGTCGGTTCGCGCAGCAGGTGCAGGTGCGGCTGCCCGTCGATGTACCGCGCGGTCCAGCGCGCCAGGTCGACGGCCCGCCCGACCGCCTCGGCGTAGGCATCGGTGCCGTTCACCGCGAGCGAGAACCACAGCGGCAGGCCGCGGGCGCGTCGGGTCAGGTGGTAGGCGAGGTCGCTGGGGTTCCACTCGTCACCGACCGCATGGATCACGTCGAGGTAGCTGGCGTCCTGCGTGTGGACCGCCTTGGCCAGCCGGGGCTCGCGGTAGAGCAGCGCAGCGCAGTCGTAGGGCGCGAAGAGCCACTTGTGGGGGTCCACGACGAAGGAGTCCGCCTGCTCGATGCCGGCGTAGAGGGGGCGCAGCGAGGGGGCGAGCAGCCCACCGCCACCATAGGCGCCGTCGACGTGCAGCCACAGGTCGTGGGCGCGCGCGACCTCGCCGACGGTGACGAGATCGTCGATGATCCCGGCGTTCGTGGTGCCGGCCGTCGCCACGACCCCGACCACGGAGCTCGGGTCGTCATCTGCCGCCAGTGCAGCGGCCAGCGCAGGACCGGTCAGGCGATGGTCGTGCGTGGGGACCACGAGCCCGGTCATGTCGAGGATCGACAGCGCGTTGGTGATCGAGGAGTGGGCCTGGTCGCTGACCGCGATGCGAGTCAGCGACCCGCGGCCGAGATCGCGCCGCCGCCGACCGAGGTCGCGGGCGACGGTGAGGGCCGAGAGGTTGCCCGCCGATCCGCCGGAGACGAAGACCCCGCCCGCCGACGGGGGCAGGCCAGCGAGGTCGGCGAGCAGCCCCAGGACCTGGTTCTCGGCGGCGATCGCCCCGGCCGCCTCGAGGGCGCTGATGCCCTGGATGCTCGCGCCGGAGACGAGCATGTCGAACAGCAGGGCGGCCTTGGTGGGCGCGGCCGGGATGAACGCCAGGAAGTTCGCCGCGTCGGAGCTCATCACGTGCGGGGCGAGCACGTCGCTCCACACCTCCATGACGCGGTGCGGGTCGGTGCCCTCGGCGTTGATCAGGCCGTCGAGCTGCGCGGTGAGGGCGGCGACGTCGCCGGGGCGGTCCAGCGGCACGGGGTCCATGGCCAGGCGGTCGTGCATCGCGGTGAGGACCATGCGCGTGAGCCGCTCATCGTGCGTGTGCATGTCACGGTCGCGGGCCACGAGGGCTCACCGTAGTCCCGGGGACGCGGTGTGGCCGGCTTCGCCCGGGCGCCGACGTGCGGGATGATGGGCCCCGGCGCGGTCCCGTGCGGACCGCGACCAGGCGGGGTCGCCTAGTGGCCTAGGGCAGCGGTCTTGAAAACCGCCGTGGGGCAACCCACCGTGGGTTCAAATCCCACCCCCGCCGCGCGCACGATCGCTCGGCTCGCTCGCAGCACGTGAGGCCTACCCGACCTTGTCCGCGGAGGCCGTCAGGATCGCCTCGATCTCGTCCTTGCTCAGCTCGGCCTCGAGGCCCTCGCCCTTGATGATCTCGCCGACGTCGACCCACATCAGGACC
>DASVBK010000278.1:0-4683 GCA_036375875.1 Candidatus Nanopelagicales bacterium
GAGGGTGGGGGAGGCGTCACTGCCGTTGAACCCGCCGATCGCCATCACCGGGCGCTGCGTCGCGAGCTGGTACCCGGCGGCGGAGTTCGCACCCACGGCCGCCGCCACCCAGGTGTAGGAGTCCGCGTCCTCGGACAGGGCCGCCGTCAGCGCGGCACCCGGCTGGCTGCCCTCGAGCAGACCGCCCGCGCCCCCGGTCGTGCCCTGCGGCCGTGGGAAGGCCTGCCCGGTGCTGCCCGCCCTCGGGCCCGTCGCGCCCGGGGTCGACCCGCTCGGCAGGGCGCCGGGAGGTGGCCCGCCCGGGGGCACCCCGCCGCCAGGCACGCCGCCGGGGAAGCCGCCGGCGGCCCCGCCGGCACTGCCGGGGAGCGTGCCGGGGCCACCCTGCGGGCCGCCCCGGAGCCCGCCCGGCCCGCCCCGAGCGCCGGCCACGCTCGGCCCGGCCGAGGGCAGCGAGCCGGTGGCGGTGGTCGCCGCCGTCTCCAGCGAGTACGCCGTCGGGCCGGCGAGGAGCACCAGCAGCCCGCCGGCCGCTGCGGCCACCGCGAGCCGGCCACGCCAGCGCTCCGTGACCAGCGGCCCGAGCAGCAGCACCACGGCCACCGCGATCCCACCGCCCAGCACCAGCGGCCGCAGCCACGGCACGAAGTCGGCGGAGCGCGAGAGCAGCACCCACGCCCACCAGGCCGAGCCGGCGATCGTGCCGGCCGCGACCAGCCGCGCCCAGCGCTGCGCCCGGTGCGCCCACAGTGCCATCGCGCCGATGCCGAGCAGCGCGCCGATCGCCGGGGCCAGGGCCACCGTGTAGTACTCGTGGATGATCCCCTTGCTGAAGGAGATCACTGCTGCCGTCACCAGCAGCCAACCGCCCCAGCCGATCGCAGCGGCCCGGGTCAGGTCGGTGCGCGCCGCGCGCCGCGAGACCCACAGCAGCACGGCCAGCATCACCAGCGCCGCGGGCAGCAGCCACGACGCCTGGCCGCCGTAGGAGGCTTCGAAGAGCCGCCCCCACCCGGTCTCGCCCCACATGCCACCGGTCGCGCCGCCCGGGCCGCCGGCGCCACCGCCGACCACGCTGCCGGTCTCGTTGCCCGTGAGCCGGCCGAACCCGTTGTAGCCGAACATCAGCTCGAGCACGGAGTTGGTCTGGGAACCGCCGACGTAGGGCCGCGACGAGACTGGCCACAGCTCCACGATCGCGACCCACCAGCCCCCGGCCACCAGCATGGTGGCGAAGGCTGCGAGCAGGTGGCCGAGGCGCCGCCGCAGCGCGATGGGCGCCGCGACCGCGTACATGAGCACGAACCCCGGCAGCACGAGGAAGGCCTGCATCATCTTGGCCAGGAATGCCAGGCCGACGAAGCAGCCCGCGAGCATGATCCACCGCAGCGCCCCGCGCTGCGTGGCGCGGCCCATCGCCCAGGCCGCGCACACGAGCAGGAACACGAGCATCGCGTCGGGGTTGTTGAACCGGAACATGAGCGTGGCCACCGGGGTGAGCGCCAGCACCGATCCGGCGATGAGGCCCGCCTGCGGCCCGAACCACCGCCGCACCGTGGCGAACAGCACCCCGACGGAGGCCACGCCGAGCAGGGCCTGGGGCACGAGGATCGACCACGAGCTCAGGCCGAAGATCCGGACGCTGAGCCCCGACAGCCAGAGCGAGAGCGGCGGCTTGTCCACGGTGATCGAGCTCGCCGCGTCGAGGCCGCCGAAGAACCACGCCTTCCAGCTCGAGCCGCCAGCCTGGGCCGCGGCCGCGTAGTACGCGTTGGCCCAGCCGTTGCGGCTCAGGCCCCACAGGTAGAGCACTGCCGTGCCGGTGAGCAGGCCGCCCAGGGCCCAGCGCACCCACCGGGTGGAGCGAGCGGACCGGGCCGGTGGTGTCGGGGCTGGTGCCGGCTGGTCGCCCAGCCGGGCCGGCTCCGGGGGCGCGTCGGGCAGCCAGCCGGTGGCCGCGCCAGGATCGGTGCCGGGGCGTGGTCGTGGCTGGTCCGGGCTCTCGGTGGTCCAGGTGGGGGTGGTCATCGAAGGGCCTCCATCGCGAGATCGTCGTGGGTGGGGTGTGCCAGGAGTGCCGCGCGGGGTCTGCTGCGGAACACCCAGAGCCGGTAGAGCGCGAAGCGCAGCAGGGTGGCCACCACGTTGGCCATGGTGAGCACGAGCAGCTCGACACCGTGGGAGGCCGCGGGGGCCACCACCTCCAGCAGCGCCAGCGAGCCGGACGTGACGGCCAGCCCGAGGGCGAAGACGAGCAGGCCCTGGGCCGGGTGCCGCAGCCGGTCGGGCCGACCCCGCACGCCGAACGTGAACCAGCGGTTCGCCGCGGTGTTGCCCACGGCGGTGACGAGCAGCGCCAGGGCGTTCGCCCACTGCGCGCTGCTGAACCCCCGCAGCAGCCAGAAGAGCGCGGCGTAGGCCAGCGTGCTCAGCACGCCGATCAGCCCGAACCGCAGGAGCTGGCCGACCGTCCCCCGCTGCCCGGGGGCCACAGCTGGCGCCTGCCGCTGCACCGCCGGGCGTCGTGCCATCCGCCAGATCCCCGCCAGGTCCTTGCGCGCCGTGTCGAGGATGTCCACCGTGCTGGTCGGGTCATCGACCCAGTCCACCGGCACCTCGTGGATCCGCATGCCGGCGCGCTCGGCCAGGACGAGCAGCTCGGTGTCGAAGAACCACTCCGGGTCCTCGACGAGCGGCAGCAGCTGCGCGGCGGCCTCGGCGCGGATCGCCTTGAAGCCGCACTGGGCGTCGGAGAACCCGGCCCCCAGCGCCGTGCGGACCAGCACGTTGTAGCAGCGGGAGAGCAGCTCCCGCTTCGGCCCACGGGTGACACGGGAGCCCGCGGACAGCCGGGACCCGATCGCCAGGTCGCTGTGGCCGGAGAGCAGCGGCGCCAGCAGCGGCAGCAGGGCGGCGAGGTCGGTGGAGAGGTCGGCGTCCATGTACGCGAGCACCTCGGCGTCGCTGTGCGACCAGACCTCGCGCAGCGCACGGCCCCGGCCCTTCGCCTCGAGGCGCACGACCCGGACCTCGGGCACCTGGCGGACCAGCCGGCAGGCGATCTCCCAGGTCAGGTCGGTCGAGGCGTTGTCGGCGATCGTGATGCGGAACGAGTACGGCAGCTCGGCCCGCAGGTGGGCGTACAGCCGCAGCACGTTGCGCTCGAGGCTTGCCTGCTCGTTGTGGACCGGGATGACCACGTCAACGACGGGACCGGGGGGCGTGCGCTGTTCCATGTCCCCAAGCGAAGCGCCGCTTGCTGTGAGGATGCTGCGAACCCACTGGGTGCCGGTGGTGAACGCGCAGGGAGGCCGGGCCGGCGGGGGTGGCACGAGCGCGCTATGGAGCCGACCGCGGCGGCTCCCCGGACACCGGCGCGGCCGAACTCACGCGAGGGCGCGAAGGACAAGGCCGCCGTCCCGCGTCATGGCGTCGGCTGCTGCGGGCCCCTTTCCTGACTCGTGACGCGGATCTTCCAGAAGCTGTCCTTGCAGACGATGCGGTCCTCGTCGTCGAACGTCCAGAGGTCGCATCCGCGCACCTCGATCCGCTCGCCGTCCGCGGTGGTGCCGGACAGGGTCCACTCGGAGGCGCCGCGCGTGCCAGCGAGGAAGTGGTCGTCGTCGCTGTAGCGCACGTCTGGGATGCCCTCGAACCGGGCTGCGAGACCCCGGCGGACCTCGCTCCGACCGGTGAACCGGGTGCCCCACGGGTCGGGGCCCCGGGGCGACTCGAAGACGCAGTCGTCGGCGAAGTGACGCATGATCGCGTCCAGGTCGTGGGCGTTGAACGCCGCCAGTACCTCCCGCAGCACCTGTTCCCGCCGTTGCTCACCCATCTCGACCTCCTGCCGAGCCCCGAACCCCCCCGCGCCTCGCCAGCCCCGGCCCGGGCCCGCCGCCCCAGCGAAGGCCACGGCGGGGACAGGCGTCAAGGAGTGTGCTCCGCCCGCCGAGGACTGTCGCTGCCCCGCGCAGGTTACGGGGAGACCTCCGCCAGGTTTCCGTTAGATGTTCAACTATCCACCGCACGTGGACAACCTGTGGAGACGGCTGGTCGCTGACGGAGTAGCCGACCAGGATCGCGTCGACGGAGCGTTCGAACTCCGCGGGGATGAAGCTCGTCCGGGCCCTGGCCGAGACGATGACCGGGATCCTGCGGTGCTGCTTGCGCTCGATGCGATGCACGGCCTTGACGGTGCGCTTCACAGCGGTGAGGTCGTACTCGTTGCCGATCCTGGAGGTGGCGCCGAAGGAGCGAGCGGGCCGCTTCTCGGGCCGGGTTGAGGATCGTGGCCAGCTCGTGCGGGCATGTCAGGCCAACCGGAGGCCCCGGACCCACCGGTGGCCAAGCTCGAGAGGCTCTTGCGCTACGCCCTGAACAGGTGGCCGGGATGGAGTTGGGCTAGGGCACGGGCTGGCCGTCCACCGGGGTGTCGGTGGCCGCCGGAGTGATGGGCGTGGGCGCAGTCGGGCTGGCCGGGGGCCGCGTGCCGAGGGAACAAGCCAGCTCGCCGCGCAGCCGGACGACCAGCGCCCACGCGAGGGCGATCAGGCCCAGGGCGGCGAGATAGGGCTGCACGGGTGCGAAGATCCGCACCGCGCCGGTGGCGCCGAGCGCGATGAGCACGACCTTGTTGCACACGGGGCAGCCGATCGCGAGGTAGGCGAGCAACCCCCCGAG
>DASVBK010000285.1:0-5696 GCA_036375875.1 Candidatus Nanopelagicales bacterium
GGTCAACCAGGTGCTGCTCGAGGTGGAGACCGCCAAGGCCGCGGTGGAGCTGCCGAGCCCCTACGCCGGCACGGTGGTCGCACTGCTGGCCGAGCCGGGCGAGGTGGTCCCCGTCGGGCAGCCGATCATCCGGATCGAGGATGAGGTGGCCGGGGCGGGCGGCGCAGCAGGGCCGGCTGCGGACGCAGGGGCGGGCGCGGCGACGGCGCCCGCTGCTCACGGCGCCGAGCCCGCGACGACCGCAGCGGCTCCCAGCGGGGGAACGCCAGCCGACGCAGGAGCTCCCAGCGCGGGAACGCCGGCCGAGGCAGCCGAGCCAGGCGCGGGAACGCCCGCGGCCGCAGGAAGCTCCTCCGCGTCGCAGATCCTCCCGGGCACGGCGGAAGGGCGGTCCGCAGGCGGAGGGGCTGCGGAACCGGCGGGCGGCTCATCGCGGCCGAGGGCCGAGGCCAGCGCGGCTCCCCCCGCAGCCCCCGCCGCGCCACAGCGGCAGGCGGTCCTCGTCGGCTACGGCGTCCGGGAGGCGGGCGCGCCGGCACGGCGTCCGCGGGCCACGCCCCACGGCGCCGAGCATGCGGAGCCGGGTCCACCAGGCGTGGGAGTCCGCCCGGTGCGGCACGGCGGCCTGGAGCAGGCCCGCGCGGTCGAGGAGCGCTTGGCCAGCCAGCCGGTGCGCGCCAAGCCACCGGTCCGCAAGCTCGCGCGCGACCTCGGCGTCGACCTGGCGGCGGTCGCGCCGACGGGGCCCGGCGGCACGATCACGCATCAGGACGTCACGACGGCGGCCGCCGCGGCAGCCTCCCACGAGCGCGTCCCCATGTCCCACGTCGCGCGGATGATGGCCAGGGCCATGCAGGACTCGGCGAGCAGCGCGGTCCATGTCACCGAGTGGGTGGACGTCGACGTCACGGCGATGACGGCCCTGATCCGCGCAGCCCGCCAGCGCGACGACCTCGCCGGGATCTCGATCACGCCGCTGACGTTCGCCGCCCTGGGCCTGGCCCGCGCGGCCCGCCAGTTCCCGATGATCAACGCCAGCATGGCCGACGACGGCGAGCACGTGCTCGTGCACCGTGCCGTCCACCTCGGGATCGCGGTGGACTCGCCCCGCGGCCTGGTCGTGCCCCGCATCCCGGACGCCGGCGGGCTCGACCTGCGCGGCATGGGGGACGCCCTGGCCCGGCTCGTGGAGACCGCCCGCGCGGGCCGCTCGCGCCCTGAGGACCTGCGCGGTTCCACGATCACCCTCACGAACGTGGGCGTGTTCGGGGTGGACGGCGGCACGCCGATCATCAACCCCGGTGAGGTCGCGATCCTCGCCCTGGGCCGCGTGCTGGCCCGGCCGTGGATCGTCGACGGCGCCGTCGTGGCCCGAGACGTGGTGACCCTCGCGCTGTCCTTCGACCACCGGATCGTGGACGGCGCGCTCGGCTCGCGCGTCCTGCGCAGCGTGGCGGACTTCATGGCCGACCCGGCCACGGCGCTGGCGCTGGACCCGTAGGCCGCCTGTCCCTCGAGCCGCCGTCTGTCCCTCGAGCCGGTGGGCGGCTGCGAACGCCCGCCGGCGGCAACGTCTGCCCCTCGAGCTAGCCCTCGCGCGTCGCGCCGTCCGGCCAGGCGGCGACGCACACCCGGTTCCCGGCACGGTCGGCGAGGATCCAGCCCTCCGGCGCGTCACCGTCCTCGACGATGCGCCCCCCGGCGGCCAGCGCCGCAGCGACCCGAGCCTCGACCTCCTCGCGGGCGACGGAGACGTCGACGTGCATGGCGTGCCGCAGGGCCCTGCTCGGGTCCAGCTCCTGCAGCCAGACGGTCGATCCGTGGCCCAGCGGGTCCGCGGCGTTGTCCTCGGCCACCGGGTCGTAGCCGAGGACGGCACGCCAGAACCCGACATCGAGCGAGTCCGGCTGTCCCGCGACTGCCAGCTGCACCTCCTGGGCCCGTGCCCGGTCGGCGGGGGCGCCATGCCTCGCCGCCACCTCGGAGATGCACCGCGCCAGGTCCACATGCTGGGGCTCGAGCATCCCCACCCCACGCGCCAGGCGCACGGTCACCTGCCCGTCGCCGAGCGTCAACCGCACGCCAGCGCCCTCAACCCCCGGGACCCGCGCGACGGCCTCGGCCAGGCGGGCGGCCTGCGCGAGGGACGGGACCTCGAAGACCGCCACCGCGCCCCCGTGCAGCACGACCCAGTCCGACAGGCCCGCCGCGAGGAACGACTTCCACCCGTCATGGCTCACGACCCCTCCTCGTCCTCGCCCACGTGCCACCCCACTGCCGCGCGTGAACCGCTCCATACGCATCGGTCGCCGGACCGTGCCTGCCACGGTGCTCGGGGTGACCGCCAGGGTCGTGCGTGCCGGGCCTCGGTCAGCGGGGGCTCACCGGCAGGTCGTGGTCGGTCGGTGCGCCGGTCGGTCCAGGGCCGCCGGTGCTGCGCCGCCAGAGCAGCCCCGCCCAGGTCGGCCCGGGTGCGGTGGAACCCGACGCGAGGGCAACGTCCCTGATGACTGCTGCGAGGCCGCCGAGGAGCAGGAGCAGGCCCACGATGGGCCAGTTGCTCGGTGCCCAGACCATCACCACCAGACCCACCACAGCCACCAGCAGCGCCGCACCCTTGGCGAGGCGGGGCCGCCCCCACGCATGCTGCCCGGACGGACCCGGCGACGGGGGCTCGCTGTCCTGCGTCGGATCGCGGCGCTGCTGCATGGGTGCCTCCCCGACTCGTGCTCGGACGGTACGCATCTCCGACGCGGCCCACCAGTGCCGTTGGTCACCGCGCCGGGTCCATCGCCGGGCATCAGCCCGTACCCTCGTGGCGACGCGACGCGGGATGGCACGGCGCCCGGCCGGCGCGGACCTGACCTTCCCCGACCCCGGAGAGCACCCCATGGCGATCCGCCACCCGCCTGGCACCCGCTGCCCGGGCCGCCGGCCCGAGCGGGGACGCGCTGAGCGGGCCGACGATCCGACGACGCCCTCGCGGCGGTCGCCGTGACGGGCCAGCAAGCGCCGGGCGGCAGAGGGACGCGTCGCGCCGACGGACTCCCCCACGTCGCCCACGCACCGGTGCTCAGTCCCCCCGAGCTGCGCGCCCTGCGCCTGCACAGCCTCCTGCTGGGCCCCGACGGCGCCGCCGGCCGCAGCATCCCCGACGTCGTCACGTGGTTCGGGGCGATGCAGGCCCAGGACCTCGCCAGTGCCGCGTGGTCGCTGGGCCTGCGCACCGGGACCAGCAGGGCGCAGGTGGACGCAGCCCTGTCGACCGGCGCGGTGCTGCGCACGTGGCCGATGCGCGGCACCCTGCACCTGGTGCCAGGGCCTGACGCGCGGTGGATGATCGAGCACCTCGGCCGCCGCTCGCTCGAGCAGGCAGAGCCGCGCCGCACCTTTCTGGGGTTCGACCTCGCCCATGCGCAGCGGGCCGCCGCCCTGCTGGGCGACGCCCTCGCCGACGGCGAGCCCTGGCCCCGCTCCGCGTGCCTCGCGGCGCTCGAGGCCGCGGGCGTCGACACCAGGGGGTCGCGCGGGTACCACCTGCTCTGGTTCGCCTCGGCGACCGGCGTGCTCTGCGTCGGGCCGAACCTCGGCAAGGAGCAGTCCTTCGTGCTGCTGGACCGGTGGGCGCCCGAGCAGGTGCAGCGCGACCGCCCAGCAGCCCTCGCCACGATCGCCGGACGCTTCGTCCGCTCGCACGGGCCGGTGACGGCGCACGACCTGGCCCGGTGGGCGGACCTCACCGTGACCGACGCGCGCGCCGGCCTGGCCGCCGCGCCGGGTCTGGTCGGCTGCACGGACGGCGACGGCCGGCGCCTCGTCGCCACCGAGGCGGCCCTGGACGCGCTCACCCAGCAGGGCACCGAGTTCTGGCGGGACCTGCCCGCTCACGCGCTGCCCGGGTTCGACGAGCTCGTGCTCGGCTACCGCGACCGCACGGCACAGCTGGACAAGGACCACGAGGCGCTCGTGGTGCCCGGGGGCAACGGCGTCTTCTACAACACGCTCGTCGTGGCAGGCAGGGTCGTCGGCACGTGGCGCCGCAAGGTCCTCACCCGCCGGGTGGAGCTCACCGCCACGCCGTTCGTGCCCATCTCCACCCCGTCGCGCCGTGCGCTGTCCACGGCGCTGACCCGCTACGCCGAGTACCTCGGCCTGCCGGGGTCGATCACGTGGACCGACACGACCAGCTGATCGGCGACCCACCTCACGGCAGGCCGAGGGACCCCAACCTCGTCCAGCGCCTCCCAGTGGCGTCATGTTGCCCGACATCTGCCGGTCACCTGTCCCACAATGGCCGCGTGCGTGCCATGTGGAGCGGGAACATCACCTTCGGGCTGGTCCACATCCCGGTGAAGCTGTACGCGGCCACCGAGGACCGGGACGTGAAGTTCCACCAGGTGCACCTCGCCGACGGCGGGCGCATCAAGTACGAGCGCCGCTGCCAGACCTGCGGCGAGGTCGTCACGTTCGCCGAGATCGGCAAGGGCTTCGAGGACGAGACCGGCCGACGCGTCATCATCGCCGACGAGGAGCTCGATGGCCTGCAGGTCCCGCACGGCAAGGACGTCGAGATCGTGCAGTTCGTGCCGACCGGCCAGATCGACCCGGTCATCTTCGAGCGGCCCTACTACCTGGAACCCGCCACCGGTGCCGCCAAGCCCTATGTGCTGCTGCGCCAGGCGCTCGAGCAGACCGACCGGATCGCCGTCGTGCAGCTCGCGCTGCGCAAGCGCAGTCGCCTCGCGGTGCTGCGGGTGCGCGGCGACGTGATCGTGCTGCAGACGATGCTCTGGCCCGACGAGGTGCGGATGCCGCAGTTCCAGGGCATCAGCGACGAGGATGTGGCCGTGCGGCCGCAGGAGCTGTCGATGGCCGGCTCCCTGGTCGAGAGCCTCGGCGGCGACTTCGACCCGAGCGAGTACCGCGATGAGTACCGCGAGGCGGTGCTGGAGCTCGTGACCCAGCGCCTGGCCGGCGAGGA
This sequence comes from Candidatus Nanopelagicales bacterium, assembly GCA_036375875.1. GTDB lineage: Bacteria > Actinomycetota > Actinomycetes > S36-B12 > CAIYMF01 > Prado023. The sequence goes on from DASVBK010000285.1 coordinate 4,982, forward strand.
CGTGATCCTCCCCGCCAGCGCCGAGGCCCCTGAGGAGTCCGGCACGGTCGTGGACCTCATGGCGGCGCTGCAGGAGTCGGTGCGGCGGCAGCAGGCAGCCCGGGCGGCGGACCAGGGTGACCAGGCCACCAGCGCCCCCCCGGAATCCGGGGACAGCGGCGACGGGGCCGCGCCGGGCGCCGCCTCGAAGCCGGCCAAGCGCGCTCGGGCGCCGCGCAAGAAGGCAGCTGGCTGACCCTGCCGCGCAGCGCCGCCAGGGCGCCCGTCGCGAGCGTGCGACGAGCCAGCGGTCACAGCGAGCCGTTGACCGCCCGGGTCACCTCGTCGGGGTCGATGCCGTTGGCCTCGAGCAGCCGGTCGAGCTTGGCCTCGACCCGCTCATCGCCCTCGCGGGACTGCGACGAGCCCCAGAACAGCAGCAGGGCCAGGCCCACGGCCTGCCACACCAGCTGCAGGAACTCCGACTGCCAGTTCTCCAGCGTCGAGCTCAGGAACTGCGGCCAGAACTCGCTCCACACGAACGCCTGCCCGTGGTCGGCCGCCTCGTTGCGCACCTCGATGAGCTGGAAGACGAACTGGCCCGACCACGCCAGCAGGAACAGCAGGCCGGTCAGCACGGCGAAGCCGCGCGCCTTGAGGAACCCGGGCCTGCCCAGGTCGTGGTTGCGCAGCCGGACGCCGCGACCGTTCGTGCTCGTCGTCATGTCTCCTCCTG
>DASVBK010000291.1:0-2299 GCA_036375875.1 Candidatus Nanopelagicales bacterium
CGATCTTGGGTCGCCGCGCCTGGATCGCCACCGGGCCTCCTGTCGGGGTCGGAGGCTAGTCCCGCAGCGGCCCTGCTCGCCCGCTGGGACACGCGCGTCGGCAACCGCTGCGACAGGCGGTGGACATGTGACGTTCACCGGCGGTTCACCTTGCGCAGCCACACAGGTCCGAACCAGCCACCGCCGGCGGCCACGGCATCGTGATCCCGCTTCCGGCGAGGCTCGTGCTGGCGCGGCTGGGCGCCGGCTGCGCCCGCGGCAGCCCGCCCAGGGGCGCCGCCGCGCCCGGGGGGCTCAGGCCACGGCGGCGGTGCCGGATCCCGTCGTGTCGGGTCCGGTGGGCCGCCTGGGCCGCTCGCCCACCGCGCCGGGCCAGACCGGTGGAGCGTCGGGGTCGGCATGCAGCCGGTTGCGCGCCACCACCTGCTGGGCGCTCGTCGTGCGCTCCGAGCGGGTGCGGCCGAGGAAGCTGACTGCCCAGTGCAGCAGCGTCGTGAGCCGCTTCTTGAACCCGACGATGTAGAGCAGGTGCACCGCCAGCCACAGCAGCCATGCGAAGAAGCCCGCAGTCTCGACGCGCTGCACCTTCGCCACCGCGCTGAACCGGGTGATGGTGGCCATGCTGCCCTTGTCGTTGTACCGGAAGGCGCCGGGCTCGGGGCGCCCGGCCAGTCGGGCCCTGATGGTTGCCGCGGCATGCCGACCGCCCTGGATCGCGACCTGCGCCACGCCCGGCAGCCTGTCCAGCGCCGCCATGTCGCCGACCACGAAGACCTCGGGGTGCCCCGGGATGGTGAGGTCCGGCTGCACCTGGATGCGGCCGGCCCGGTCCACCTGCGCACCCGAGCGCTCCGCGAGCAGCTGCGCCAGCGGCGAGGCGGCCACTCCGGCGGCCCAGATCTTGCATGCGGCGGGGATGAAGGTGCGGGTGCCGTCCGGGGCCTCGTACGTCACGCCGTCGGCATCCAGCTCGACGACCTTGGCGTCGAGCAGGACCTCGACCCCGACCTTGGTGAGGATCTCGCGGGCCTGCTCGGACAGCTTCGGGCCGAAGGCGCCCAGCACGCTGGGGGCGGCGTCGAGCAGCACGATCCGGGCCTGCGTGGTGTCGATGGCGCGGAAGTCGCGCCGCAGTGCGCGCTGGCACAGCTCGACGATCTGCCCGGCCATCTCCACACCGGTCGGACCGGCACCGATCACCACGAAGGTCAGGAACCGCTGGCGCTCCACGGGGTCGGTGGCGCGCTCGGCCAGCTCGAAGGAGCCGAAGATCCGCCCCCGCAGCTCGAGGGCGTCGTCGACGGTCTTCATCCCGGGGGCGAACTCCGCGAAGTGGTCGTTGCCGAAGTAGGACTGGCCGGCCCCCGCCGCCACGATGAGGCTGTCGTACGGGCTCTCCAGCGGGCCGGGGGCGGCCATCGAGGTGACGACGCGCCGCTCAAGGTCGATGTCGGTGACCTCGCCCAGCAGCACCGAGGCGTTGCGCTGCCGCCGCAGGATCTCCCGGGTGGCCGGGGCGATCTCGCCGCTGGAGAGCACGCCGGTGGCCACCTGGTAGAGCAGTGGCTGGAACAGGTGCATGGTGGTGCGCGAGATCAGGGTGACGTCGCAGTCGGCGCGCTTGAGCGCCTGGGTGGCGAACAGCCCGCCGAACCCGGACCCGATGACCACGACGCGGTGACGATCAGTGCCGGGGGCGGCAGCGATGGGCTGGCTCACGGGGGACTCCTGTCCACGTGCTGATGAGGCTACCCTCACCTACCCGCCGGCACGCGTCCTACAACGTGAGCCGGCTCACGGCTGCTCGTCCACCCACGCCGCTCCTGCGTCGGTATGGGCATCATCACCGCGAAGGCAGCGTCCTGCGGGTCGGCCGCCACCACGAGCTCGCCGTAGGGCGAGGCCATCGGTCCCATGTGGACCGCGCCGCCACCTGCCGCGACCGCCGCTGCCGCGGTTGCGGCGTCCGTGACCTGGAAGGTTGGCAGCCAGTGGGAGGGCACGTCGGCGGGCAGCTCGGGGTTGACCGTGGGTCCGCAACGACGGCCATGCGGTCCGACATCGGGATGCGGTCGGCTCGATCACGGGCTGGGCCGAGCGGTCAGCTGCGGCCGTCGTAGATCCGCTCGACCTCGGCGCCGGCGTCCGAGACGTGCTCCCAGAACGCCTCGGCGATGCGGTCGGGATCGAAGCGGCCGCCGGGCCTGATGAACCCGTTGATGGTGAGCATGCGCATGCCGACCCCGCGGGCGGCGAGCTCCGGCGCGAGGGCCAGGCCTGCGGCTCGCAGCGCGGCCTT
>DASVBK010000283.1:0-7515 GCA_036375875.1 Candidatus Nanopelagicales bacterium
CCCGACCGACGAGTGCGGGGCGGAGGTCTCCGACGCCGACGCTGCGGCGGCGGCCGCCCAGGCGGCCGGCGAGCAGCCGAACCCGGCCGTCGTCACGGCTGCCAGCGGGACCGCTGCGGCAGAGGGCACCACGACGAGCACCAGTTCCCCCGTCGGGCTGCTCCTGGGCGGGGCCGTGGTCTTCGGGCTGCTGGCCGCCGCGTGGCTGATCCCGGCGGCCCGGCGGCGCCAGCGTGCGGCCGCGCGAGCCGCCCGGGAGGCCGGGGTGCGGGCCGGTGCCCCGGAAGCCCCCGCACCAGGCACCACCACCAGCGACCGCACAGGGCAGTAATCGCCCCATGACCGCGCCCACGACCCTGCACGCCGGCGCCACCCGACCGGTGGGCTCGGGCGTGGGGCGGCTGCCCCGGGCGCTGCACCCGCTGGCGTGGTGGGCCTGGGCGCTCGGGCTCATGGTGGCCGCGGCACGCACGACGAACCCGGTGCTCCTGGCTACGATCCTGGCCGTCCTGGCGCTCGTGGTCAGCGCGCGCCGGCCGGAGGCGCCGTGGGCCGGGGCGTTCACCGCTGCCCTGCGCCTGGGCGTGGTGGTGCTCGTGGCGCGCACCCTGCTGCAGGTGCTGCTGGGGGCGCCCATCGGGCTGTCGGTGGCGTTCACGCTGCCCTCGCTGGCGCTGCCCGGCTGGATGGCAGGCGTGCGCCTCGGCGGCCTGGTCACCTGGGAATCGTTGGTCCTCGGCGCCTGCGAGGGCCTGCGGCTGGCCGTGATGATCGCGTGCGCGGGCGCCGCGAACTCGCTGAGTGCCCCGAGCCGTTTGCTGCGGTCGGTGCCGGCCGCCCTCTACGAGCTGGGCGTCGCCGTCGTGGTGGCGCTCACGTTCGCCCCGCACCTGCTCGACGACGCACGCCGGGTGCGGGCGGCGCGCCGGCTGCGCGGGCATGACGAGGGTCGGCTGCTCGGCTTCGCCCGTGCCAGCGGACCGGTGCTCGACGGCGGGCTCGAGCGCTCGGTGGCCCTCGCGGCGGCCATGGACAGCCGTGGCTATGGCCGGGCCGGGACGGTGACGGTCCGGCAGCGCCGGACCCAGGCCGGGCTCGTCCTGGCCGGCTTCGCCGGCGTGCTGGTCGGCCTGTACGGGCTCTTCGACGCCAGCGCGCCCCGCTGGCTCGGCCTGCCGCTGCTGGCCCTCGGCGCGAGCATCGCAGTGCTCGGGATGCGCGCGGCAGGGCGGCGCAGCCCACGCAGTGCGTATCGGCCGGACCCGTGGCGGGGGCCGGAGTGGGCCACCATGGGTGCCGGCCTGCTCGTCGCGGTGGCGTTCGTGTTGACCGCGCGGGCGGACCTCGCGGTCGCGGTCACGCCGCTGACGTGGCCCGCGCTGCCCGTGGCGCCGCTGCTGGCGACCCTGCTCTGCGCCGGCCCCGCCTGGTGGACCCCGCCCCTGCCCGGCCAGGGACCCGACGCGCGGGGGTGGTCGGCATGAGCGCGGTGCGCTTCGAGCGCGTCACGATCGCCTACGAGGGCGCCGACCGCCCGGCGCTGCGCGACGTCACGCTGGAGATCCCCGAGGGCGAGCTGGTGCTCGTCGTCGGGGAGACCGGGTGCGGCAAGTCCACGCTGCTGCGCTGCATCAACGGCCTGGTGCCGCACTTCACCGGCGGGGCGATGGCCGGCCGCGTCATCGTCGCCGGCCGGGACACCCGCACGCATCCCCCGCGCGAGCTCGCCGACGTCGTGGGCGTCGTGGGGCAGGACCCCATCGCGGGCTTCGTGGCCGAGGTCGTCGAGGACGAGCTGGCGTACGGCATGGAGTGCCTCGGGGTGCCGCCGGAGACGATGCGCCGCCGGGTGGAGGAGACCCTGGACCTGCTCGGCCTGGCCGAGCTGCGCCACCGGCCGCTGGCGACGCTCTCCGGGGGGCAGCGCCAGCGGGTGGCCATCGGCGCGGCGCTCACCAGCCATCCGCGGATCCTCGTGCTGGACGAGCCCACCTCGGCCCTGGACCCGGGCGCTGCCGAGGAGGTGCTCGCGGCCCTGCAGCGGCTCGTGCATGACCTCGGGATGACCGTGGTGATGGCCGAGCACCGGCTCGAGCGCGTCGTGCAGTACGCCGACTCGGTGCTCGTGATCGGTGACGGCCAGGTGACGGTCGGCGAGCCGGCGGCGATGATGGCCGGCGCCCCCGTGGCCCCGCCCGTGGTGGAGCTCGGCAGGCTGGCCGGGTGGCAGCCGCTGCCGCTGTCGGTGCGCGACGCCCGCCGTGCGGCGAGCGGGCTGCGCGCGCGGCTACGGGAAGTGGCGGTCGCGACACCCCCGGCCCGCATCCCTGCGCCCAGCGCATCTGGCGGCGGCCCAGTCGTGCCGCTGCCGCACGTGGTGTCCGGCCCGGCCCCGATCGCCGCCACGGCCCTGACGGCCGGCTATCGCGGCGTGCCCGTGCTGCAGCGACTGACCCTGGCGGTCGGGCCGGGCGAGGTCGTGGCGCTCATGGGACGCAACGGCGCCGGCAAGTCCACCCTGCTCTCCGCGCTGGCCGGGGTCATGGCACCGTCGGCGGGCTCTGTGCGGATCGCAGGGCGCGATCCGCACGCGCTGGCTGGGCGCGGCCTGCTGGGCACCGTTGGCCTCGTGCCGCAGGAGCCCGCGGACCTGTTGTACGCCACCTCGGTCGGGCGCGAGCTCGCCGACGCCGAGCACACGGCAGGGGCGGCCTCGGGGACCGCCGCCGGGCTGCTGGAGGCCCTGGCCCCCGGCATCGACCCCGACTGCCACCCGCGCGACCTCTCGGAGGGGCAGCGGTTGGCCCTCGCGCTGGCTGTGGTGCTGGCCGCCGCACCGCCGGTGCTGCTGCTCGACGAGCCGACCCGCGGCCTGGACTACGGGGCGAAGCGGCGGCTGGTCGACCTGTTGCGCCAGCTGCGCGCGGCCGGCCACACGGTGGTCCTGGCCACCCACGACGTCGAGCTCGTCGCGGAGGTGGCCACCCGCGTGGCGCTGCTGGCTGGGGGCGAGATCGTGGCCGACGGCCCGGCTGCCGAGGTGGTGCGCAGCTCACCACTGTTCGCCCCCCAGGTGGCCAAGATCCTGGCGCCGGGACCATGGCTGACCGTCGGGCAGGTGCAACAGGCGCTGGCGGTGCCGGGATGAGGCCGCGAACCCCCGTGGCGAGCCGGGCCGGTCGCGCCATCCCGGGTACGAGGGCCATCCCGCTGTCCGCGCGCAGCTGGGCCGCCATCGGCGCCACGAGCGTGGTCGGGGTGCTGGCCTTCTTCTGGCCGATGCTGGCGCCGCCGGGTTCCCAGGTTGTCGCGCATGCCGCGGATGCCCCAGTGGTGTTCGGCGCGCTCGTGCCGCTGCTGCTGGGCGTGACGCTCAGCCTCGTCGGTGATGGCGCGATGGGCGCCAAGGCCGTGGCCCTGCTCGGCGTGCTCGGGGCCACGGCCGCGGCGCTGCGCGCGCTGGGCGCGGGCATCGCCGGCCTGGAGCCGATCTGGCTGGTGATCGTGCTGGGCGGGTACGCACTGGGCGCCGGGTTCGGCTTCGTGCTGGGGCCCGTCTGCTTGGTCGCCTCCGCGCTGCTCACCGGCGGCATCGGACCGTGGCTGCCCTTCCAGATGATCGGCGCCGCATGGGTGGGCCTGGGCGCGGGCCTGCTCGCCGGGCGGCTGCCGCGGCGCGCCGAGCTGCCGCTGCTCGCCGGCTACGCGACCGTGGCTGCCGTCGGCTACGGGTGGTTGCTCAACCTCTGGTTCTGGCCCACCGCGACCGGCCTGCCCGAGCCGCTGGCCTTCGTGCCGGGTGCCGACTGGGCCACGAACGCCAGCCACTGGCTGCGGTTCAACCTGACCACCAGCCTCGGCTACGACCTGCCGCGCGCGGTCCTGGCGTGCACGCTGGTCCTGCTGCTGGGCCGGCGTGTCCTGGCCTCGCTGCGCCGGGCCAGCCGGCTGGCCGCGTTCGACGCGCAGCCGGAATTCCTCGAGGCCCGGTGATGCGGGTCACCCTGCTCGGCACCGGCAGCGCCGACCGCTGGCCCAACCCGTGGTGCGGCTGCCCCACGTGCCGATGGGCCCGGCAGTCCGGCGCGCACCGCAACCGCACCAGCGTGCTGGTCGACGACGTGCTGCTCGTCGATCCCGGCCCGGACGCCGGCTCGGGAGGAGTCGACCTCAGCGGCGTGCGCGCCGTGCTCATCACGCACGACCATCCCGACCACCTCGACCCCGCGTTCCTGCTGGCCTGGACCTGGGCCGGCGCGACCCCGCTGGTGGTCGCGGGCCCCCAGCAGGCGCTGGACCGATGCCGGGACTGGGTGGCCCCCGAGGCGCCCGTGCAGTTCCTGCCGCTCGGGGCCGGCGACCAGGTGCGGCTGGCCGGCCTGCAGGTGCGGGCCCTGCCCGCGGCGCACGCCACGAGTGGCGGCCACGAGCACGACGGCACGGCCCTGCTCTACGAGGCCACCGGCGACGCCCGCATGCTCTACGGCACCGACACCGCCGGGCTGCCGCACGACCAGCTCGACGGGCCGTACGACCTGGTGCTGCTCGAGTGCACGTTCGGCACGGTCCTGGACCACGGGACCGCGCACCTGGGCCTGGCCGGTTTCGGCCACGAGGTGGCACGGCTGCGGACCGAGGACCGACTCGCCGACGGTGCGCGGGTGGTGGCGGTGCACCTGTCGCACCACAACCCTCCGGACCTCGGCGAGCGCCTCGCGGCGGTGGGCGCCGAGGTGCTCCCCGACGGCACGGTGCTGCGGGTGGGCGGTGGCGCAGGTCCGGGTCGCCGGCTGCTCGTCACCGGTGGAGCACGCTCGGGCAAGAGCGGGCACGCCGAGGCCGTCGCGCGCGGTCGCCGACACGTCCACTACGTCGCCACGGCGCCGAGCTTCCCCGACGACGCGGAGTGGGCCGCCCGGGTGGCCGCGCACCGCGAGCGACGGCCGCCGCAGTGGGTGCTGCACGAGACCCTCGACCTCGCGGGGGTGCTCCGGGGCGCGGAGCCCGGTCGCCTTGTGCTCGTGGACTGCCTGGCGCTGTGGGTCACCGGGCTGGTCGATGCTGCCGCGGGCTGGGACGACCGGCGGGCGGCCGAGGACGCCGTCCAGCACGCCCTGGCCGAGGTGGTCGATGCGTTGGCCACCTCCCCGGCCGACGTGGTGCTGGTGACCAACGAGGTGGGCTCCGGCGTCGTGCCGGCCACCGCGTCCGGCCGGCTGTTCCAGGACCTGCTCGGCCGGGTCAACATCGGCGTCGCCGCCGCCTGCGACGACGTCGCGCTCGTGACGTGCGGGCTGCCCCGCATGCTGAAGGGAACCCCGTGGACGACCTCGACCTGACCGCATGGGCTGGACGCGTGCCCCAGCCGGACCAGCAGGCCCGGCGCGACGCGGTCGCCCGCCAGGCCCGGCTCACCAAGCCGGCCGGTTCGTTGGGTCGCCTCGAGGAGGTCGCGACATGGCTGGCCGGGGTCACCGGGCAGTGCCCCCCACCGCCCATCGGCGCCCCGGCGCTGGCCATCCTGGCCGGGGACCACGGGGTGGCACGCACCGCCGGCACGAGCGCCTACCCGCCGGAGGTCACCGCACAGATGGTGGCCAACTTCGTGCAGGGCGGGGCGGCGGCGACGGTGCTGGCGCGCTCCCGGGGGGTCCGGGTGCGCGTCGTCGACGTGTCCGTCGACGTCGACTGGGCGACCAGCGGCCTGCCGGTGCCTGCCGCGGTGACGGCGTCGCGCATCCGCCGCGGCTCGGGCTCGATCGACCGCGAGGACGCAATGACCCGCGACGAGGCCGTCGCCGCGCTCGCGCTCGGGGCCCGGATCGCCGACGAGCTCGTCGACGAGGGCGCCGACCTGCTCATCGGCGGGGACATGGGCATCGGCAACACCACCCCGGCAGCCGTGCTGGTGGGCCTGCTGGCCGACCTGGAGCCGGCGGCCGTGGTCGGCCGCGGGACCGGCATCGACGACCTCACCTGGATGCGCAAGACCGCGGCGGTGCGCGACGCCATGCGCCGTGGCCGGCCGCACAAGGGCGACCCCGTCGCGCTGCTGGCCACATGCGCCGGGCCGGACCTGGCCGCCACCGTCGGCCTGCTGCTGCAGTCCGCGGTGCGGCGCACGCCCGTGCTGCTCGACGGCGTGGTCTCGTGCGCCGCAGCCCTCGTCGCCCACCGCATCAGCTACCGCGCCAGCGCCTGGTGGCAGGCCTCGCACCGCAGCACGGAACCCGCGGCGGCCGCGGCCCTGCATCGGCTGGGCCTGGTTCCGCTGCTCGACCTGGGCATGCGTCTGGGCGAGGGCTCCGGGGCGCTCGTGGCGCTGCCGATCGTGGCGGCGGCAGGCGACCTGCTCCGCGAGATGGCGACGTTCGAGTCCGCCGGGGTCAGCGACCGACCGCAGGAGGCCGAGGCGTGAGCACCCACCTGCCCGACCCGGTGCGCTTCGCGGTGGGCACCTTCACGCGGTTCCCGGTGCCCCCGCCGGGCACCGTGGACGCGGTGGTCGCAGGGCGCGGCCTGGCGCTTGCACCCCTGGTGGGCGGCGCCCTGGGCCTGGCCAGCGGTGCCCTGCTCCTGGTCACCGGCGTGGACCTCATCGCCCGACTGCTCTCGGCCACCCTGGTGGTCGCCCTCGCGGCGTGGCTCACCCGCGGCCTGCACTGGGACGGGCTGGCCGACGTCGCCGACGGGCTGGGCAGCGGCGCGCCGCCGGACCGCGCGCGGGAGATCATGCGCCGCTCGGACATCGGCCCGTTCGGGGTGCTCGTGCTCGGCTTCACCGGCGCGGTGCAGGTGCTCGCGCTGGCCCAGCTGCCAGCGGACCGGATCGCCCTGGCCGGCTGGGTGCTGGCCGTGACGCTGGGCAGGCTCGCCGCCGCGGTGGCGTGCGGCTGGTGGGTGCGCCCAGCCCGTCCCGACGGGCTCGGCGCCGCAGTCGTCGGTTCGGTGACCCCCGCCCGGCTGGTGCTCGCCGCGGGTGCGGCCGGGGTGGTCGCCGTGCTGGTCACCTGGGCCGGCCCGCTGCCGTGGACGGCCGCCCTGCTGGAGGCCCCCCTCGTGGCGGTGCTCGTGGCGGTGCTCGTGGCGCGCACCGCGCTGCGGCGCTTCGGCGGGTCGACCGGCGACGTGCTCGGGGCCACCATCGAGCTGGCGACCGCGGCCGCGCTGCTCGTGCTCGCGCTGCGCTGAGCACGAGCACCCGCACCCGGGCCCGGCGGCCGCGGCCACCTCCTACGCTGCCAGCAGTCGCGCGAGAGGAACCACCATGGTCGAGCACCCCGACGCCGCCCCGCCCCCGTCCCCGCTCTCACCCGCGCCCCCGCCGGCGCCCGCGCCCGCGCCCTCGCCCGCACCCCCGTCCCCGGCCCATCCGAGCGCCGCGCAGCGCGCCCGGGCGGCTGCCATCGTGGCCGCGCTGCCGCTGCCCGAGCGGATCCGGCTCGTCTCCGGGGCCAGCTTCTGGACCACCCACGAAGTGCCCGGGCAGGTGCCCTCGGTGATGCTCACCGACGG
>DASVBK010000021.1:0-2701 GCA_036375875.1 Candidatus Nanopelagicales bacterium
AGCCAGCGGGTGGTGTTCGTCTGCTCGGGGAACTCGGCGCGCTCGCAGCTGGCGGCTGCGGTGTGGGCGAGCCGTACCGGGCGGGGGGTCTCCTCCGCGGGGACGCGACCGGCGGCCCGGATCCACCCGGGGACCGTGCGGGTCGCCCGCAGGCACGGCTTGCCGCTGCTCGCCGACCGGCCCGCGTCCACGGTCGAGGTCCTGGCCGCCGACGACGCGATCATCACGGTGTGCGACTCGGCCGATCGCGAGATGACGGTCGGGCACACGCACTGGTCGGTCCCGGACCCGGTGCGGGTGGGGACCTCGGCGGCGTTCGAGCAGGCCCTGGCGGACCTCACCCACCGGATCGACGGGTGGGTGCACGCAGCCGGCGAAGGCGCAGGCTAGGGGGACCGGAAGGCTGCCCGGACGCGGGGACCGGACACGCTCACGCGGGGGCCAGCGCCCCGAGCGGATCGGTCAGCTGGCTGCCGAGGTCACGCAGGGCCCGCGCGTCGGCGCTGAAGTGCACCCACTTCCCGCGCTTCTCGCGGTGCAGCAGACCTGCGTCGACGAGGACCTTCATGTGGTGGCTCACCGTGGGTTGGCTCAGCCCGACCGGCTCGGTCAGGTCACAGATGCAGGCCGACCCACTGGCCAGGACGATCGAGAGCAGCTGCAGGCGGGCTGGGTCAGCCAGCGCCTTGAGCTGTTGGGCCAGCGCCGCAGCCGCGTCCGCGTCCAGCGGTGGGCCGGCCACGGGTGGGCAGCACGCCGCCTCCTCAGCGAGGGCCAGCAGGTCCGGTACGGGGGAGGACATGGCACGAGCATCGCACATGCATTGACAGATGTCGATACATGGCCCATCCTAGAACGCATCGACATCCGTCGATGCGAGTTGAGGAGGATCCATGTCCGACTGTTGTGCCACCACCCCGTGCTGCTCGACCCCCGAGGATGGGCAGGGTTGCTGCGACCCGGGCTGCTGCTGAGGCAGCCAGCCGCACGACCTGGAACGCCCGGCCCCTGAGGTGAGGGGGCCGGGCGTTCGGACGTCCCGGCGTGGCCGGTGTTCAGGCTGGCCGGTGTTCAGGCTCGCCGGTGTTCAGGCTGGGGCGATCTCGGCGATGAGGCCCTCGATGCGGCGGCGGATGTCGTCGCGGATCGGTCGTACCGCCTCGACGCCCTGACCGGCCGGGTCGTCGAGGGCCCAGTCCTCGTAGCGCTTGCCGGGGTAGATGGGGCACGTGTCCCCGCAGCCCATCGTGATGACCACGTCGGAGGCGCGCACCGCCTCGTCGGTGAGGACCTTGGGGATCTCGGCTGACATGTCGATGCCCTCCTCGAGCATCGCGGCCACGGCAGCCGGGTTCACCGACTCGGCGGGGGCGGAGCCGGCGGAGCGGACCTCGACCCGGTCCCCCGCCAGGTGGGTCAGGTAGGCCGCGGCCATCTGGGAGCGGCCGGCGTTGTGGATGCAGACGAACAGCACGCTGGGCTTGTCGGTCATGGGTTCCTCCTGGGTTGGTCGTGCGGGTCGAGGCGGATCGGATGGGGGTGACCGACCGTCAGGCGCGGTCGTGGACCGGGCCGGGCAGGTCCAGCGGCTCCGGGGTGCGCCCGGGGCGGGGGTGGAACAGCTCGGTCTGGGCCGCCCCGATCGCCGCACCGACCAGCTGGGCGGCGACGAACGGCAGCACCGACGCCGGGGCGATGCCGGCGAAGGTGTCGGTGAACGCGCGGCCGATGGTGACCGCAGGGTTGGCGAACGAGGTCGAGGAGGTGAAGAAGTACGCCGCCCCGATCCAGGCCGGGACCAGCGCCGGGCCGAGTCGCCCGTTGCCGGTGCGGGTCAGCGCGCCGATGATCCACAGCAGCCCGGCGGTGGCCACGACCTCGCCGAGCAGCAGGTTCGACCCGGCGCGCACCGTGGTGGACACCTCCACGGCCGGCAGGTCGAACATCAGGTTGGCCAGGATGGCCCCGGTGATCGCCCCGCCGACCTGGGCTGGGACGTACGCCGCGGCCTCCCGGCCGGGGATCTCGTGGCGCACCAGGGCCACCCCGGTGACCGCGGGATTGAAGTGCGCCCCGGAGATCGGCCCCAGGGTCCAGATCAGCAGGCCCAGGACCAGCACGGTGGCCAGCATGTTCATCAGCAGCTGCACGCCGACGTCGTCGGTCAGCGTGGTGGCCATGATCCCCGAGCCGACCACGGCCGCGACCAGGATCATCGCGCCCAGGAACTCGGCGGCCACCCGGCGGGCGGTGGGGGCGACGGTCACGACCAGCCGCCCTCGATCACAGCGAGGTCCCGCGCCTGGACCACGATCCCCGCCGCCTCGGCGGTCCGGCGCGCCCTCGCCCCCACGCATGCGCCGACGCCGGCGCCGGCCGACCGAACAATCACAACGCCCATTGAGCAATCGTGGACCATGCACCACCCGTCGCGCGAACCGGGGGTGCCCACCGCGCGTCGCTCGTCGCCGTCCGCCCCGCCTCGAGGTCGTGGGTCGCAGGTCGTCACGTTCGGGACCTTCGACCCGGCCGGGCCAGCCGGCCACCCTCCTACACTTCAATCGTGATCGATTCGACGCTCGTGGAGACGTCTGCGGTGCATGCCGACGCGATCGCGCTGCTGGCGGTGGCCGCTGATCCGGTCCGGTGGCGGCTGCTGGCGGTGCTGGCCGATCGTGGGACGCACTGCGTGTGCGAGCTC
>DASVBK010000033.1:0-11452 GCA_036375875.1 Candidatus Nanopelagicales bacterium
CGTGCGGGAGACGGCCTCGGCGACGGTGTGCCCGGGGAACGTGGCGAGGGTGGCGGCCTCCGGTGTCGCGAGCGCCTCACCCCCGTAGCTGGCCGGGACACCCAGGGCGGTGAGGGCGGCGGCGAACGCGGTGCCGGCGTCGGCGGTGGCGTCGAGGACCTTGCGGTCGTCGCGGGCGAACGCCCCGACGGAGCGGACCTGCCGGGGCACGTAGCTGCGCGGCCAGCCGCGGGAGCGCAGGCCCTGGTCGCCGAACAGCGAGTCATCGGCGCGGACGGTGAGGGTGACGGGCGGCGCCGCCTGGCCGGGGTCGACCGGTGCCGCTGGCACGCCGAGGGCGGGGGTGGCGAGCAGGGCGTCGCGCGTGAAGGCGGCGAGCTCGCGCAGGTTCGCGGTGGTCAGCAGCGGATCGCCGCCGCCGACCAGGACCAGCTCGCCCGGCGTGGCGCCCGCGCGGACCGTGGTGGGGAACCGGTGGTCGGCGCCGAGGGCGGCCAGCGCGGCGACGGTGGTCAGCACCTTGGTGGTCGAAGCCCCGCGCAACGAGGCGGCGGGCCGGCGCGTGTAGACGAAGGAGGCGCTGGCCGGGTCCCAGACGGTCATGGTGAACCGCGATCCGAGCACCTTGGAGCTGGTACGCGTGCGCAGCACCTGCCCGATGCGGGCGTTGGCCGCGGCTGTGGAGACCACGCCGCGCACGGCCGTGGTGCTGACCGCGCTGCCGTCGCCGGCGGGCGCGGCCTGGCTGGGAGCCGAGGCTTGGCTGGGAGCCGTCGGGCCGGCGGGCGCTGCCTGGGCAGGCGCTGCGGGCAGCAGCAGGGCGGCGCTGCACAGCAGCGCGGTGGGAACGGTGGCCGCGAGGCGGAGTGCGGGCATGGGCACACGGTACAAATCGGCAGGACGGACACCGGGTATGACCATGCGAGGCACAGGTCAAGGATCGGCCAACGCGCACCCGCCCCGGTCTCGGGGTCAGCGGGCCCCCAGCTCGGCGAGGCTGTCGCGCAGCTGGGCAACCGCCCAGATGAGCTCGTCGGGGGTGATGACCAGGGGCGGGGCCAGCCGGATCGTGGAGCCGTGGGTGTCCTTGGCGAGCACGCCGCGGGCCAGGAGCGCCTCGCACACCTGCCGGCCGGTCGCCAGGTCGGGATCGATGTCGACGCCGGCCCAGGCGCCGAGCACCCGCACCTCGACCACGCCGTGTCCCACCAGCCGGCCGAGCTCGGCCCGGAGCACGTCGCCCAGCTCGCTGGCGCGGGCCTGGAACTCCCCGGTGCGCAGCAGGCTGATCACCGCCCGGCCCACCGCGCAGGCCAGGGCGTTGCCCCCGAAGGTCGAGCCGTGCTCGCCCGGGCGCAGCAGGCCGAGGATCGCGTGGTCGGCCGCGACCGCCGAGACCGGCAGCACGCCGCCGCCGAGCGCCTTGCCCAGGATGTAGATGTCGGGCACCACGCCCTCGTGGTCGCATGCGAACGTGCGCCCCGTGCGTGCGAGGCCGGACTGGATCTCGTCGGCGAGCAGCAGCACCTGCTGCTCGGTGGCCACGTCGCGGACCGCCCGCAGGTAGCCAGCTGGCGGGATGACCACGCCACCCTCACCCTGGACCGGTTCGAGCAGGATCGCTGCCGTGCTCGGCGTGATCGCCTCGCGCAGGGCCTCGACGCTGCCGAACTCCACCTGCACGAACCCGGGCGTGTAGGGCCCGTAGTGGTCCCGCGCGGCGTCGTCGTCGGAGAACGAGACGATGGTCGTGGTGCGGCCGTGGAAGTTGCCCTCGGCGACGATGATCTCGGCCTGGTGCGCGGGGATGCCCTTGACCCGGTAGCCCCACTTGCGGGCCACCTTGATGGCCGTCTCGACCGCTTCCGCGCCGGAGTTCATCGGCACGACCATGTCCTTGCCGGTGAGCTCGGCGAGCTCGGCGCAGAACGGGCCGAACTGGTCGTGGTGGAAGGCGCGGCTCACGAGGGTCAGGCGATCCAGCTGCGCATGCGCGGCGGCCAGGATGGCCGGATGGCCGTGGCCGAAGTTCAGCGCGGAGTACCCAGCCAGGCAGTCGAGGTAGTGGTGGCCCCCGACGTCGGTGACCCAGGCGCCCTGGGCGCTGGCGAGGACCACCGGTAGCGGGTGGTAGGTGTGGGCCGAGTGCTCCTCGGCCAGGGCGATGAGGGCCGCCGCATCCAGGCCCTCGTCAGGCCCCAGCTCAGCCTGTTCCCGTGCCACCACACTGTCCACGCTCATACCTCCTCGCGAGTCCGGGAGGCAGTCTGCCAGCGCGGGGCTCGATCGACTCCTGCCGTAGGTCCCGATCCGGCGGCCGGTCAGGTGCCGGTCGGGATCCAGACCAGCCCGACCTGCGTGACCTTCACGTCGGACTTGGCCAGCGTGATGTCCAGCTGCCCCACCGCGGCCGCCTTGGCGTCCCATCCGGCGCGGATCTCGGCGCTCTCCGCGTCCAGCTCGGCCTGCAGGTCGGCGTAGACCGCTTGCAGCTCCTCGACCTTGTCCTCGGCGGCGCTCACCTTGGACTGGGCGCTCGATGCTCGGCGCGCGCTGGCCGAGACCGAGCTTCGCCGGCCGCCGAACAGGCCGCCCAGCATGCCGACCGCGTCGGACGCGATGGCGCTGGTCCGGGCCTCGCGTTGCCGTTCCAGCGCGCTGGTGGCCGTGACGAGCTTGCGTTGGGCCGCAGCCAGCTTTGCCTGGTACTTGGCCTGCAGGGCGGCGACCTGGCGATCGGCGCCGTCAGCCGCGGCAGCGCGGCACCGCGCCGCGAAGTCCTCGGCCGTCTCGCCGATGCGGCCGTACAGCCTGAGCTCGGGGTTGCTGGGCACCGCCACGGTCATGCTGCGCTGGAGCGTGTCGGCCAGGTCGCGCTGCAGCGCGGTCCACCAGGTCTTGGCCGCCACCTCCGTCGGCGGCAGCCGGTAGATGGCCCCGGCCGGCGGCGTGGGCAGCAGGTCGCGGTCGTCGTAGTCGACCGTCCGGAACTGCTGGGCCGACGGGAACGGCGACAGCGGGGTGAGCACCGCCTCGTACTCCTGGTCGAGCACCACGCCCGCCTTCGCGTCGTCGAAGTGCAGCAGCACGCGCGCGATGGCGCCGGCGGTCAGCCGATGACCCGGCACCGCCCCCACCGAGGCGGCCCACGAGGCGGCGGGGTCCAGGAAGTGCACGGGGATCCCCGCAGCGACCCCGGGCGGCACGGGCGTCTCGTCGTCGGCCAGCGGGCCGGGCGGTGAGGTGGGGGCAGGGCTGGCAGGGGCAGGGGGAGCGGCGGGGGGCGCCGTCGGCGTGGGTGCCGCGGCGGCCGCTCCCGATGCTGCCGGCGCCCCCGGCGCTGCCTGCGCCTCCGGAGCGGTGGATGGCACGGCCGTGAGCGACGCGACCTGGTCGCGCGTCAGCGGCCCCCGCAGGTAGCTCATGGCCCAGCGCGTCGTCATCACCTCGACCGCATCCCGGCTCGCCCGCTTGAGCACGAACTCGCGCTTGCCCAAGCCGGAGATCGTGTCGCCCACGGCCCGCGGGTCCACGCCGCCGGCCGCACTGGTCAGGCCATCGAGCAGGCGGTTCTTGTCCTGCTCGGTCTGCAGCCGCCCGATGAGCCACGTGCCCGCGTTCGACAGGGCCTTGTAGTCGACGTCGACCGGGTTCTGGGTGGACAGCACCACCCCGACCCCGAAGGCCCGTGCCTGCTTGAGCAGCAGCATCAGCGGTTCCTTCGTCGGCGGGTTGCCGACCGGCGGCAGGTAGCCAGCCACCTCGTCCATGTAGAGCAGCGCGCGCAGGTCTGAGGTGCCGGACTGCCGCCGCATCCACGAGATGAGCTTGGCGAGGATCACCGAGGTGGCCGACTGCCGCTGCTCGTCGTCGAGGTGGGCCGTGGTGACGATCGCGCACCGGGGCCGGCCGTCCGGCGTGCGCAGCATCGCACCGATGTCGATGCGCTCGCCGCCGAGCCACGAGGCGAACGCGGGGGAGGCCAGCAGCCCGTTGAGCTTCATGGCCAGGCCCATCCGGTCCTCCGCCGGGTAGTACGTGTCCAGCTCGAGCACCCCCACCTTGCGCACCGGCGGCTGCTGCACCGAGGCCACGAGGGTGGCGAGGTCCAGGGCGCGGCCCTGGCCCCACGCATGGTTGATGATCGTCGAGAGCAGGATGTGCTCCCGGGAGCTCAGGGGATCCGCGTCGATGCCCACGAGGTGCAGCAGGCTCGAGACGTAGGCGTCGATCTCCTCCTGGACGGCCTGCAGGTCGGTGAGGTCCTCGGGCACGTCGAGGGTGCCGATGATGTTCAGCCCGACCCCGTGGGACGAGCCCGGCGTGTAGATCGTGACCTCGACGCCCTCGTGGAGCGCGGCGACGTCTGGGGTGCCGAGCCCCCAGCCGCCGAGGCCCTCGCGCCAGAGGGCGGCCTGTGCCGCGGCGAAGTCGGGCACGCTCTGCCCGGCCTTCTGCGCGTCCGACGCGTTCACCCACGGCTCGAACTCGGCCGGGGCCAGGTTCGGGAACGTCAGGGCCAGGTTGGTGAGGTCACCCTTGGGGTCGATGAGCAGCGCCGGCACCCCCGAGCGCAGGCACTCCTCGATGAGCACCACGCCGAGGCCCGTCTTGCCGGAGCCCGTCATGCCCACGATCACGCCGTGCGTGGTCAGCTCCTCGGACGGGACGGCCGCCGCGGCGCTGGTGCGGGTGTGGGTCGCGGCGTCGACGACGCCGCCGAGTCGGAGTTCAACCATGCCGGCACTGTACGGAGCGGGTCCGACACCGAGCACGGCGAGCCGCAGCCTGGGGGCTACGAGCTGGCGGACGCGGCAGCCGTGGCAAGCGCTGCCACCCGAGCGGGGTCCACGTGCGCCTGGGCGCCCGGCTCGCTGGCGACGATCCGGGCCAGCACCTGGCCGCGCTGCAGGGCGCCGGCGAGGTCAGTGCCGTGCGCGACCAGCGCATCGAGGACGCCGACCGCGAGGGCGTCGCCGCAGCCCGTGGTGTCGACGACCGGCAGGTCCAGGCGTGGCGGCGGCTGCTCGATGACGCCGACTGGTCGCACGGCCATCGCACCGGCCGCGCCGCGTCCGAAGACGACGGCCTGGGCGGGTCCTGCCTCGCACCACGCCAGCGCCGCCCCGGTCGGGTCGGCCAGGTGGGCGGCGGACGCGAAGAGCAGGTCGGCGTTGGCGACGAAGTCAGCGCGGTAGGGATCGCTGGGGTGGCGCACGTCCTGCAGGTCGACCGCCACCGGGATGCCCCGCGCGCGTGCCCGCCCGACCACGTGCCGCGCCCAGTTGGCCAGCGTGCTCACGACGAGGTCGGTGTCGGCGAGCGCGGCGTCGAGGTTGGCCTCGGGAGGCTGCAGCGTCATGTGCGAGCCGCCGTCGTAGCAGGCGGTGCGACGGCCGTCGGGGCGGATGAGGTTCACCGACCGGGCCGTCCCGGCGGGGTCGACGAACAGCAGGCTGGTGTCGACGCCATCAGCGGCGAGCGCCTCGGTCACGAACCGCCCGGCGAGGTCCTCCCCGACGGAGCCGAGGATGCGCACCCGGGCACCCATGCGCGCGAACAGCCGGGCCACGAAGGCCGCGGCATGCCCGACGGTGTCGACGTTGCGCACGAAGTGGGTGTCGACGGCGAGGTCCAGCTCGGCTCCGGGCAGCAGCACCAGGGTGTCGAGCCCAGGGTTGCCGGCCACGGTCACCCGCAACGGCGGCCGTGCGGGGTCAGTCGAGGACATGGCTGACCAGGCCGTCGAGCAGCTTGGGCTCGAACCAGGTGGACTTCGGCGGCATGATCCCGCCGGCGTCCGCCACGCCGATGAGGTCGGCCACGGTCGTGGGGTGCAGCGAGAAGGCCGCGTCCCATCCGCCGGCGTCGACCGCGTGCTCCAGCTCGGCCAGGGGCCGCACGCCGCCGACGAAGTCGATGCGGGGGTCCGTGCGCGGATCGTCGATCGCGAAGACCGGCGCCAGGAGCAGGCGCTGCAGGATCGCGACGTCGAGCTGCTCGGCCGGATCGCTCGCGACGGCTGGGTCCGCTGCCTCGGCCCGCAGCGCTGTGCCCGGCACCGCGAGCCGGTACCAGCGTCCCGCGAGGTAGAGGCCGAACCGCCCCGGCGCGGCCGGGGTGACCGGGCCGTCGGAGGCCTCGATCACGCAATGCTGGCCGATGGCGTCGAGCAGTGCCTGCGCCGGCACGGCCCGTGGCGCCCGGACCACCCGGTTGTACGGCAGCAGGGTCACCTCGTCCGTGGGGAAGGCGACGGCCAGGAACCCGGCGCTGGCAGGTGTGCCGCGGTGCACGTGGACCATCGCGGCTGCGGCGGTGCGATGGTGGCCGTCGGCGATGTGCAGGGCCTCGAACGCGTCGAAGGCGGTGACCAGGGTGGCGATGAGCGCCGGGTCGGTGATGGGCCACAGCTCGTGGCGGATGCCGCCTGGACCCGTGAGGTCGGTGGGCGCGGGGGCGGCGGTGGTCGTGGCGAGCACGTCGGTGACCGCGGTGGCGGGCGGGTGCAGCAGGAACGCCGGCCCGGTCTGCGCATCGAGGGCCTCGATGTGGGCGGCGCGGTCGGCCTGCTTCGCGGGGCGGGTGCGCTCGTGCTTGCGGATGCGGCCCGCCTCGTAGGCCTCGACGCTGGCCAGGCCCACGACGCCGGTCTGGTGCACGGGCCGCCCCGCCACCTCACCGCTCAGCCGGTAGGCGTGGAAGGCAGCTGCCTCGTCGCGCACGAGCAGGCCGTCGGCCTGGAGCTGGGCGAACGCGGCCGCGGCGAGCGCGCGGGCTTCGTCGGAGTCCGCGGGCGCGTCAGCCGGAAGGTCGATGTCGGGTCGTGAGACGTGCAGGAACGAGTGCGGCCGGCCGGCCGCCATGGCCAGCGCCTCGGCTCGGTCCATCACGTCGTAGGGCAGCTCGGCGACCTCGGCAGCTCGGCCGGGGGCAGGGCGCAGGCCGCGCAGCGGGGTGAACAGGGCCACGCCGGCATCGTAGGCGGGGGCTGGTGGCGCGCTGGCGTCGGTGCTGGCTGGCTCAGTGCTGGAAGGTGACGGTCAGACGTGCCCGGGCCAGCGTGTGGAACGCCAGGTGGAAGCCCACGGCCACCGGCGGGACGCTCGCGTCCACTCCCAGCTGCTCGACGTCCATCGCATGCACGACGAACATGTAGCGGTGCGGGTGGTCGCCCTGTGGCGGCGCCGCACCGCCGTAGGCGTGCTCGCCGAAGTCGTTGCGCACGTGGAACCCGCCGTGGAGCCCGGCGTCGTCCGCGCCGGCTCCCGCGGGCAGCCCAGTGAGGTCCGCGGGCAGGTCGACGGCCAGCCAGTGCCAGAACCCGCACGCCGTGGGCGCATCCGGGTCGAAGCAGGTGATCGTCAGGCCCTTGGTGGCCGCGGGCAGGCCCGACCACGCAAGATGCGGCGAGACGTTGCCGCCGCCGGCGGACCGGTGGACCTGGCGCATCGGCATCACGGCGCCGTCGCTGAGGTCGTCGCTGGTCAGCGAGGCCCAGGGTCGCGGCGGCAGGAAGGCGTAGGGATCCGGTGCGATGGGGCGCTCGAGGGTCATCGGAACCTCCTGGTGACGAGGGGCGACCGCCACCAGCCAACCACTGCCGCGGGCACGGCTGCCAGCGGGGGAGCGGCTGCCCGGGCACGGGCTGTCCGGGCACAGGAGAGCCCCGCTGCCGACGGGGGAGCAAGCAGCGGGGCTCTCAAGATCATGCTAGGGGAGCGGGTCGGCGGGCGCCAAATCGCCCCCGATGGCGGGCACGACCGGGATCGACCCAGTGGTGTCGGCCACGGGCAGGGCGGCGCGCCATGTCGCCACGCCGCTGTCGATGCTCGAGCTCCAGTGCAGGCCGGTGGACTCCAGGAGGCGCAGCATGCCCGTGTTCTCGGCCAGGACGACAGCGACGACCTCGGTGAAGCCCAGCCGCTGGGCGAAGGCCAGCTGGTGGCGCAGCAGCACCCGACCGAGTCCGCGGCCCTGGTAGGCGTCCTCGACGATGATCGCCAGCTCCGCTGCCCCAGGGCGCTCGCGCTCCTCGCTGGGGAACACGTTGCCCAGCGCGACGATGGCGCCCTCCTGGCTCATCGCCACCAGCGTCGCCCCGCGGTGGCCGCCCGACAGCCGGCGCAGCTGCACGTCCCGCCACTCGCCCAGCGAGACATAGCGCAGGTAGCGGGTGCGCTCGGAGCTGCGGGTGTGCATGGCTGCGACGGCTTCGGCGTCCTCGGGATGGGCCAGCCGGATCCACACGGTGCCGCCGCGGATGGGCTCGACCCAGCCCAAGGCCTCCGCGTCGCCGGTCATCGTCGCGATGGCCGCCGAGAGCCGCAGCAGGGCGGAGGCCCGCGTCTGCTCCGCGCGCGCGAAGGGCGCCCAGGCCCGCTGCAGCACGACGTGGCGGTCGGGGGTCCACTGCAGTCGCAGGACGTTGGCGCGGTCGTCGGCCCCCTCAGTGGCGTCGATGACCTCCACGTGGTCGGCCTCGATCAGCTCCGCGGCCGCCTGGGGCGCCCAGCCGGGATAGGTGACCAGCGCTGTGGCCCCGTCTAGCACCCGGGTGGGAAGGTCCAGGGCGTCGTCGGGCGATCCGGGGGCGATGTAGGCGTGACGGCCCGTCGAGGACACCGCCGCGAGGATCGCCTCCTGGCTGACCTGCTCCGGTGCGGTGAGGGCCACGTCGACGGTGCGCCTGCTGTCCTTGGCGTCGACCACCTGCATGGCGACGGTGTAGATCTGCATCGCTCCGAGCGCGCGCACCAGCCGTGCCACGGCGCCGGGCTGGTCCGGGACGTCGACGCGGACACGCCAGGGCACCCGCTGGCCCTCGCCTGGTGCGCCGAGCACCTCGGGCGGGGACACGGCGGTCCCGATCCGCGCGAGCACGGCGTTGTAGTCCTCGGCCCGCGGTCGGGTGGCGAGCACCGGGTCGATCATCGCCATGCCGATGGACAGGGCCAGCAGCAGGTGGGTCAGCGCCTCGTCGTCGACATCCGGGTCCAGGGCTCCGGACTCACGCAGCTCGCGGATCAGCGATCGGGCGTTCGCCCACCGCTGGCGGATCCGCTCGGCCTCGACCGCGCGCATGTGCGGGTCCCGATGCGACCGCGTGACGGCCTCGAGCTCGAGGACGTCCCAGCTGCGTTCGGGGGAGGTGAGGATGGCCTGGCCGGCCTCGATGAGGACGGCCAGCGCGGGGACCGCGTCCGGTTCGCGTACGGCGGCGGCCAACCGCTCGGCAGCGTCGGAGCGCACCTTGGTGTCCATCACGGCCGCGAAGAGCTCGGGTCGCCCTCCCGTCAGGCGTTTCACGGTGTGGCGGGTCACGCCCGCCTCGATGGCCACCATCCCCAGCCGGGTGCCCTCATAGCCGTGCTTGGCGAACAGGGCGGCAGCCGCATCGATGATGCGCGCCCGGACGTCGTCGTCGTTCGCCACCCTGGCCACGCTAGCCGGAGGTGGCCGGGGGAGGCCCGCGCTGGCGGCGGATCCGAGCCGCTACGGTCGGCGGCGTGATGTGGAGCGATCCCTACGACACCGACGAGCGGCGCGCCCTGCGGGAGCTGACGCGAGTCTTCGTGCACGACCAGGTGCTGCCGCACCTCGACGGTTGGGAGGACGCAGGGGAGCTGCCTCGTTCCCTGCACCGGCAGGCTGCTGCGGTGGGCCTGCTCGGCGTGGGGTTCCCCGAGGAGGTCGGCGGCAGTGGTGGGGACCTGCTCGACACGGTGGTGGTGACCGAGGAGGTGCTGCAGGCCGGGGGCAGTGGCGGGCTGGTCGCCGGGCTGTTCACCCACGGCATCGCGCTGCCCCACCTCGTGGCGGCGGGCGATCCGGGGCAGGTGGACCGCTTCGTGCGGCCGGTGCTGGCCGGGGACGCGATCGCGGCCCTGGCGATCACCGAGCCGGACGGGGGCTCCGACGTGGCGGCGATCCGCACGCGAGCGGTGCGCGACGGCGACGAGTTCGTGGTCAACGGCTCGAAGACGTTCATCACGTCCGGGGCACGCGCGGACTTCGTGACTGTCGCGGTGCGCACTGGTGACCCGGGGTGGGGGGGCATCTCGCTGCTCGTGGTGCCGGCCGATGCGCCGGGGTTCACCGTCGTGCGGCGGCTGTCGAAGATGGGGTGGCACTGCTCGGACACCGCGGAGCTCGCGTTCGTCGACTGCCGGGTCCCCGCCGCGAACCTCGTGGGCCCCCTGGATGGCGGGTTCGTGCAGATCGCCCAGCAGTTCGTGGTGGAGCGGCTCTCCCTGGCCGTGCAGGGGTACGCGATCGCCCAGCGGTGCCTCGACCTCACGCTGGCGTGGACGCGCGAGCGCAGCACCTTCGGCCGGCCCCTGGCGAGCCGCCAGGTGGTGCGCCACCAGCTGGTGGAGATGCACCGGGTGACCGACGTGGCCCGGACCTACACGCGGCAGGTCGCGCTGCGCCACGCCGCCGGGCAGGAGGTCATGGCCGAGGCCGCCCTGGCCAAGAACACGGCGGTGGCTGCGGCCGAGCACGTGGCCTACCAGGCGGTGCAGCTCTTCGGTGGCATGGGCTACATGCGCGGCAGCGAGGTGGAGCGCCACTACCGCGACGTGCGGATCCTGGCCATCGGTGGGGGTGCCACCGAGATCATGACCGAGCTGGCCGCCCGGCGGCTTGGGTTGTAGCGGAGGCAGCCGGTGCGGCATCACGTCCGCCAACTGGAGCGGGGCATCCGGACGAAGGTGAACGGGGCACGGTCGTTGGCTGGCCACGGCATGGCCGCTTGATCGAACTGGTGTTCGAACGATGGCCACGCTCACCGGGAGGACTGACACCGGGAAGGCAGCACGGTGAACGCTGGGATCAGGGTCCCGGCTGCCGCTGGACACCGTGGGCTCCGCGGACGATCGGTCGTTGGCCCCTTGCGGGCCACGCGCCCCCTGGGATTGGCTGGACGCGCCCGGCCGGCGATGCCGGGCCAAGGAGGCGACGGGATGAGCAGCGAGCGTCAAGCGTCCGAAGCCCAGCGGGCGGCGGCCCAGCAGGAAGCGGCCCAGCAGGAAGCGGTCCAGCAACCCGGAGGGATGACCTACCAGGCCGACCTGGGCGAGCTCATCGCCGTGGCCCCAGAGGCCACCGTCTCGCGGACCGTGCTGCGCGGTGACGGGGTCCGTGTGGTGCTCTTCGCCTTCGACGCTGGGCAGGAGCTCACCGAGCACACCGCGGCAGTCCCGGTCCTGCTCGGCGTGCTGGACGGCCGGCTGGAGGTGGCCGCCGCTGGCTCGGTCGTGGAGCTCGTGCCCGGCGGGCTGATCCACCTGGGCGCTCGAGTGCCCCACGAGGTGCGCGCCATGGAGCCGAGCCGGATGGTGCTCACGATGCTCGACCCACGACAGCATGCGCCGACCGGCTGACGCGCGGGGCGGCCCCCGGCGGTGGGACCGCCCGCCGGGGCCCGGCTGACCAGCGGAGCGGCCCC
>DASVBK010000040.1:0-9155 GCA_036375875.1 Candidatus Nanopelagicales bacterium
AGGTCGAGGCTGGGGTTGATGAGGTGGCCCAGCTCGTCGTCGACCCAGTACGTGAACACCCGCAGCGAGACGCCGATCTGCGGCGCGGCCAGGCCGACGCCCGGGGCGTCCATCATGGTCTCGGTGAGGTCGGCCACGAGCTGGCGCAGCTCCTTGTCGAACGTCTCCACGGGGGCCGCCGGCGTGCGCAGCACGGGGTCGCCGAAGAGGCGGATCGGCTTGAGCATGGCCCCATTCTAGGCGGGGACGCAGTCGCCGGACGGGGGCCGAGGACGTCGGGACGGTCAGCGCAGCTGCACCGGATCCATGCGTGCCGACACCACCGGCGCGCCGCGCGCCGAACGCTGCGCCTGGGCCCGCTGCAACGCCTCGGTGAGCAGCGGCCCGTCGGCGATCGACACCGCCAGCAGCCAGCCCACCTGCTCCGTGCCCTGGCGGGCGGCGGGAGGCACCGGCAGCGGTCCCGAGCAGCGCAGCAGCTGACGACCCACGGCCCCCCGGACCGCCTCGACGAGCTCACCGGCGGGCAGCGCCGCGCCCACCAGCTGCGCCGTGCGCACCGCGGGCGGCAGGTGCAGCCCGCGGCGCTCCTCGAGCTCGCGATGGGCGTAGCCCAGCGGATCCCAGCGGATCAGGGCCTGCACCTCGCGGCCCTCGGGCTCCCCGGCCACGAGCACCTGCCCGCCCTTGGCAGCGGGCCGCACCAGGCTGGCTGCGGCGAACCACCGGCGCAGCACCTCCTCGGCGGTGCGCAGGCCGGGGCGGGACAGCGCCGCAGCCACGTCGAGCAGGACCAGGGCGGCATAGCCGTCGGGCCCCGGATCGGGCTCGGCGCCAGGCGTCGCCACCACGAGGCACGGCCGCTCGGGCAGCGCCTGCACCGGGGACTCCCCGGATGCCGTGAGCACGGTCGTGCCGGGCAGGGCACGACCGAACTCCTCGGCGGTGCGCCGGACGCCCACGACCACGGCACGCAGCTGCTCCCCGCCGCACACCGGGCAGCGCCAGGCCGGTGGGGCACCGTGCTGCGGACAGGCTGGCCGGCGCTCAGGCCCGTCGGCGCGCATCGGGCGCGTGCACTGCGGGCACCGGGCCTGCTCCCGACAGGACTGGCAGGCCACCACCGGCAGGTAGCCGGTGCGCGGCACGCCCACCAGCACGGGCCCGTCGCGGATGGCCGCGCGCAGGATGGCCATCGCCGCGGCGGGGATCCGATCGCCCGGCTGCTGGTCGGCCGCGCGCCCGACGTCGGCGGCGACCTGCACCCGCGGCATCGCCATCCGCAGGGCCGGGCGCGGCAGCGCCACGACGTGCAGCCATCCCGAGGCGGCCATCCTGGCCCCCTCCAAGGTGGCCGACGGCCCGGCGAGCACCAGCGACACCGGGGCCGCGGCACTGCGCAGCGCGGCCACCTCCCGGGCGTGCCAGCCCGGGGCGTGCGGCTCGGCCAGGGACTCGTCCCCGTCGTCCCACACCACGATCGCGCCGAGGTCGACGACGGGGGCGAAGACCGCCGCGCGGGTGCCGACCACCACGCGGGCCTCGCCGACCAGGATGCGCAGGAACGCCCGGTACCGGGCCTCCGGGCCGAGCTCGGCGGACAGCCGCACCACGTTGGGGAGGTGCGCCAGCCCGGCGTTGATCGCACGGACGTCGCGCTCGTTCGGCGCGACCACGATCACGCCGCGACCCCTCGCGCGCACCGCCGCCACCAGCTCCGCCAGGCGCTGGGCCCACGCCTCGCCGGGGGCCGAGAGCCAGAGGGCGCGGCGCGGCTGCCCATCGCCGAGGCCCTCGAGCAGGGCTGCACCCCCGTCGTAGCGGCCCCACGCCCCACGGGCGCTGTCCGCGGCGCCGGGCGCGCCGTGCTCCCCGTGCTCGGGGTGCCTGCCGTGCTCCGGGGCCAGCGCCGAGCCGCTCGAACCAGCGGTCAGGGGCGCGATCGGCCGCCCCAGGGCTCGGCCCAGGGCCGCCTCGACCCGCGCGTGGCGTGGCGGCACGGCCGCGCGCAGCACATCAGCGAGGCTGCCCGCATACCGGTCGGCCACCTGCCGGCACAGCGCGGCGACCTCCGGGGTGAGCACCGGCGGCCCGTGCACGGAGCGGATCGGCTGCAGCCCCTCGCGCTCGGAGGCAGCCGCGCGCGCCAGGACGAACCCGTCGACGAGCCGGCCGGCCAGGCGCACCCTCACGCGGGTGCCCGGGACCGCCGCCGCGGTCAGCGCCTCGGGCACCTCGTAGTCGAACAGCCGATCCAGGTGCGGCATCGGCGTGAGCAGCGCCACCTGCGCGACGGGCAGGTCTGCGGCTGGCGGCCGCGCCGAAGACGGGCGGGCGCGCCGGCGCACCGGCCCCGCCAACGGCAGCGGCAGCTGCTGGTCGAGGTCGGGGACGGCGGGCTCGGGCACGGGCACAGTCTGGACCCGGGGGCTGACACCGCCGGGCCGACGCGCGCCCGAGCCGTGACTGCTGGCGCGCTCGGTGGCTCAGGCCCCGGCCGCCGCCCGCAGGGCGTCGACGCGGTCCAGCCGCTCCCAGGTGAAGGTGGATCCCTGCGAGGTCTCGCGACCGAAGTGCCCGTACGCGGCGGTGGGCCGGTACTGCACCACCGAGGTGTCGAGCAGCTGCAGGTCGCGGATGATCGCACCCGGCCGCAGGTCGAACACCTCGAGCACGGCCGCCTGGATGCGCTCGTCGGGCAGCACGCCCGTGCCGAAGGTCTCGACGAACAGCCCGACGGGGTGCGCCTTGCCGATGGCGTAGGCCACCTGCACCTCGCACTTGGTCGCCAGGCCCGCGGCGACCACGTTCTTGGCCACCCAGCGCATCGCGTAGGCCGCGGAGCGGTCCACCTTCGAGGGGTCCTTGCCCGAGAACGCCCCACCGCCGTGCCGGGCGAAGCCGCCGTACGTGTCGACGATGATCTTGCGGCCGGTCAGGCCGGCGTCGCCCATCGGCCCCCCGACCACGAACCGGCCGGTGGGGTTGACCAGCAGCCGGGTTGCCGAGGTGTCGAGGTCCACGCCGGCGAGGATCGGCTCGACCACGTGCTTGCGGATCTCGGGGATCAGCTGCTTGTCGAGGTCGACATCCGCGGCATGCTGGGAGGACACGACGATCGTGTCGACCGTGACCGCCTCGGTGCCGTCGTAGCCGATGGTGACCTGGGTCTTGCCGTCGGCGCGCAGGTAGGGCAGCTCGCCGGCCTTGCGCACCTGGGTCAGCTGCTCGGCCAGTCGGTGCGCGAGGTGGATCGGCAGCGGCATGAGCTCGACGGTGTCGGTGCAGGCGAACCCGAACATGAGGCCCTGGTCGCCGGCTCCCTGCCGGTCCAGCGCGTCGGCCGAACCCTCGACGCGCTCCTCGAAGGCGTCGTCCACGCCTTGGGCGATGTCCTGGGACTGGCGGCCGATGGAGACCTGCACGCCGCAGGACTCGCCGTCGAAGCCCTTCTCCGAGTGGTCGTACCCGATGCCCAGCACGACGCTGCGCACGATGTCCATGACCTCGGCGTAGCCCTCGGTCGTCACCTCGCCGGCGACGTGGACCTGGCCGGTCGTGAGCAGGGTCTCGACCGCGACCCGCGAGCGCGGGTCCTGGCGGAGCAGGTCGTCGAGGATGGCGTCGCTGATCTGGTCAGCCATCTTGTCGGGGTGGCCCTCGGTGACGGACTCCGAGGTGAACAGGCGCAAGGAGGACATGAGTGCTGGCCCTTCTGAGGGTTTGGATCGGGCACCAGCGGCCCGCGAGTGCGCTGATCCTACGTGCTCGCCGCGCGGAGCCCGACCACCCGGTCCCACACGGCGTGGGCAACCGCGGACTTCGAGCCGCTGATCGGCCCCTGGACGGACCCGTCGGACCCGAGCAGGTGCACGACGTTGTCGGGCCTGCCGAAGACCGCTCCCCCGGCCACGTCGTTGGCCACCAGCAGGTCCACCCGCTTGCGCGCGAGCTTGCTCCGGGCATGCTCCAGCGGGCTGCCGTCCGCGTCGCCGGTCTCGGCGGCGAAGCCCACGAGCGTGCAGGTGGGGCGCAGTCGGCCCTCCGCCCGGGCCGCGACCAGGCCGGCCAGCACGTCCGGGTTGGCGGCCAACGGGATGGCCACCGGGGCGCCGGCATCCTTCTTGATCTTGTCCTCGGCGACGGCGGCGGGGCGGAAGTCGGCGACGGCCGCGGCCATCACCACCACGTCGGCCGCGCTGGCCGCGGCCCCCACTGCCGCCTGGAGCTCCAACGCCGTGCCGACCCGGACCATCTCGACCCCAGCCGGCTCCGGCAGGTCCACGTTGGCGCTCACCAGGGTGACCCGGGCGCCCCGCGCGAGGGCGGCGGCGGCCAGCGCGTACCCCTGCCGGCCGCTGGACCGGTTGCCCAGGTAGCGCACGGGGTCGACCGGCTCGCGCGTGCCGCCGGCGCTCACCACCACGTGCAGGCCGGTGAGATCGCGGCGCCCGCCGGTGGCCAGCACCGCAGCGACGACCTCGGCGAGCGCGGCGGGCTCGGGCAGCCGACCGGCCCCGGAGTCGGCGCCGGTGAGCCGACCCACGGCGGGGTCGAGCACGAGCACGCCGCGCTCGCGCAACGTCGCCACGTTCGCGCGAGTTGCTGGATGCGCCCACATCTCCGTGTGCATCGCCGGCGCCAGGACGACCGGGCAGGTCGCGGTGAGCAGCGTGGCGGTCAGCAGGTCATCGGCACGACCTGCCGCGGCACGAGCGAGCAGGTCGGCGGTGGCCGGAGCGACCAGGACGAGGTCGGCCTCCTTGCCCAGGCGCACGTGCTCGACACCCTCGACGTCGTCCCAGACCTCGGTGTGCACCGGCTGCCCGGACAGCGCGGCCCACGTGGCACGTCCCACGAACTGCAGCGCGGCCTCGGTCGGCACGACCCGGACCCGGTGGCCGGCCTCCACCAGCAGGCGCAGGAGGCTGGCGGCCTTGTAGGCCGCGATGCCGCCACTCACGCCCAGCACGATGCGTGCCGGCGCACCAGGGGCGTCCACCCCAGCCGTGGGGACGGTCCCGCTGGTCAGCGGGACTCCTCGGGGACCTCCGTGCCCTCACCCTCGCCCTCGATGGCCTCCACCTTGAGCAGCTGCTCGTTGATCTCGCGCAGCGCGATCGACAGCGGCTTCTCCTGCACGTGGGTGTCCACGACAGGCCCCACGTACTCCAGCAGGCCCTCGCTGAGCTGCGAGTAGTAGGCGTTGATCTGGCGGGCGCGCTTGGCGGCCTCGATCACCAGGGAGTACTTCGAGTCGGTCCTGGCCAGCAGGTCGTCGATCGGCGGGTAGGTGATGCCCTCGGGGCGGGTGCTGGTGCCGGACACGTCGGCCCTCCTGTGGCGGTGCTTGCGAGATGCTGCGGGATGCTGGGGGCGGTGGCGGCAGGCAGTCGGGCGCGGGCCGCTCGCGGATCAGAGGAAGTCTACCAATTCCGACGCAGCCCGGACGACATCGTCGTTCACGATGATCGCATCGAACTCCCCGGCCGCGGCGAGCTCCGCACGGGCGCGCTCGAGGCGCCGCTCGATGGCCGCCTCGTCCTCGGTGCCACGACCGCGCAGCCTCGCCTCCAGCGCCTCCCAGCTCGGGGGCACGAGGAACACCATGAACGCCCGGGGCGTGGCGGCGCGCACCTGGCGGGCGCCCTGCAGCTCGATCTCCAGCAGCACCGGCTGGCCGTCGTGCAGCCGGCGGGCGACCGCCTCGCGGGGGGTGCCGTAGCGGTTGCCCGCGAACTCCGCCCACTCGAGGAAGCCACCCTCCTCGATGGTGCGCGCGAACCGGTCGTGGCTCCAGAACAGGTAGTCCACGCCATCGACCTCGCCGGCGCGCGGCTCGCGGGTGGTGGCTGAGACCGAGACCCAGACATCAGGTCGCATGCGGCGCACCTGGGTCACCACGGTGCCCTTGCCGACGCCGCTGGGGCCGGTGAGCACGACCAGCCGGCCGGCCGGGCGCTCCTCGCCCAGCGCGTCGAGCAGGGCCTCGGCCTGGTGGTGCCCGAGGCCCCCGACCCGACGGTTCGCCGCGATCCCGAGGCGCTGCATCAGCGCGGCGGCGCGCACCGGGCCGATCCGCGGGAAGCTCGAGACGAGGTCCACGACCTTCATGCGTGCCAGCGCCCGCCCGCGCACGTCATCGCGGCGCGCGTCGGCCAGCACGTCGGCCAGCCGGGTCGTGCCGGCGGCCAGGCCGGTGCGCACCGCGGCGCGCAGCTGCCGCGCGGCGATCCCGCGCGCCGCGGCGGCAGCACGGGCCTCGGCCGTGAGGGGCGGCGGGGGGATGCGCGCGCTCACCGGGACCCGAGGGCGGACAGCGCGGCGGCGATGCTGGCCGCGGCGGCACCGGGATCCGACGCACCCGTGATCGGGCGGCCGATGACGAGCAGGTCCGCGCCGTCGGCCAGCGCCTGCTCGGGCGTGGCCACGCGGGCCTGGTCGCCGAGGGCGGCCCCAGCGCCCGACGCCGGTCGCACGCCGGGCGTGATGAGGGTGATGCTGGCGTCGGCGACCGCGGCCCGCACCGCGGCGACCTCCTGCGGGGAGCAGACCAGGGCCCGCGCACCGGCGGCGACCGCCATGGTCGCCAGCCGCACGACGGCCTCCTGCGCAGGGCCGCGCAGCCCGATCGCCTCGAGGTCGGCCTCGGAGAGCGAGGTGAGCACCGTGACGGCGGTGATCGCGGTGTCGGGCAGCGCCGCGGCCGCGGCCGCGATCATCGCCGGACCCCCCGAGGCGTGCACGGTCAGGAACTGCGGGGCCAGTGGTGCGACGCTGCGTGCGGCCCCAGCCACCGTGTTCGGGATGTCGTGCAGCTTGAGGTCGAGGAACAGGCTGCAGTCCGGCGCCGCCTCGCGCACCGCAGCCACGACCGGCGCACCGTCACGCAGGTACGTCTCCAGGCCCACCTTGAGCACGGCGACGTGCGGGCTGACGACCGCGGCCCAACCGACCGCGGTGGCACGGTCCGGGGCGTCGAGCGCCACGGCGATCGGCGCGCGGCCCGCGGGCCCGTCCTCGGGGTGCAGGATCGCCGCGGAACCGCGGAGATCCTGTCCGCTGGCGGGGATCCCGCCGCCCGGGGGCGTGGACTCGGTCATGCCAGTGCCTCCTCCTGCGCGGCGCGCCGCGCGGCCTGCGCAGCAACGTGGTGCGCCTGCATCGTGTGGCCCAGGCCGACCACGTCGGCGAGCCGAGCGATCCCCCGCTCGGCGAGCAGGCCCCGCAGCTCCGTGGAGATGCGCGCCAGCGCATGCGGGTCGTGGAACACGACCGTCCCCACCGAGACCGCGCTGGCCCCGGCGAGCAGGAACTCGAACGCGTCCTGGCCGGTGCGGATGCCCCCCATGCCCAGGATCGGCAGGTCGGGGAACGCGGCGTGCACCTGCCACACCGCGCGCACCGCGACCGGCCGGATCGCTGGACCCGACAGGCCACCGGTCATGCCGCCGAGCATGGGGCGCATGGTGTCCGGGTCGATCACCATGCCGAGCAGGGTGTTGATCATGGACACCCCATCGGCGCCGGCGTCGCGCACCGCCTTGGCGATGGCCACGATGTCGGTGACGTCGGGGCTGAGCTTGGCCAGGACGGGCACGTCCGGGCCGGTGTGCCGGCGCACGACCTGCACCACCGAGGCCGCGGAGAACGGGTCGCAGGCGAAGACCTGCCCGCGCGACTCCACGTTGGGGCAGGAGATGTTCACCTCGATCGCGGCGATCCCCGGCTCGTGGCGCAGCCGCTGCGCGAGGCGCTGGTACTCCTGCACCGACCCGCCGGCGATCGACACCACGGTGCGCACGCCGTGCTCGCGCAGCCAGCGCAGGTCCTTGGCGATGAACGCCTCGACGCCGGGGCCCTGCAGCCCGATCGAGTTGAGCATCCCCGAGGGGGTCTCGGCCATCCGCGGGGTCGGACGCCCGGAGCGCGCCTCGAGCATGATCGACTTGGTGACGACGCCGCCGATGGCGGTGAGGTCCACGAAGGGCGCCAGCTCACGGCCCGCCGCCGCGCACCCGGAGGCCGTGAGCACCGGGTCGGGCAGGGGCACGCCCGCGAGCGTGGTCGACAGGTCCACCGCGCTCGGGGCCAGGGCGGGGCGGCGACCCGCCTGGCTGGGAGCCGCCATCAGTGGCCGCCCGCCGCGGGCGCGCCGACGGTGTCGGGCGGCACGGTGCCGACGTCGGCCCACCGGACGTCGGTCCCGCGGAACACCGGCCCGTCGGTGCACGAACGGACCATCCGCGTGACGCCGTCGGCCCCCCGGACGGGCAGCACGCAGGTCATGCACACCCCGATCCCGCAGGCCATCGCCTCCTCGACCGCGCACTGGCTGTGGGCGCCGGCCGCCGCGGCGACCGCCGCCACGGCCGCGAGCATCGGCATCGGCCCGCACGCGTACACCACGTCGGCCCCGGCCGCTCGCAGCAGCTGGGGCAGCGGGTCGGTGACCCGCCCGCGCAGGCCGGCCGACCCGTCATCGGTGGTGACCGTCACCGAGGCCGAGCTGCGCCTGGCCTCGAGCACGCCGTAGAGCCGGTCCTCGGAGGCGGCGCCCAGCACCATGTCCACGCGGCAGCCACGCGCCCGCAGCGCCTGCGAGAGCATGAACAGCGGTGCCGCGCCGTAGCCGCCGGCGACCAGCACGCAGGCGACGGGCTCCTTCGGCAGCGTGAACGGCCGGCCGAGCGGCCCGATGACGTCGAGCTTGTCGCCGCGCCGGCGGTCGGCCAGCCAGCGCGTGCCCTTGCCGTGCTGGGCGAAGACCAGCTCGACGGTGCCACCCGTGGGCCCGCCCTCGGTCACCCGGTGGATCGAGAACGCTCGGCGCAGCAGCATCCCGGACCCCTCGCCGCCGACGGCCAGCGCCACGAAGTGCCCCGGCCGGGTCGCCTCCGGGATGCCCGGCGCCAGCAGCGTGAGGTGGTGGTAGGCGCCGACCCGGCGCAGGCCGACCACCTCGGCGGTGACCTGGACCGGCACCATCAGCCAGCCGTCCCTGCCGCGCCCGGGCCGAGGGCGGCCGCCCGCAGCGCGGCGAGCTCGGCGGCGTGCTCCTGCAGCGAGCGCACGCCCAGCTCACCGGCGATGAGCGCCTCGATGCCCTGCACCGCGGCTCCCAGGCCCTGCACGGTGGTGATGCACGGCACACC
>DASVBK010000060.1:0-12797 GCA_036375875.1 Candidatus Nanopelagicales bacterium
AGCGTGACCTGGCGCACGGGGTCGCGCTGTACCTGGCCGCCGGCCTGACCGACCAGGCCCGGGAGCTGTCCCGCCGGTTCCTGCCCAGCCCCAGCACCTCGGTGCACCGCGGCGGCGGCTTCCTCACCGAGCAGCCGACGCTGCCGCTGCCCGAGCCGCGGCCGGAGCGACCGGAGGGCGGCCGCAGCCCGGGCGCCACGTCGTCCGAGCCGCGCAACGACTGAGGGCTCAGCCGGGGACCCGGCTTGCAGCCGGCAGGGGCGCGCCGGCTCAGCCCTCCGCGGCGGCTGCGGGGCGCGGCTCGTCCTCCTCGCGCA
Organism: Candidatus Nanopelagicales bacterium; assembly: GCA_036375875.1. GTDB lineage: Bacteria > Actinomycetota > Actinomycetes > S36-B12 > CAIYMF01 > Prado023. Next base: position 318 of record DASVBK010000060.1, read on the forward strand.
GCCGGGGCTCGGTGCGGTTCTCCGGGTTGATGCCCTGCTTGTCGGCGTAGAACGCGCGCACCAGGTCCATGTCCGCCCGCACGTCACCGGACGGCCGGAAGGTCGGGCCGTACCCCATCGTGCGGGTGGGCCCGTCACAGAACCCGAGGCAGATCGGGATCCCCGCCTGCTCGGCGAGCCGGTAGAAGCCGGACTTCCAGTACTGCTTGGGCTTGCGGGTGCCCTCGGCGGCGATGACCAGCTGGAAGCGCTCGGCGGTGCTGGCATGCGCGACCATCGCGTCCACCACGCCCGCCGGGTTCGAGCGGTCGATGCTGATGCCACCTGCCGTGCGCATGAACGCGCCCATCGGGCCGCGGAACAGCTCCTGCTTGCCGAGGAACTTCGCCTGGATGCCGAAGGCCCGTGAGAGCAGCAGCATCACGGCGAAGTCCCAGTTCGAGGTGTGCGGCGCGGCGACCAGCACGACCACGGGGTCCGGGGGTGGCTCGCCCTGCACGGTCCATCCGGTGGTGCGCAGGATGCGTCGAGCGACCGCCTGGGAGTCCATCGGGTGATCCTACGCGAGCGTAGGTAGCGTCCTCGCGCTCGCTCACCGGGCCAGCCGGGTGACCTCCACCACCACGTCGGGATCCTGCGACAGCGGCCCGGCGTAGATGCCCGTCAGCGGTGAGACGTCGCGGTAGTCGCGCCCACGGGCCACGACGACGTGCGCCGCGGCGACGGCCCGGCCGTTCGTCGGGTCGTGGGCCTCCCACGCGCCGTTCCAGACCTCGATCCAGGCGTGGCTCTCACCCAGCCCCGGCGCCCCGATCTCGGCGTCCTCGGTGTGGATGTAGCCGCTCACGTAGCGCGCCGGGATCCCCACCGCCCGCAGCAGCGACAGCGACGTGTGGCTGAAGTCCTGGCAGACCCCGCGGCCCTCGGCCCACGCCTCGCCGGCGGAGGTGTGCACGTGCGTCGCGCCCGGGGTGTAGCTGAGGCGGTCGCGCACCGCCTCGATCGCCAGCCCGATCGCCACCCCCGGGGTCGGGGCCCGGCGCAGGTCGGTCAGCACGGCGGCCCGCGCATCGTCGGCGTCGGCGTCGTCCACGACCGCGCTCGTGCCGAGGAACTCGCACCACCGGTCCGCCACGGCGTCGGCGCGCAGCTCCGCCCAGCTGGCCCCGGGCGCCTGCCGCCAGCGCTCCACGGTGTCGACCACCGACGAGCTGGTGACGGTGAGCGTGTGGTGGGGCAGGTGCACGTCGAAGGCCTCGACGGAGGTGCCCCAGTAGTCGACGTAGCGGTGGATCCGCGCGGCCGGCGACACGAGCAGCTCGTGGCGCAGCATGAGCTGCCCGGCGGTGCTCAGCGGGGTCATCCGCGCCTCGTTGAAGGAGGCGACGACGTCGCCGCGGTAGAGCATGCTCGTGGTGTGCACGACGGAGAGGCGCTGGGTCATCAGTGGCTCCACACGATCGTGCCGGCCTGCCGGAAGAACGCCGCGGCGACGGCGTCGCTGGCCACGAACGCCGCCTCCCTCGTGCGCTCGCGCAGCAGGGCGAGGTCGGCGGGGGTCGCGTCGACGGAGGCGAACTCGAGCTCGGCGCGCAGGATGCCCACGGTGCGCAGCAGCGTGGAGGTCCGCTGCGGGCTGACGTACGTGGCCATCTGTCGCACCGCGCGCTCCGCGCGGGTCGCGCACTGCAGCATCGAGCGGGGGAAGGTGGGGTCGAGCACGAGGAAGCCCTCGACCTGGTCGCCGGAGAGTCCCCGCTGCGTGCGCAGGAACGGGTTGAGCCCGCCAGCGGCGCGCAGCGTGGTGGCGGCGCCCGCCTGCGGCCACAGCCCGTCGTGGTCGATGTCGAGCAGCCGACACGTCATGTCCAGGCGCTCCAGGGCGGAGCCCAGCCGGACGAACACCAGGCCCTCGTCGCGCGGCATCTGCCACTCGATGATGCCGGTGACCACCGCGAGCTCGTCGAGCAGTCCTCGCAACGGGATGCCGGGGATCACCGTGGAGATGCCCGCCTGCAGCCGCAGGTGCGTCGCGTTCATCCGCTCGAACATGTCGCCGGGCAGCGCCTCCCGGATGGTGCGCGCGTTCTCCCGCGCGGCCCCCACGCTGCCCAGGATGGTCGAGGGATCGGCGGTGTCGCCGACCACCAGGCGCACCAGCGCCGCCGGGGTGACGGGCTCCTCGGGCGCCTCCGCCTCGGGGTGGCCCGGCTGCCCCGGCCCCCCGGGCATGAGGCCCAACGGCCCCAGCATCGCCTCGGCCCCGACCGTGGGGTCCAGCCGGGTGTCCTCGACGAGCAGCTGATGGTGCTCGACGAGCAGCCGGGTGGTCGCCTCCGCCCGCTCCACGTAGCGCCCGATCCAGAACATCGCCTCGGCGATCCGGCTCAGCACGGTGCGTCCCCGAGCCCGGATTGCTGCTGCTGCTCCTCCTGCTGGCGCATGCGCTCGGTGTGCACGAGCGGCTGGTCGACACGGGCGCGGCCCTCCCCCGCAGCGCGCAGCTGCGCGGCCGAGAACGTCGGACCCGGGTCGTCGATCACCAGCTCGGGCTCCAGCGGGGGCAACGGCTCGTCGTCGCCGGTGTCGAGCACCCAGGTGTCCTTCGAGCCGCCGCCCTGGCTGGAGTTGACCACGAGGCTGCCCTCGACCAGGGCCACCCGGGTCAGCCCGCCGGGCAGCACCCAGACGCGCTGGCCGTCGTTGACGGCGAAGGGCCGCAGGTCCAGGTGCCGTGGCGCCAGCTCCCCGCCGTCGACCAGGGTCGGGCTCGTGGACAGGGCCACGATGGGCTGGGCGATCCACTGCCGCGGATCGGCCTCGATGGCAGTGGCGGCCGCGGCGAGCTCCTCGTCCGAGGCCCGTGACCCGACCACGATGCCGTAGCCGCCCGAGCCGTCCACGGGCTTGACCACCATGCCGTCGAGGCGCGGCAGCACGTGGGCCCGGACGTCGGGGTCGCGCAGGTCGTAGGTCTGCACGTTGGGCAGCACCGGCTCCTCACCGAGGTAGTAGCGCACGATGGTGGGCACGTACGGGTAGACCGCCTTGTCGTCGGCCACCCCGTTGCCCACGCCGTTGGCGATTGTGACCGCGCCGGCGCGCGCGGCGTTGAGGATCCCAGGCACGCCGAGCACCGAGTCCGGCCGGAAGTGCACCGGGTCGAGGTAGTCGTCGTCGATCCGGCGGTAGATGACGTGGACCGGCTCGCTGCCGCGGGTGGTGCGCATCCGCACGACCCCGTCGCGGCAGAACAGGTCACGGCCCTCGACGAGCTCCACGCCCATCCGGCGTGCCAGGAAGGCGTGCTCGAAGTGCGCGGAGTTGTGCACGCCAGGGGTGAGCACGACGACCGTGGGCTCGGCCACGCCTGCGGGCGCGGCGGCGAGCAGCGCGCCGAGCAGCCGGGCCGGGTACTCCTCGACGCCGCGCAGCCGGTAGCCGGTGAACAGCTCGGGCACCACGTGCGACAGCGTTCGGCGGTTCTCCAGCACGTACGACACGCCTGACGGGCAGCGCAGGTTGTCCTCCAGCACGCGGAACGTGCCCTCGTCGTCGCGCACCAGGTCGACGCCGGCGACGTGGATGCGCACGCCGTTGGCGGGGCGCACGCCGTGGGCCTCGCGGTGGAAGTGCGCCGAGGAGGTGACCAGCCGCCGCGGGATCACGTGGTCGCGCAGGATCTCGCCGGCGCCGTACACGTCGTCGAGGAACATCTCCAGCGCGCGGATGCGCTGCGCGACGCCGGCCTCGATCACCTGCCACTCGGCCGCGTCGACGATGCGCGGCACGAGGTCCATGGGCAGCGGGCGCTCCCGACCGGAGAGCGTGAAGGTGATGCCCTGGGCACTGAGGTGCGCGTCGCGCAGCCGCGCGCGGGCCCGCAGGCCCTCCGGGCCCAGGTCGTCCAGCGCCGCGACGAGTCGCTCGCGCCCGGGTCGCACCCCGCCCCGGGCGTCGATCATCTCGTCCCAGGGCCGCATGCCGGCGATCAAGCCACGCTCCTGTGGCTCAGCCATGTCGCGGAGGTTACCGACGTGTGACGGCGCCGCTCGCCGTCGTCCGCACGGTCGTGCCCGGGCCGCCGTGCAGATTCGGTCTCCGGTGCCGCCCGGGCGGTGACGGCGGGCCGACCCGCACCCAGCCGGGCCCTTGGGCCGGCAGATCGGGACCTTCGGCCCCCAGGTGCATATGCATGACAGGCATAACGTGCATCCCATGCAGCAGATGCAGGAGTCGCACCAGGGGGCGCGGCCGCTGCTCACCGCGCTGGAGGTCCAGGACCTGCTCCACATCGACCGGTCGACCGTGTACCGGATGGCCGAGGACGGCCGGCTCCCAGCGATCCGGGTCGGCCGCTCCTGGCGGTTCCCCGCCGACGGCATCGCGGCGCTGCTCGACCAGCAGCGGGTCCCGCTGCCGGGGACTGGCGCCGTCCCATCCCCGACCCCCCGCCCTGACCCCCAGCGCCCTGGCTCGGCCGCGCCGCTCGGGACCAACCCCGGCGCCACCCCCGCCCCGACCCACGACGCCGGGCCAGCCCCCGCCGGCACCGGTCCGGCGCTCGACGTGGCCGTCGCCCGTGCCGCCACCGAGGTCGCTGCCGACCTGCTCGGCGTGATGATGGTCGTGACGGACATGCACGGCCGGCCCCTCACCGACGTGAGCAACCCGTGCCCGTGGTTCGCCGAGCACGGTGACGACCCGGCGGTCCTCGACCGCTGCGTCGCCGAGTGGCACGACCTCGCCGACCACCCCGACCTCACACCCCGGTTCCAGGCGGGCGCGCTGGGCTTCCAGTGCGCGCGCGCCTTCATCCGCGACGGCAGCACCCTGGTCGGCATGGTGCTGGCCGGCGGCGTGAGCCCGGAGCCCCCGTCGCCGGCCGACCCCCCGGCCGACGCCGGCCTCTACCACCTCGACGACGGGCAGCGCGAGCGCGTGCTGGCCGCCCTGCCCCGGATCGCTGCGGCGATCGCCCCCACCGCGCCGCGGCCCGCGGCGACCACCACCACGGCACCGCACGCCGCGGCTGCCACGAAGGAGCACTGATGAAGAGGCTGCTCGTCCTGGGAGCCGGCACCGCCGGGACCATGGCCGTGAACAAGCTGCGCCCGATGCTGCCGCGCGACGAGTGGAGCATCACGGTCGTCGACTCCGACGACACGCACTACTACCAGCCCGGGTACCTGTTCGTGCCGTTCGGCATCTACCGCCCCGACGAGATCGTCAAGCCCAAGCAGCGCTTCATCCCCACGGGCGTCGACCTCGTCCTGGCCGAGATCGACCGAGTCGAGCCCGACGCCAACAAGGTCCTGCTCACCGACGGCCGCGAGCTGCCCTACGACTACCTGATCATCGCCACCGGCACCACGCCGCGGCCCGAGGAGACCCCGGGCATGGCCGACGACCTCGGCGGCAGCGTCCACGAGTTCTACACCTTCGCCGGGGCCACCGCGCTGGCCGAGAAGCTGCGCACCTGGGAGGGCGGCCGGCTGGTCGTGCACATCACCGAGATGCCGATCAAGTGCCCCGTGGCGCCCCTGGAGTTCACGTTCCTCGCTGACGCGTTCTTCGCCGAGCAGGGCATGCGCGACAAGGTCGAGATCGTCTACGTCACGCCGCTGGAGGGAGCCTTCACCAAGCCGGTCGCCAGCAAGTACCTCGGCGACATGCTCGACAAGCGCGGCATCACGCTCGAGGGCGACTTCATGATCGAGTCGATCGATGCCGAGGCCAAGAAGCTGGTCTCCTACGACGAGCGCGAGGTGTCCTACGACCTGCTCGTGACGATCCCGCTCAACATGGGCGCGGACTACATCGGCCGCTCGGGCCTGGGTGACGACCTCAACTACGTCGAGGTCGACAGGCAGACGCTGCTCAGCGACAAGTACGACAACATCTTCGCCGTCGGCGACGCCTCGAACATCCCTGCCTCGAAGGCCGGCTCCGTCGCGCACTTCGCGATGGACCTGTTCCCCGCCAACTTCATGCGCCACATCGCCGGGCTGAAGATGACCGAGCTGTTCGACGGCCACGCCAACTGCTTCATCGAGACCGGCCACGGCAAGGGCCTGCTCATCGACTTCAACTACGAGACCGAGCCGCTCACCGGCAAGTACCCGCTGCCGGGCATCGGGCCCTTCTCGCTGCTGAAGGAGACCGAGATGAACCACTGGGGCAAGGTCATGTTCCGCTGGATGTACTGGAACATCCTGCTGCCCGGCAAGGAGCTGCCGCTGCCCGCGCTCATGTCGATGGCCGGCAAGGACACGAAGGACCTGGCATGACCGGGACCACCCTTCCAGCACCGGTCCCGGTCGGCGGCCTGAGCGCCGCAGCCGGCGCCGAGGACGCGAACGCTGCGATCCTCGCCCGCCTCGACGCCATGAGCGCCCAGATGGCGGTCATGGCCGAGCAGGTGGCTCGCGCCGACGCGGCGCGCGAGCAGTGGCACGAGCTGATCGAGACGCTCATCCCGGTCTCGCGCGGCGCCATGGACGTCGCCACCCGGGAGCTCGCCGCCCTCGAGCCTGACGTGACGATCGACGACGCCACCCGGTTCGCACGCACCGCCGTGCGCTCCATGCCGCAGATGGAGGGGATGCTCGCCCAGCTGGGCAGCATCTCCGAGCTCGGCCACGAGGTCACCTCCATCAGCGGCGCGGGCATGGCCAAGCTCACCGAGGTGCTCCAGGCTGCCGAGGACAAGGGCTACTTCATGTTCGCCCGCGAGGGTGCGGCCATCGCCGACCGGGTCGTCACCACCTACACCGAGGACGACGTCCGGGCACTGGGCGACAACGTGGTGACGATCATCAACGCGGTCAAGGAGCTCACCCAGCCCGAGGTCATGGCCCTGCTCAACCGGACGGCGCTGACGATCCAGGAGGTCGAGGAGTCCGCGATCGAGCCGCCCTCGATGCTCGCGCTCGTCAGGTCCATGCGCGACCCGCAGACCCGCCGCGGCCTGGCCCGCGTGCTCTCGATGCTCCACACGGTCGGCGAGCAGGCGCCCGCCACCCCAGCCAGGTAACCGAAGACCACCGCCCCAAGAGAGGACAGCAACCATGGGCATGGCGACCATCGCCGGCAAGGACGTGCACATCAACGACGAGGGATTCCTCACCGAGTACGACGAGTGGGACGAGAACGTCGGCGCGGAGCTCGCGAAGAACATCGAGATCGACATGACCGACGAGCACTGGGCGCTCATCCGCTGGCTGCGCGAGGACTTCAAGGAGAAGGGCGAGACCGCCACGACCCGCCGCGTGCAGACCGCCGGCGGGGTGCCGACCAAGCGGCAGTTCGAGCTGTTCCCCAAGAAGCCGGCCAAGAAGATGGCCTACGTGGCGGGGCTGCCCAAGCCCAAGGGCTGCGTGTGACCCGAGGCATCGACCACCACCCACACACGAGACGAGGCACACGCACATGACTGTCATCCCGAACTTCGACGACGCGGACACCGGCCGCAAGCTGGCCATCATCTGCTCGAAGGGCAACCTCGACATGGCCTACCCGGGGCTCATCCTCGGCAACGCCGCCCTCGGCGAGGGCGTCGAGACCCACCTGTTCTTCACGTTCTGGGGCTTCGACATGATCATCGAGAGCCGCATGGACCACCTGCAGTTCTCGCCCTCGGGCAACACCGCCATGCACCTGCCCATGAAGGGCCGAGAGATCCGCATCCCGCAGGCGGTCATGCCGCTGCCGGGCATGACCGGCATGGCCACCAAGATGCTCAAGGACTCCCTCGACGAGCTCGAGCTGCCCGGCGTGCGGGACTTCCTGGACCAGATCGTGGCCTCGGGCGGGCACCTGTGGGCCTGCCGGCTGAGCGCCGACATGAACAAGGTCGACATGGACGACCTCTACGAGGGCGTCGAGGAGATCATCAGCGCCAGCGACTTCATCGAGATGACCGACGGCGCGCAACTGCTGTTCATCTGACGCACGCCTGCGTGGGCCGGGACGGACCGAGGGGTCCGGCCCGGCCCCCTCGCGCTCGACAGTGCCCGTCGGCGGTGCCACGCTGGCGGATCGCAGCACCCGTCAGCACCCGACCCCAGGAGGCACCATGGCCGGCAAGGTCGTGCACTTCGAGATCCCGTTCGACGACGCCGAGCGAGCGCGGCGGTTCTACGAGGACGCCCTCGAGTGGCAGGTGGAGCAGTTCGGCGACATGTCCTACTTCACCACCCGCGGCGAGGACTCCGACGGCATGGGGGCCGACGGCGCGCTGGCCGAGCGCGACGCCGAGCTGCGCTCCCCGCTGCTCTACATCGCCGTCGCCGACATCGACGCCTCGCTGGCGCGGATCCGCGCGGGGGGCGGCGAGCCGCTCACCGACCGGATCCCGATCCCGGGCATGGGGTGGTGGGCCGCGTTCCGCGACACCGAGGGCAACCGCATGGGCCTGTTCCAGCACGACCCGAGCGTGGCCGTTCCCGAGGAGTAGCGCGCCGGGCGCGGCCAGCGCGGGCGGCCGGACTAGCGTCGCCCTCGTGAGGCTGCCGCCACCACCGCCGGTCGCACGGGCGGTCGCGCGGACCCCGCCGGACCGCGATCGCCTCCTGGACCTGATCCGGGCTGCCGCCCTGGCCGTCGTGGTGCTCGGCCACGGCCTCATGGGCGTGATCGGCTGGGCAGGCACGCAGGGCGGCGGCCAGGGCACGCCGGTCGTGAGCAACGCACTGGCCACGTACGGCTGGGCCTCCTGGGCCACCTGGCTGTTCCAGATCATGCCGCTGTTCTTCGTCGCGGGCGGGGCGGTGAACGCTCGGTCCTGGCGCTCGCACCGCGGGGCCTACGCCCCGTGGCTCTGGCGGCGCGTGGCGCGGCTGCTGCGACCGGTGTGGGTCTACCTGCTCGTGATGGCGCCGCTGGCCGGGGTGGTGTCCTGGCTCGCCCCGCCGGGCTGGTCCGTGCCGCTGCTCTCGCTGACGACCCAGCTGCTGTGGTTCGTCGGGGTGTACGTGCTCGTCGGCGCGCTGACCCCCGTGCTGGTCGCCCTGCACGCCCGGCACTGGGCGCTCGGCCCGGCGCTGTGGCTGGGCCTGAGCGCGCTGGTCGACCTCGCTCGACTGGGCCTGGGCCTGCCGATGGTCCTGGGCCTGCTCAACTTCGTGCTCGTGTGGGCGCTGGCCGCGCAGCTCGGCCTGCTGCTCGACGACGGGCAGCTTGCCACCGCTCGCGGCCTGGCCGCCGCGCTGGGCGCGATGGCCGTGAACCTCGTGCTGACCACGCTCGGGCCCTACCCCACCTCGATGGTGGGGCTGCCGGGCGAGCCCTTCAGCAACATGGCCCCGCCGAGCCTGGTGCTCGCGCTGCACGCCGTGATGCTCACGGGGCTGGTCGGCTGGGCGCGACCCGCACTGACCCGCCTGGCAGCCGGACCCCGGGTGTGGACCGCGACCACGGCCGTCAACCTCACCGCGATGACGCTGTACCTCTGGCACCTGCCGGTGCTCATCGCCCTCGTCGCCGTCACGCACCTGCTCGGCCTGGACCGACCGGTGACCTGGGTGGACGGGCAGCCGGTGCCCGCCCCCGGCTTCTGGGCCTGGAGCGTCCTGTTCCTCGCCGCGTTCCTGGCCGGCGTGGCCGGCGTCGTCCGGATCGCAGGGCCGGCAGAGCATGTCCCGCTGCGTGGCTGGGATCGGCCCGCACGGCAGTCCTTGGGCGCCGCGGGCCCCGAGGCGCGCGCGGCGGTCGTCGCCGCCCTCGGCTGCTTGGCGATCGGGGTCGGCACGCTGGCCCTGTCGGCCACGGGCCTGGCGGGGTTCCCCACGCGGGTGCTCCACGTCAGCGGCGTGCCGGTGAATGCCGCGGTGGCCATCGCGCTCATGGTCCTCGGAGGCTTCCTGGTTCGTGATGTGGGAAGCAAGGCGCAGTTGAGTTCCACAAGTAGCAACCCGATCTTGCGCAAATGACAGATGCCGTTCTAGGATCAGTCCATGAGCGATGAACTGCGAGACCTGCTGAACCGTGTCGCCGCCGGCGAGCTGAGCCCCGAGGAGGCCCAGGCCCAGCTGGAGGCCAATGCCGCCGCCCCAGGTGGGGCGGACGAGGCGGCCGCCCGCCCCGGCCCGGCCGTCCCCCCGCCACCGCCGCCCGAGCAGGTCCGGCGGATCGCCATCCGCGGGTCCGCCGTGCGCCTGATCGTCACCGCCGACGCCAGCGTGGACACCGCGGTGGCCGACGGGCCCCACCGCGTCTCCCACGCCGGCGACACCATGACGATCCACTCCGACCTCTCCGCCGGGGAGTACCAGGCCGAGGCGCCGCGCTCGGCGTTCACCACCTGGCTGAGCACCGTGAACAAGGCCGGTTCGACGTTGCGCGTACGGGTCAACCCGGACCTGCCGCTCGAGGTGCTCAACGTGGCGGGCTCGCTCGAGCTCAGCGGCGTGCACGCGCCCACCTCGGTCGGCGTCGAGGCCGGGTCGGCCCGGCTGCACGACGGCATCGGCCCGCTGACCATCGCCGTGGCCAGCGGCAGCGCCGACGTGGACTGGCAGTTCCACGGCCAGTCGGCGGTGACCACTGACCTGGGTTCGGCGCGCGTCGCCGTGCAGCCCGGCTCCGACGTGTCGATCCACGCCGAGGCCACGCTGGGCCTGTCGACGATCCGGCTCGCCGACGGCACCACGATCAAGGCCAGCTCCGGCCGCGGCACGGCCGTGCCCGAGCAGCCGCCGGTGGTGGTGGGTGCAGGTGAGGGCCGGCTGGCCGTCACCTCGCGGCTGGGCTCGCTGGTCGTCACGGTGCTGTGACGCCCGGCGCCCCGCACGCCGGCCCCCGGCACGAGCAGCCCGATCCCCCGGATCGGGCTGCTGCGCTGCGCACCCATCGGGCGCCCACCACGTGCCCGGTCTGCTCGCAGTCGCTCATCACGCTGCGGCTTGGGTGCCCGTCCTGCGGCACGGAGCTCTCCGGGCATTTCGAGACGTGCCGCTACTGCCGCCTGGACGCCGCCGACCTGGCCATCCTCGAGGTGTTCCTGCGCAGCCGTGGCAACATCCGCGACGTGCAGGCCCATCTGGGCGTCTCCTACCCGACGGCCCGGGCACGGCTCATCGAGGTGCTCGACCGGCTCGGGCTCGCCGAGGAGGCACCGGCGCCGCCCCCGTCGACCGCGCCGATGGTCGTCCCGGTCGACGCCGCCACGGTGCTGGCCGACCTCGCGGAGGGCCGCATCGACGTCGCCGAGGCCGAGGCCAGGCTCACCGGCCGGTGAGCCGGCGGGGGGCCGGCCGCGGCATGCCCGTCAGGCCGCCTGGAACGACCGCCGCGAGAGCCCGTACATCCAACCGTCGATCGTGGTCGCCGGCGCCGCCCCGGGGTCGGCGGCCCCGAGCGTGAGGAACATGGGCGTGAAGTGCTCGACGGTCGGGTGCGCGTAGGGCATGCCGGGGGCCCGGTCGCGGAAGGCGGCGAGCTCGTCGAGGTCACCGCGCTGCAGCGCCTCGCTGGCCCAGGCGTCGAAGTCCCGCGACCAGCCGGGCACGACCTCGGGCCGGGACCACTCCACGAACGGCAGGCCGTGGGTCATGAACCCGGAGCCGATCACGAGCACGCCCTCGGCGCGCAGCGGGCGCAGCCGCTGGCCGAGCGCGACCAGGTCGCGCGGGCCGTGCGTCGGGATGCTCAGCTGCAGCACCGGCACGTCCGCCTCCGGGTACATCGCCATGAGCGGCACCCAGGCACCGTGGTCCAGGCCGCGCGTCGTGCGCACGAGCCCGGCGTCGTCGGGCAGCACGCCGGCCACGAGGTCGGCGAGCGCGCCGGCCGCGGGGGTGGGGTAGCGGAAGCGGTAGTAGATGGGGTCGAACCCAGCGAAGTCGTACACCAGGGGCGTCCCGGCCTCGGCCGAGGTGAGGGCCAGCGGCGCGGACTCCCAGTGGGCCGAGACGATGAGGATCGCGCGCGGCCGGGGCAGCGAACGGGCCCAGGCGAACAGCCGGGCCATCCAGTCGGCATCCTCGAACAGCGGCGGCGCCCCGTGGCTCAGGTACAGCGCGGGCAGCGGCCCGTCCTCCGGGCGCCAGGCTCGGTGTGGCGCGGCTGTCCGGGTGGCGCGCACGTGGGTGGCATAGGGGTGCTCCATGACCAACCTTTCGTTGATGTTTCAACCAAGAGTACACCCGCGCACCCCAGTCGGAAGCCCCCGGCTGATGCGCCGATCCGGCAGGGGGCCACCGGCAGCACCTCCGCCCCCGCACCTGGCGCGGCCCGCTGGCCCCACCCCGTTCCGACGGGCCGGCCCTCCGACCCGCTGCCAACCGCCACTCACCGCGAAACCTCGGCCCCACGGCGCCAGCATGGGCCCATGACCACGACCCCGACCACGCCGCGGTCCGCCGAGGACCAGCCCGCCGAGATGGCGCTGTCACCGAACGACACCCTCTGGCTCAACATGGACACGCCCGAGAACCTCATGGTGATCGAGAGCGTCATGTGGTTCCACCACCGCCTCGA
>DASVBK010000052.1:0-27698 GCA_036375875.1 Candidatus Nanopelagicales bacterium
ACCTCGGTCGTGGTGCTGGGCACGACCGCGGTGGTGCTCACCTACTCGGCCTACGTCGCGGAGGTGCTGCGCAGCGGCATCCTCTCGGTGCACCCGAGCCAGTCGGCCGCGGCCCGATCGCTGGGCCTGACCGCGGGCCAGACGCTGCGCCACGTCGTGCTGCCGCAGGGCATCCGCCGCGTGGTGCCGCCGCTGCTCAACGACTTCGTCAGCCTGCTCAAGGACACCGGCCTGATCTCGGTGCTCGGCGTCACCGATGCCATCCGCGCGGCCCAGATCGAGTCCTCACGCTCGTTCAACTACACCCCCTACGTCGTGGCCGCGATCCTCTTCCTGCTGCTCACCATCCCGCTGACCCGGGTGACCGACCGGTTCATGCTGCGCTCGATCGCCCGGCAGAACGCGCAGGTGGGGGTGTGAGCGACAGGCCTGCGACGGTGAACGGCGATGCGCGTGCTGTCGTACCCGTGCTGGCGGTCGACGACGTGCAGAAGTCGTTCGGCAGCGAGCACGTGCTGCGTGGCGTCTCGTTGGCCGTGCCCGAGCACACCGTCACGGTGCTCATCGGCGCCTCGGGCTCGGGCAAGTCCACGCTGCTGCGCTGCGTCAACCTGCTGGACCGCATCGACGACGGCAGCATCCTCCTCGACGGCCGGGACATCGCCGATCCCGAGGTCGACCCGGACCAGGTGCGCCGCCAGATCGGGATGGTGTTCCAGTCGTTCAACCTGTTCCCGCACCTGACCGTGCTGCAGAACGTGACGCTGGCCCCCCGAAAGGTGCACAAGGTGCCCCGCGAGCAGGCCGAGGCCGAGGGCAGGGCGCTGCTCGAGCGCTTCGGCCTGGCGGACAAGGCCCAGCAGTACCCCGACCGGCTCTCCGGCGGCCAGCAGCAGCGTGCGGCCATCGTGCGCTCGCTGGCGGTCGCCCCGCGCCTCATGCTCATGGACGAGGTGACCTCCGCGCTGGACCCGGTGCTCGTCAACGAGGTGCTGGCCACCGTGCGCGAGCTCAAGGGCGAGGGCATGACGATGGTGATCGCGACCCACGAGATGGGCTTCGCCGAGCAGGTCGCCGACGAGGTGTGCTTCCTGGAGTCGGGTCGGATCCTCGAGCGGGGCACGCCCGATGCGGTGCTGCACGCACCCCAGCAGGCGGCGACCCAGGACTTCCTGCGCCGCGTGCACGAAGCCGGCCGGCTGTAGCACCCGAGGCTGCCGATCCAGTGGCCATCGGCACGTCTCTCGACGGATTCCTGCACCCATGCGTTTGGCAGCGTGCTGATCCGACCGTACGATGCGCCGCATCGCCGCGCGAGGCACCCGGCGACCCAACCGACGTCCTCCCACGAGGTGCAACCCATGCAGCGCTCTGCGGCCACCGCCATCTCCGTGCGCGGCCTGCGCAAGGTGTTCGGCCACGGCGCATCGGCCGTCGTGGCCGTGGACGGCGTCGACCTCGACGTCCTCGATGGTGAGTTCCTGACGCTGCTCGGCCCCTCGGGCAGCGGCAAGACGACGGTGCTGCGCCTGATCGCGGGCTTCGAGCTGCCGACCGAGGGCACCATCGAGCTCGCCGGCCAGGACGTCACCCGCACGCCGCCGTTCGACCGCCCGGTCAACACGGTGTTCCAGGACTACGCCCTCTTCCCCCACATGACGGTGCAGCAGAACATCGAGTACGGCCTGCGCGTGAAGAAGGTGCCCAAGGGCGAATGCCGCGCCCGCGCTGCCGAGGCCCTGGCAGCGGTGCGCCTGGAGGGCTACGCGGACCGCCGGCCCTCCGCGATGTCCGGTGGCCAGCGGCAGCGCGTCGCCCTGGCCAGGGCCCTGGTCAATCGCCCCCAGGTGCTGCTCCTCGACGAGCCACTGGGCGCCCTCGACCTCAAGCTGCGCGAGCAGATGCAGGTGGAGCTCAAGGCGATCCAGCGCGAGGTCGGGATCACCTTCGTCTTCGTCACCCACGACCAGGAGGAGGCGTTGACCATGAGCGATCGCATCGCGGTGTTCAACGCTGGCCGGATCGAGCAGATCGGATCCCCTGCCGAGGTCTACGAGCGCCCGGCCACCCAGTTCGTCGCCGGCTTCGTGGGCACCTCGAACCTGCTGGGCGGGGCGGCCGCCCTGACGGTCCTCGGCAAGGAGGGCACCTACAGCGTGCGGCCGGAGAAGATCTACGTCGCGGACCCCGACGAGCCGCTGAGCCGGGAGATCCATTCCGCCCTGGGGACGGTGCGCGAGGTGGTCTATGTCGGCAGCGGGACGCGGTTCGTCGTGGACCTGCAGGCCGGCGGCACGCTCGTGGCGCTCCAGCAGAACCAGCAGTCCTCCTCGATGGAGGTGCTCGCGATGCGCGGCCGGCCGGTGCGCCTGGCCTGGCGGCCCGAGCACGAGTACCAGGTCGACGCCCACCCGGCGTCGGCCGCAGCCGGCAGCGCACCGGCCTGACACGTCCCGACAGCCCGTCGGGGCCGTTCCACCACACCAGCAGGACCACCACCAAGAGGGAGGTACGCGAGTGCGCAGCAAGCGGAGACTCGCAATCGTCGCCGGCCTGAGCGCCGTCGGCCTGCTCACCATGGCGGCATGCGGCAGCGACGATGCCGCGTCGGGCGACGCCTCGGCCGGGGCGCCCTCGTCCGCGGCCTACGCCGGCCCGGTCGGCGCAGGGGAGGGCACGCTCAACGTGCTCGCATGGCCCGGCTACGCGGAGGACGGCTCCACGGACCCAAGCGTCGACTGGGTCACCCCCTTCGAGGAGGCGACCGGCTGCCAGGTGAACGTCAAGGTGTTCCCCACCTCCAACGAGGCGGTCACCCTGTTCAAGTCCGGGCAGTACGACGTGGTCTCGGCCTCGGGCGACGCGTCCCTGCGCCTGGTCTACGGCGACCTGGTCCAGCCGGTGAACACCGACCTGGTCCCCAACTACGCCGACATCATCGGCGAGCTCAAGGACCAGCCCTGGAACACCGTGGACGGGGTCAACTACGGCATCCCCCACGGTCGCGGCGCGAACCTGCTGCTCTACCCGACCGCCGAGTACCCGACCGCGCCGGACTCCTGGGCCGACATGTTCGAGGCTGACTCCCCGGTCAAGGGCAAGGTCTCGCCCTACGGTGACGCGATCTACATCGCCGATGCAGCCGTGTACCTGATGGCCACCCAGCCGCAGCTCGGGATCAAGAACCCGTACGCGCTGGACCAGACCCAGTTCGATGCGGCCATCAAGCTGCTCGAGCAGCAGAAGCCGTTGGTGGCCTACTACTGGGGCGACGTCGTGAAGCAGGGCCAGGACCTCGCCTCGGGTGCGGTGATGCAGAGCCAGGGCTGGCAGCTGACCGCCAACCTCACCAACGCGACGACGCCGGACGCGGTGGGCACGGTCAAGCCCAAGGAGGGCACGACGGGCTGGTCTGACACGTGGATGGTCAAGAAGGACACCGGGAGCATCAACTGCGCCTACCTCTGGCTGGACCACGTCGCCTCCCCCGAGGTGCAGGCCCAGATCGCGGAGTACTTCGGCGAGGCCCCGGCCAATGCCAAGGCCTGCGCGCTGACCAAGAACGAGAGCCACTGCGCGGACTTCCACGCCGAGGAGACCTCGTACTGGGATGACGTCTGGTACTGGACCACGCCGACCGAGCAGTGCCTCGACGGTCGTACCGACGTGAAGTGCGTGACGTACGACGAGTGGGTCCAGGCCTGGTCGAAGCTGACCAGCGCCTGATCGGCTGCAGGGGATCCGGCGCAGGCCGGACCGCCGGGCGCCCGGCGCGGCCCTCAGGGGTCGTGCCGGGCGCGCCACCGACAGGAGACGCATGACCACCACGAACGCCATGCAGGTGACGGCTGTGCAGCCTGGCCCGGTCCGCCGCCTCCAGGCGATGCTGCACCGGCGACCGGGGACACGGGTGGCGGGCCTGCTCGCGCTGCCCATGACCTGGATGGTGCTGGTCTACCTCGCGCCCCTCGCGCTGCTCTTCGTCACCGCGTTCTGGACGACGGACTCCTTCACGGGCCTGGTGGTGCGCGACTTCTCCCTGGACAACTTCCAGGAGATCGTCACCGAGCCGGCCTATCGTCGCGTGGTCGTGCGTACCGTCTCGATCGCCGCCCTCGTGACGCTGCTGTGCACGGCAATCGGCCTGCCGATGGCCTTCTTCATGGCGAGGGTCGCCACGGCCCGGTGGCAGCCCCTCCTGGTGGCCCTGGTGCTCACCCCACTGTGGGCCTCGTACCTGGTCAAGGTCTACGCCTGGCGCACCATCCTGGCGCCGGGCGGG
Organism: Candidatus Nanopelagicales bacterium; assembly: GCA_036375875.1. Classification (GTDB taxonomy): domain Bacteria; phylum Actinomycetota; class Actinomycetes; order S36-B12; family CAIYMF01; genus Prado023. The sequence goes on from DASVBK010000052.1 coordinate 4,283, forward strand.
CCGGGGGAGGGCCTCGTCGGCGCCACGTTGGGGTACGGGCTGCCCGCCGTCGTCCTGGTGCTGACGTACCTGTGGCTGCCCTACATGATCCTGCCGATCTACGCGGGCCTGTCCGCGATGCGGGGCTCCTATCTCGAGGCTGCCGCGGACCTGGGCGCGCGACCGTGGCGCACCTTCCGGTCGGTGGTGATGCCCCTGATCTGGCCCTCGATCGTCGCGGGCTCGATCTTCACCTTCTCGCTGAGCCTTGGCGACTACATCACCGTCCAACTCGTGGGGGGATCGTCACTGATGCTCGGCAACGCCATCTACCAGAACTTCTCAGTCAGCCTGCCCTTCGCGGCTGCGCTGGCCACCGTGCCGGTGATCGTCATGGTCGGCTACCTCCTCGCTGCGCGCCGGACCGGCGCCCTCGACAACCTCTGACAAGGGGCACGGTGATCCTCTCGAGACCCGCCCGGTGGCTGCTGGCCCTGGCGATGCTGCTGGGCCTGGTGTTCGTCTACGTCCCGCTGGCCATCGTGGTGCTCAACTCGTTCAACACCAGCCAGCTGTTCCAGTGGCCGCCGCCGGGCTACACGACCGCCTGGTGGCAGGCCGCCTTCCAGAACGAGGGCGTGCGCGACGCGCTGACCACCTCGGTCATCGTGGCCCTGGCTGCAACAGCCATCGCGCTCGTGCTGGGCACGCTCACCGCGATGGCCGTCTCGCGCTACGACTTCTGGGGGCGCAGCACGATCTCGATCCTCTTCGTGCTGCCCATCGCGCTGCCGGGCATCGTCACGGGTCTGGCGCTCAACAGCGTGTTCACCACCTTCCTCGGTGGCCTCACGCTGGCCACGTTGATCGCCGGGCACGCCACCTTCTGCGTCGTGGTCGTCTTGAACAACGCCGCTGCCCGGCTGCGCCGGACCGTCGGCAACATCGAGGAGGCTGCCATGGATCTCGGCGCCTCACGTGCCCGCACCTTCCGCGACGTCACCCTCCCGTCGATGCGCTCCGCGCTGGTGGCCGCGGGCCTCCTCGCGTTCGGCCTCTCCTTCGACGAGATCATCGTGACCACGTTCACCGCGGGTCCGGGCATCCAGACGCTCCCGCTCTGGATCTACCAGAACCTGTTCCGCCCCAACAACGCGCCCATCGTCAACGCGGTCGCCGCATTCCTGGTGCTGGTCTCCGTCGTGCCGGTCTACCTGGCCCAGCGGCTGTCGAGCGACGCCGCCGGGGCCGGCCGGATCTGAGGCGGTCTGCCTCCCTGAGGTCAGCGGCTGGTCGAGACCAGGTCGCCGTCGCTGGTCGACCCGGTCCTGACGGCCTCGGCAGCAGTGCCCACCCGGCGGTCCGCAGGCCCAGCTCGGCGTGCCGAGCCGGCCTGGCCGCGCGCCCAGTCGTCGAGGCTGGTCCACGCGGTGCGGTGGCGGTGGGCGATCCAGTAGACGCGCGCCCGCAGTGCCACGACCACGGCCATGAGCACGGTGAGCAGGGTCAGCGGCGAGGGCATCGACGGCAGCGCGGGCAGCGCCAGGCCCGAGAGGGTGAAGCTGCTGGCCCCCGTGGTGGCCGTGGGGGCGTCGCTGGCCGCAGCTGCCGCGGCCTCGCGGCTGACGGGCGTCTGGCCCTTCTTCGGCAACGGCAGGATCGTGCGGTCGAACTGGGGTGCCGGGGCGGTGGGCTCCGCGAGCTGGCCGATCGGACGGAGGGCGTCGTAGTTGGCCAGGCCCCAGGTGAGCAGCGCCTCGCCGCTGCGGTACGTGTTGCCGCCGATATGGAACAGGGTGACGAGCACCCGGTGGCCGTCACGGTCGGCCGCGGCGACCAGGGTGTTGCCGGCCTTGCTCGTGTACCCGGACTTGCCACCCAGGTACCCGGGCAGCCGGTTGTGGGCCACCGTCCGGTTGTGGTTGTAGACGGGGTACACCACCCGCTTGCCGGCCTCCATCTTGCCGGGGAACTGCACCTCGCGGAGCTGCAGGGCGGCCGCGATCTCCGGGTTGGCGTAGGCGGCGCGGCCGATGAGCGCCATGTCCCGGGCGGTGGTCAGCTGGCCCTCGTCGTCCAGGCCGCTGGGGTTCTTCACGGTGGTGCTCTTGGCGCCCAGCCGCTTGGCCTCGGCGTTCATCTGCTCGACGGTGGTGCGCACCCCGCCGTTGGCGCGGGCCAGCGCTTCGGCGGCGTCGTTCGCGCTCGGCAGCAGCGAGGCGTGCAGCAGGTCCCCGACCGTGTAGGTCAGCCCCTCGTACAGCACCACGCGGTTGCCCTCGGCCTGCTCGTCGGCAGCCACGGCGCGGTAGGGCTGCTCGGGGGCGAGCCGCGGCATCACGGTCAGGGCCGTGAGCAGCTTGAGGGTGGACGCCGGCCGCACGGCCAGGTCCGGGTTCTGCTGGGCGAGGATCGCCCCGGAGTCGAGGTCGGCGACCACCCAGGAGTCCGCGGCCACCGGTGGTGCCGGCACGTCGCCCTCGGCGTTGAGCTCGACCTTCACCGGCAGGCCGGTGGGTGTCGTCGTGGCGGCAGCCGAGCCGGCGGGGTCGGGATCCTGGCCGGGCAGCGCGCTGGCCGGCAGCGCGGGCAGCAGGACGGCCGTGGTCAGGGCGAGCGCAGCGGCGGCGCGGGAAGGAGCACGCATAACGCAGCACAGGCTAGGTGGCCGAGCGGTGACTCCCCGGTAACGACGCGGCCCAGGCCGGTGGCAGATCTGGCTTGCGGTGGACGATCTCCAGCCAGCACGCAGGGCTGCGCGGGGGCTACCCCAGCCAGCGGGCGAGGTCGCTGCAACCACTGCTCCAGCCGGGATGCGGCCCGGACATCCTGACCAGCACCGGGTCCTGCAGCTGGACGCCGCCCGGCTGGCCGTCCCCGAGGGAGTCGAACCGGTACTCGAGGGTGATGGCACCCCGGTCTCGCATGAGCACCGTTCCCGCGGAGTCACGCATCACGAAGGGCTGTCCGGCCTCGCGGGTCTGGTACGTGAACACCATGCCGTCGGCGGACACCTCGGAGGGCGGGAGCTCGAAGAAGATGCCGTTGCCCGTGCGCTCGATCCACCGACCGTTGGCTGGGTTCGTGTACCGCTCGACCAGCCAGTAGTTGTCCGAGAAGCGGAAGAACTGGCCACCGGTGCTCGGATTCGCTTCGCGGATCATGGCAAGGCCACCACCGTGGGCGGCGACGTCGATGGTGAAGCCGCAGTCGTCGAACGAGCCTGAGTCGCTCCACTGGTACCGATCGCGCTCGAGCGGCGCCGCCTGGACGGGCGCGGCGAGGGCGAGGGCGGCGACTGCGGCCACGGCCGCGGTGCTTGCAGGTGCTGGACGCATCTGGGCCTCCAACCTGGATCCCCGAGAACCCCCTACAACTGACGTGGTCCTGGTGCGGAAGGTAAGCCTTGCCAATCCACCCGGTCAAGGGGTGCCAAGCGGCCGGCTGGTCTCGCACTGCGCCACGCGCCGGTGGGCCCGCCGCCAGTCCGTGCGGGGTTGGTGCCCTCGGCCTGCGGCGCGCGTCACCCGCGGAAGATCAGGGCCCGCTTGACCTCTTGGATCGCCTTGGTCACCTCGATGCCGCGGGGGCACGCGTCCGTGCAGTTGAAGGTCGTGCGGCAGCGCCACACGCCCTCCTTGTCGTTGAGGATCTGCAGCCGCTGCTCGCCGCCCTCGTCGCGGCTGTCGAAGATGAAGCGGTGGGCGTTGACGATCGCCGCAGGCCCGAAGTACTGACCGTCGGTCCAGAACACCGGGCACGAGGTCGTGCAGCAGGCGCACAGGATGCACTTGGTCGTGTCGTCGAAGACGGCGCGGTCCTCGACCGACTGGACGCGCTCCCGGGTCGGCGGGTTGCCACTGGTGATGAGGAACGGCATCACCTCGCGGTACGAGGCGAAGAACGGCTCCATGTCGACGACCAGGTCCTTCTCCAGCGGCAGGCCCTTGATCGCCTCGACGACGATCGGCTTGTTCGCGTTGAGGTCCTTGATCAGCGTCTTGCAGGCCAACCGGTTGCGGCCGTTGATGCGGATCGCGTCCGAGCCGCAGATGCCGTGGGCGCACGAGCGGCGGAACGTCAGCGTCCCGTCCTGCTCCCACTTGATCTTGTGCAGCGCGTCGAGGATCCGGTCGGTCGGGAACACGTCGACCGTGAAGTCCTGCCAGAACGGCTCCGGCCCCTCGTCGGGCAGGTACCGGCGCACCCGGACGGTGACGGGGAACGCCCGGGGCACGTCCACCTCGGGGGTGGGCGCGGGGGCGGCGGTCGGCGCTGCGGCGGTGTCGGTGGCCATCAGTACTTGCGCTCCATCGGCTGGTAACGGGTGACTGTGACTGGCTTGTAGTCCAGGCGGACGGTCGGCGTGCCATCGGGCGCCACGTCGGGGTAGGCCATGGTGTGCGCCATGAAGGTGGCGTCGTCGCGGGTCTGGTAGTCCTCACGGGCGTGGCCGCCACGGGACTCCTTGCGGGCCAGCGCGCCGACGACGAGCACCTCGGCCAGGTCGAGCAGGAAGCCCAGCTCGATGGCCTCGAGCAGGTCGGTGTTGTACCGCGCGCCCTTGTCCTGGATGCCCACGCTCGCGTAGCGGGCCTTGAGCCCCCGCACGTCGGCCAGCGCCTGGGACAGGGTCTCCTCGGTCCGGTACACCTGTGCGTTGAAGTCCATGGTCTCCTGGAGCGCGCGGCGCAGGTCGCCCACCCGCTCGGTGCCGGTGCTCTCCAGCAGCGTGGCGACCATCGCCTGCACCCGTCCCGCGCCGATCGCGGGCAGCTCCACGAAGTCGGCGGTCGCCGCGTACGCGGCAGCGGCGATGCCGGCGCGCCGACCGAAGACGTTGATGTCCAGCAGCGAGTTCGTGCCCAGCCGATTGGCGCCGTGCACGCTGACGCAGGCGCACTCGCCGGCGGCGTAGAGGCCCGGCACGACCGTGTCGTTGTCCTTGAGGACCTCGGTCTCGACGTTCGTCGGGATGCCGCCCATCGCGTAGTGCGCGGTCGGGAACACCGGCACCATCTCGGTGATCGGGTCCACGCCCAGGTACGTGCGGGCGAACTCGGTGATGTCGGGCAGCTTCTCCTCGATCTGGGCAGCCGGCAGGTGGGTGAGGTCGAGGTAGACGTAGTCCTTGTGCGGGCCGGCGCCCCGGCCCTCGCGGACCTCCTGGACCATCGCACGGGCCACCATGTCGCGGGGCGCGAGGTCCTTGATGGTGGGGGCGTAGCGCTCCATGAACCGCTCGCCGGAGGCGTTGCGCAGGATGCCGCCCTCGCCGCGGGCGCCCTCGGTGAGCAGCACGCCCAGGCCGGCCAGGCCGGTCGGGTGGAACTGGTAGAACTCCATGTCCTCCAGTGGCAGGCCCGCGCGCCAGGTGATCGCCATGCCGTCGCCGGTGAGCGTGTGGGCGTTCGAGGTGGTCTTGTAGACCCGCCCGAACCCGCCGGTGGCGAACACCACCGACTTGGCCTGGAACACGTGGATCTCGCCGGTGCTCAGCTGGTAGGCCACGACGCCCGCGGTGCGGGTCTGGCCCTCGACCTCGTTGAGCAGCAGGTCGAGCACGTAGTACTCGTCGAAGAACTCGACGCCCTCCTTGATGCAGTTCTGGTAGAGCGTCTGCAGGATCATGTGCCCGGTGCGGTCCGCCGCGTAGCAGGCGCGGCGCACGGCCGCCTCGCCGTGGTTGCGGGTGTGGCCGCCGAACCGGCGCTGGTCGATGCGGCCCTCGGGGGTGCGGTTGAACGGCAGGCCCATCTTCTCCAGGTCGATGACCGCGTCGATGGCCTCCTTGCACATGATCTCCGCGGCGTCCTGGTCGACCAGGTAGTCACCACCCTTGATCGTGTCGAAGGTGTGCCACTCCCAGTTGTCCTCCTCGACGTTGGCCAGGGCAGCGCACATGCCGCCCTGCGCCGCCCCGGTGTGCGAGCGCGTCGGGTAGAGCTTCGTGAGCACGGCGGTGCGCACCCGTGGGCCCGCCTCGAGCGCGGCGCGCATCCCGGCGCCACCGGCACCCACGATGACGACGTCGTAGCTGTGGTTCTGCATGGCTGGGGCCACTTCCGATCAGGCGAGGTTCGGGTCGAAGGTGAAGATCACCAGCGTGCCCAGGGCGATGATGAAGACGGTCACGACGTAGAGCAGCATCCGCAGCCGCCACGCCGTGTGCGGCTTCTCGGCATAGTCGTTGATGACGGTCCGCATGCCGTTGGCGCCGTGGATCATGGCCAGCCACAGCTGCAGCAGGTCCCACATCTGCCAGAACGGGCTGGACCAGCGGCCTGCCACGAAGCCGAAGTTGATGCGCTGCACGCCGCCGTCGAGGATGTTCATGATCAGCAGGTGGCCCAGGACCAGGAACACCAGCACCAGGCCCGAGACCCGCATGAAGATCCAGGAGTACTTCTCGAAGTTGCCCTTGCTGCCCGCGCGCTGGGTGCCTGCGGAGCGGGGGTCGGCGATCTCGAGGCTCATGAGGTGCTCCCGAACAGCGACTCGACCGTGTGCACGAGCATGAAGTAGGCGCCGGGGATCATCAGGATCACCCAGACGGCGACGATGCCCCAGAGCATGCCGCGCTGGTGGCGGGGGCCGGGTGCCCAGAAGTCCACCAGCACGATCCGGATGCCGTTGAGCGCGTGGTAGAGCACGGCGCCGACCAGGCCGACCTCGAGGAGGTTCACGATCGGGGTCTTGTACGTGGCGATGACCGCGTCGTAGGCGTTGGGGGAGACGCGCACGAGGGCGGTGTCCAGGACATGGACGAGCAGGAAGAAGAAGACCGCGACACCGGTGATGCGATGGGCCACCCAGGACCACATGCCCTCACCACCGCGGTACAGGGTCCCCGCAGGCGCAGTGGCCATCGGTGGAGCCTCCTCGACGACGTGGAACCGTGCGTGGGCGGGGAGTCGCGCCACGCGATCGGCAGTCTAGTCCCGGCGTTCCACAGCGCACCGGCGAGGCAGGGCTGCCGATGGTCGCCCCACCTCGGGCCGTTCGGCCCTGCCCGAGGGCCGGGCGGCCGATGGCGGTGTCGGTGGCCGGTCCTAGCCTGTGCTCCATGGCAACCACCGAGTCCGGCCGCCCCTTCGCCCCCCTGTACGACGCCGAGTCGCTCGCCGGCCTCGACCAGGCCCGCATCGGCGCTCCGGGCGCGTACCCGTTCACCCGCGGCGTCTATCCCAGCATGTACACCGGCCGGCCGTGGACGATGCGGCAGTACGCCGGCTTCGGCAACGCCGCGGAGTCCAACGCCCGCTACCAGCAGCTGCTCGCGGCAGGGCAGACCGGCCTGTCCGTCGCCTTCGACCTGCCCACCCAGATGGGCTACGACTCCGACCATCCGCTGGCGCACGGCGAGGTCGGCAAGGTGGGCGTGGCGATCGACTCGATCGAGGACATGCGCGTGCTGTTCGGCGGCATCCCGCTGGACCGGGTCAGCACGAGCATGACGATCAACGCCCCCGCCGCGATCCTGCTGCTGCTCTACGTGCTCGTCGCCGAGGAGCAGGGCGTGCCCGGCGAGGCGCTCACCGGGACGATCCAGAACGACGTGCTCAAGGAGTACATCGCGCGCGGCACCTACATCTACCCGCCGGCGCAGAGCCTGCGCCTGATCACCGACATCTTCCGCTACTGCGGCGAGCACCTGCCCAAGTGGAACACCATCTCGATCTCGGGCTACCACATGGCCGAGGCCGGGGCGACGCCCGCGCAGGAGGTCGCGTTCACGCTGGCCGACGGCATCGAGTACGTGAAGGCGGCGATCGAGGCAGGACAGGACGTCGACGACTTCGCACCTCGGCTGGCGTTCTTCTTCGTGAGCCGCACCAGCCTGCTCGAGGAGGTGGCGAAGTTCCGCGCGGCACGGCGGATCTGGGCCTCGGTGATGCGCGACCAGTTCGGGGCGAAGAACCCCAAGTCGCTCATGCTGCGCTTCCACACGCAGACCGCCGGCGTGCAGCTCACCGCCCAGCAGCCCGAGGTGAACATGGTGCGCGTGGCCATCCAGGCACTCGCGGCCGTGCTCGGCGGCACGCAGAGCCTGCACACCAACTCCTTCGACGAGGCCATCGCCCTGCCGACCGAGAAGGCGGCCCGCCTGGCGCTGCGCACCCAGCAGGTGATCGCGTACGAGTCCGACGTGTGCAAGACGGTCGACCCGTTCGCCGGCTCGTACGCGGTGGAGTCGCTCACCGACGACCTCGAGGCCGCCGCGCGCGAGCTGCTCGAGAAGGTCGCCGACCTCGGTGGGGCGGTGGCCGCCATCGAGCAGGGCTTCCAGAAGGCCGAGATCGAGCGCAGCGCCTACCGGATCGCCAACGAGATCGACGCCGGCGAGCGCATCGTCGTGGGCGTCAACCGGTTCACGATCGACGCCGAGGAGCCCTACGAGCCGCTGCGCGTGGACCCGTCGATCGAGGCCGAGCAGCGCGCACGGCTGGCGACGCTGCGCGCCGAGCGCGGCGACGTCGAGCCGCTGCTGGAGGCAGTGCGCGAGGCCGCCCGCGGTACGGGCAACGTGCTGCTGCCGATGAAGGAGGCCCTGCGCGCCCGCGCGACCGTCGGCGAGGTCGCTGATGCGCTGCGCGACGTGTGGGGGGAGTACACGCCAGTCGACGTGTTCTGACCTGGGACCAGTCGTTATCGAATCGTGACCACGGCGGGACCTTCGGCGGCGCATGCCTGGCTGAGGGGCCTGCTGGGGCGATCTAGACTGCTCGCGACGGTCGGTCGACGCGTCTGGCAGGTGCCGGCGTCCCCACGTCGCAAGCAGCGGCATCACGTCGCAACACCGTTTCCGAGAAGTGGAGAACAGATGAAGACTCGCGTGCTCGCCATGTCGGCGCTCGCCGCGCTGGCCCTCGCCGCGTGCGGTGAGGCGCCGCAGGACAACGCCGCATCCGGTGCGGCGTCGGGCAGCGCTGCTGCCGCCAGCTTCCAGGGCTGCATGGTGACCGACCAGGGTGGCATCGACGACCGCTCCTTCAACGCCTCCGCGTGGGCCGGCCTGCAGGCCGCCGGCGAGGCGGGCGGCTTCCCCACCAAGTACGTCACCAGCAAGACCGAGTCGGACTACACGCCGAACGTCAACAGCCTCGTGGCTGAGGACTGCGGCATCATCGTCACGGTCGGCTTCTCGCTGGGCGACGCCACGGCGACCGCCGCGAAGGCCAACCCGGACGAGCGCTTCGCGATCGTCGACGAGAACCCCGACGGCGACCCCGACACCGACGGCATCCAGCCCATCGACAACGTCCAGCCGCTGCTGTTCAACACGGCCGAGGCGGCGTACCTGGCCGGCTACCTCGCGGCGGGCATGAGCCAGACCGGCACGGTCGGCACCTTCGGCGGCATCAAGCTGCCCAGCGTCGCGGTGTTCATGGACGGGTTCGCGGACGGCGTCGACAAGTACAACGCCGACAGCGGCAAGGACGTGAAGCTGCTCGGCTGGGACAAGGCCAAGCAGGACGGCCTGTTCGCCGGCAAGTTCGACGACGTGACCGGTGGCAAGAACCTGGCCTCGAACCTGATCCAGCAGGGCGCGGACATCATCCTGCCCGTGGCCGGCCAGACTGGCCTGGGTGCTGCGCAGGCGGCGCAGGAGTCCAACGGCAAGGTCTCGGTCATCTGGGTCGACCAGGACGGCTACGAGTCCGCGTCGCAGTACAAGGACGTCTTCCTGACCACGGTCGAGAAGAACATCGCCAACGCGGTGCAGGCGGCGACCACCCTCACCGCCCAGGGCAAGTTCGTCAACACCCCCTACATCGGCACCCTGGCCAACGACGGCGTTGGCCTGGCCCCGTACCACGACTTCGAGTCGAAGGTGCCGGCCGAGCTCACCGCCAAGATCGACGAGCTCAAGCAGCAGATCATCGACGGCACGATCACCGTCGAGTCGAGCAACTCGCCGCAGGCCAGCTGACCTGACCGGCTCCCCACGGCCCCCTGCACCCCTGCGGTGCGGGGGGCCGTGGCGCGTCCGGGCCGCTGCCGACGCTGCCGGCGCCGCGTTGCGGGGGTGTTGCGCGGCGGCGCTGGTGGTGCGCTCGCTACTGTGCACAGCGACATCCGGACCCGGGAGGGGGTGAGCTGCAGCGTGCGACTCGAGCTACGGGGCATCACGAAGCGCTTCGGCAGCTTCACGGCCAACGACTCGATCAGCCTGACCGTGGAGCCGGGCGAGATCCACTGCCTGCTCGGCGAGAACGGCGCCGGGAAGTCCACCCTCATGAACACCCTCTACGGCCTCTACCAGCCGGACGAGGGCGAGATCCTCGTCGACGACCAGGTGGTGCACTTCCACGACCCGGGCGAGGCCATGGCGGCAGGCATCGGCATGGTGCACCAGCACTTCATGCTCGTGCCGGTCTTCACCGTGGCCGAGAACGTGATGCTCGGCCACGAGCTGACCAAGGGCGCGTTCCTGGACGTCGCCGCCGCCCGCGACCAGGTCATCGAGCTGTCGCGCAGGTACAACCTGGAGGTCGACCCGGACGCGATGGTCGAGGACCTGCCGGTGGGTGTGCAGCAGCGCGTGGAGATCATCAAGGCGCTCGTGCTCGACGCCCAGGTGCTGATCCTCGACGAGCCCACGGCGGTGCTCACCCCCCAGGAGACCGACGAGCTGCTCGAGATCATCCGCCAGCTCAAGGCCGCCGGCCGCTCCGTGGTGCTCATCAGCCACAAGCTGCGCGAGATCAAGGCGGTGGCCGACCGCATCACGGTCATCCGCCGCGGCAAGGTGGTGGGCACCATGCTGCCGGGCGCCTCGGAGTCCGAGCTGGCCACCGCCATGGTCGGTCGAGCCGTGAGCCTCCAGGTGGAGAAGGGCCCGGCCCGCCCCGGTGAGGCGGTGCTCGACATCCGGGAGCTCACGGTCCGCTCGGACACCGGCCAGGCGATGGTCGACCACGTGGACCTCACGGTGCACGCCGGCGAGGTCGTGTGCATCGCTGGGGTGCAGGGCAACGGCCAGACCGAGCTGACCGAGGCGATCATGGGCCTGCAGGAGCACGTCACCGGCTCGATCCGGCTGGCCGGTGAGGAGCTGGTGGGCCGTACCACACGGCAGGTGCTCGACACCGGCATCGGCTTCGTGCCGGAGGACCGCTCGCACGACGGCCTGGTGAGCAGCTTCTCCATCGCCGAGAACTTCGTGCTCGACCAGTACACGCGGGCGCCGTATGCCTCGGGCGTGCGGATGAAGCCCACCGTGATCGCCGAGCGCGCCCAGCAGGCGGTGACGGAGTTCGACGTCCGCACCACCGGCGTGGCGCTGCCCGCGAGCTCGCTGTCCGGCGGCAACCAGCAGAAGCTGGTGCTGGCCCGCGAGCTGTCCAAGCCGGTCGCGGTCTTCATGGCCGCGCAGCCCACGCGCGGCGTCGACGTGGGCGCGATCGAGTTCGTGCACAAGCGGGTGATCGAGCAGCGTGACGCCGGCACCGCGGTGCTCATCGTCTCCACCGAGCTCGACGAGGTGGCCTCGCTGGCCGACCGCATCGCCGTGATGTACCGGGGCCGCATCGTGGGGATCGTGCCCCCCACCACCCCCCGCGACGTGCTCGGCCTCATGATGGCCGGCGTCCCCGCGCACCTCGAGGAGGCCGGGCAGTGAGCATGACCACCGAGATCCAGCCCGGCGTCGCCGAGCCGCCCCCGGGGCCACGCCGCCGCCACTACTGGCGCGACCAGATCGTGCTCTACGCGCTGTCGTTCCTGCTGGCGCTGGTGATCAGCGGCCTGCTCATCGCCTTCGCCGATCCGGACGTCCGCGCTGCCTCCGGGTACTTCTTCTCGCGCCCGATGGACCTGCTGTCCGCGGCCTGGGAGTCGGTCTCGCAGGCGTACGAGGCGCTGTTCTCCGGCTCGGTCATCAACTTCAGCGCCTACACCGTGGCCGACGCGCTCAAGCCGCTCACCGAGACGCTGTACACCGCCACCTCGCTCATCTTCGCGGGCCTCGCCGTCGCACTGCCGTTCCGCGCGGGCCTGTTCAACATCGGCGCGCAGGGCCAGCTCATCATGGGCGCGATCCTCGCGGCCTACGTCGGCTTCTCGGTGTCGCTGCCCTTCCCGGTGCTGATGCTGGTGGCCATCCTCGGGGGCCTGGTCGGCGGCGCCATCTGGGGCGGCATCGCGGGCCTGTTGAAGGCTCGCACCGGCGCGCATGAGGTGATCGTCACGATCATGCTCAACTGGATCGCCATCTACTTCCTGCAGTGGCTGCTCACGCTCGACGCGTTCCAGCGGCCCGGGCGCGACGATCCGCTGAGCCCGCAGGTCGCCACGGCCGCCCGGCTGCCCAAGCTCCTCGGGGAGGAGTACCGGCTCAACCTCGGGTTCCTGCTGGCGCTGGCCGCGGCCTGGTTCGTGTGGTGGCTGCTGGAGCGCTCCACGATCGGCTTCGAGTTCAGGGCCGTGGGGGCCAACCCCAACGCGGCGCGCACCGCAGGCATCAACGTGCGGCGCGCGCTCACCGGCGTGATGGTGGTCGCCGGTGGGCTCGCCGGCCTGGCCGGCATGAACCAGATCCTGGGCGGCTCCACCGAGTACGCCCTGGGCAACGGCATCGCCGGCGACGTGGGCTTCGACGCGATCACCGTGGCCCTGCTGGGCCGCAGCACGCCCCTGGGCGTGGTGCTCGCCGGCATCCTGATGGGCGGCCTGCGCGCCGGTGGGTCGGCGATGCAGGCCTCGACCGGCACCCCGATCGACATCGTGCTGGTCGTGCAGTCGCTCATCGTGCTGTTCATCGCCGCGCCGCCGCTGGTCCGGCGCATCTTCCGCCTCAAGGCACCCCAGGCGCAGTGAGGAGCTGGTCCTGATGGCACTCGACACCCATATGCCCGAGGCGCAGGCGCCCGACGAGCCCGAGGTCCTGCGGCCCATCTCCTACAAGGCGCCGGTGACCATGGGCGTCCTGGGGCTGATCGCCCTCGTCGTCTTCGGCCTGCTCGGCACGAGCGGCGAGCAGACCACGTTCGACCTGACGCTGGGCAACGAGGCGCTGGCCGTGCCGGACCTCACCGTGCCGTCCCGGGCGTTCTCGACGGTGATGGCGGCGCTGTGCCTGCTGCTCGCCGGCCTGGCGCTGCGCTGGGCGCGGGCCCGGCGGCCGATGCAGACCTGGGCCATCGCCCTGTTCGGCGTCGCGTTCATCCTGTCGTTCCTGTCCTGGGCCGCCTCGGGCGCGTCGATCCCGCTGACCGGCCTGCTGCAGGGCACCATCCTGCTGAGCGTCCCGCTGATCTTCGGTGCGCTGGCCGGCGTGCTGTGCGAGCGCTCCGGCGTCGTGAACATCGCCATCGAGGGCCAGCTGCTGGCCGGCGCGTTCCTCGCCGCGGTGGTCGGGTCGCTGACCGGCAGCCTCACCCTCGGCCTGCTCTCAGCGGTCGTCGCCGGCCTGCTCGTCGGCTGGGTGCTGGCCGTGTTCACCGTCACCTACTTCGTCGACCAGGTGATCGTCGGCGTGGTCATCAACACCCTCGTGCTGGGCCTGACCTCGTTCTTCTACTCCGCGGTCATGGACAAGGAGGCGGCCACCTGGAACAGCCCCCCGGTGATGAAGCCGATCGCCATCCCGGTGCTCTCCGACATCCCCGTGATCGGCCCGGTGCTGTTCAACCAGACGATCATCGTCTACCTGATGTACATCATCGCGGTGCTCATCCAGGTCTCGCTGTTCCGCACCCGGTGGGGCCTTCGGGTGCGGGCCGTCGGTGAGCACCCGAAGGCTGCCGACACCGTGGGCATCAACGTCAACCGCGTGCGGTTCCGCAACGTGCTGCTCGGCGGCATGGTGGCGGGCCTGGGCGGGGCGTTCTTCTCGCTGTCGGTCGGGGCGTTCGGCAAGAACATGACCGCGGGCAAGGGCTTCATCGCCCTGGCGGCGATGATCTTCGGCCGCTGGTCTCCGATGGGCGCCATCGGCGCCGCGCTGTTGTTCGGGTTCGCCGACCAGCTGCAGCAGGTGCTCAACATCGTGGGCACGCCGATCCCCAGCCAGTTCATGCTCATGGCCCCGTACCTCGCGACCCTGTTCGCGGTGGCGGGCCTGGCTGGCAAGGTGCGCGCGCCGGCGGCCGACGGCGTGCCGTACATCAAGGCATGACCGCCGCCGACGGGGCGATCCCCTGGGACGCCCTCCACAGCGCGGCCGTCGCCGCGATGGAGCGGGCCTACGCGCCCTACTCGCACTTCGCGGTCGGAGTGGCGGGCCTGGTCGACGACGGGCGCATCGTGGTCGGCTGCAACGTCGAGAACGCCGCCTACGGGGTGACGCTGTGCGCCGAGTGCGGCATGGTCTCGGCGCTGCATGCCGGGGGCGGCGGCAGGCTGGTGGCCGTGGCCTGCGTCGACCGGCACGGCAACGACCTCATGCCCTGCGGGCGCTGCCGCCAGCTGCTCTGGGAGCACGGCGGCCCGGACTGCCTGCTGCGCACCCCGCACGGCGTGCGCCCCATGCGCGAGGTGCTGCCCGACGCGTTCGACGTCGACGACCTGCGCTCGCGGGGCTGACAGCACCCGGCCAGGTGGTCACCTGACTGGGGCCGCCCCGCGTGTCGCGGCCCGCCACTAGCCTTGCCGCCATGACGTTGGACCTCGACACCTGCCGCCGCGCGCCCAAGGCCCTGCTCCACGACCACCTGGACGGTGGCCTGCGCCCGCAGACGATCGTCGAGCTCGCCGACGAGTCCGGGTACGCCGACCTGCCCACCACCGATCCCGAGGCGCTGCGGCGGTGGTTCGCCGAGTCCGCCGACTCCGGCTCGCTCGTGCGCTACCTCGAGACGTTCGCCCACACCGTCGCCGTGCTGCAGACCGAGGCAGCCCTGCACCGCGTCGCCCGGGAGTGCGCCGAGGACCTCGCCGCGGACGGCGTGGTCTATGCCGAGGTCCGGATGGCCCCCGAGCTGTGCACCAGCCAGGGCCTGTCGCTCGAGCAGGTCGTGGAGGCCATGCTCGCGGGGTTCGCCGACGGGGAGCGCGCCGCCGCCGAGCGGGGCAGGCCGATCGTCGTACGGCTGCTGCTCACCGCGATGCGCACCGCGGCGCGCAGCACCGAGATCGCCAAGCTCGTCGTGGAGTACCGCGATGCCGGGGTCGTCGGCTTCGACATCGCCGGGGCGGAGGAGGGCTACCCGCCCACCAGGCACCTCGACGCCTTCGAGTACCTGCGCCGCGAGAACGCCCACTTCACCATCCATGCGGGCGAGGCGTTCGGCCTGCCCAGCATCTGGGAGGCCATCCAGTGGTGCGGCGCCGAGCGGCTCGGCCACGGCGTGCGGATCATGGACGACATCACGATCGACGACGCAGGGCGGTCGCACCTGGGCCGGCTCGCGGCGTACGTCCGCGACCGCCGGGTGCCCCTCGAGATGTGCCCGAGCTCGAACGTGCAGACCGGTGCCGCTGCCTCGATCGAGCAGCATCCGATCGGCCGGCTGCGCACCCTCGGCTTCCGGGTGACCGTGAACACGGACAACCGCCTGATGTCGCACACCTCGCTCAGCCGGGAGATGCACCTGCTCTCGTCGGCGTTCGGCTACACGCTGGCCGACCTGCAGTGGCTCACGGTGAACGCGATGAAGTCGGCGTTCATCCCGTTCGACCAGCGGCTGCGGATCATCAACGAGGTGATCAAGCCTGGCTACGCGGCGATGGCCCTGTCGGACCTCGCGCTGCGCTGAGGGCGTGCCCGGCCAGCGCGCGGCGGGTGGCCCGGGCGTCGAGCGGTCGGCACCCGGCGCCGAGGGCCCGGCCCACCACGCGCGGCTCCGCCCGGTAGAGCGCCAGGCCGCGCCGCAGGATCGTGATCGGGGGCTTGCGCCGCTCCCGCAGGTCGCGGGCCGCCCGGCGCACCAGGTTCTTCCACGGGTCCCGGCGCACCACGATCGCGTCGAGCAGCAGCCCCCGGGCCTGCAGCGGCGCGACCAGCTCGGGGGCGAAGATGCCCTCGGCCACGAACGGGCCGTCACCGACCTCGACCGCGCGACTGCCGCTGGGGCCATCCGCGGCGATGTCGTACACGGGCACCTGCGCGCAGCCCACGGCGCACAGCTGCTCGATGGCAGCCAGGGCGGCGGCCCCGTCCCAGCTCGCCGGATCGTCCCAGTCGACGATCCCCAGGGCCGGGTCGCAGGGCAGCGTGCTGTCCGAGCCCGCCTTGTAGAAGTCGTCCAGGAACACCATGGGCAGGCCAGCGGCGCGCATGATCGTGGACTTGCCCGAGCCGCTCGGCCCGGCCAGCAGGATCACCCGCGGGCGGCCCGCTGACGCTGGGGCCTCAGTACCCATCGCCCTCAGCCGCGGCCGGCCCGGCCCCGCCGGCGGGTCCGGCCCCGGCGGCCGGCCCCGCGCCGCCGGCGGGTCCGGCGCCGCCAGCCCCGGCCAGCCCGTCGAGCACCGACCGCGTGCCGGACAGGCCCAGCCGGGTAGCCCCCGCGGCGACCATCGCCAGTGCCGCCGCGGCGGTGCGCACCCCGCCACTGGCCTTGACCCCCATGCGCCCGCCCACCGTGCCGGCCATGAGCGAGATGGCGTGCGTGCTCGCCCCGCCGGCGGGGTGGAAGCCCGTGGAGGTCTTCACGAAGTCGGCGCCGGCGTCCAGGCACGTGATGCAGGCCCGCACCACCTCGTCGTCGGAGAGCGCCGCGGTCTCGAGGATCACCTTGAGCAGCGCGCCCTGGGTCGCGCCGCGCACCGCGGCGACCTCGCGCTCCGTCGTGCGCCAGGACCCCGCGCGGATGGCCCCGATGTCGAGCACCATGTCCACCTCGTCGGCCCCGTCGGCGACGGCGCGTGCCGCCTCCGCGGCCTTGATGTCCGCGTGGTGCTTGCCGCTGGGGAACCCGGCGACGGTGCACGTGCGGATGCCCGGGTCGAGCAGGCCGGTGGGCAGCGGCAGGAACGACGGCGAGATGCAGACCGAGTAGACGCCGAGCTCGTTGGCCTCGACGCACAGCGCCGCGACGTCGTCGGGCGTGGCCTCCGGCTTGAGCAGCGTGTGGTCGACCATGCGGGCCAGCTCGGCGCGGGTCAGGGCGGGCAGGGCAGCAGCCATGACCGCCATTCTGGCCGGGACGGCGCAGCCAGGCCCGCCGGGGCGTGCTCAGTGGGTGGGGCGGGGTGACGTGCCGGTAGCGTCGGCGCCGTGATCGACGCAGCCCGCCCCCTGCCGCCCCAGCCCGCCGACGACCCCGGGGCCGCGGCCCAGCAGGCCGCCGCGGACCTCGCGCGGCTCACCGGTGCCGAGCACCACGACCTGGCCCTGGTGCTGGGCTCCGGGTGGCTGCCCGCCGTGGACCTGCTCGGCGAGACCCTGGCCGACCTCGCCTCGACCGACCTGCACGGGTTCGCCCCGCCCGCCGTGGCCGGGCACGCCGGGCGCATCCGCAGCGTGGCGACCGGCTCCGGGGCCCGCGCGCTGGTGTTCCTGGGCCGCACCCACTTCTACGAGGACCGCGGGGTGGAGGCGGTGGTGCACGGGGTGCGCACCGCTGCGGCGGCCGGCTGCCGGACCATCGTGCTGACGAACGGCTGCGGGGGGCTCGATCCCGCCTGGTCGCCGGGCACGCCGGTGCTCATCAGCGACCACATCAACCTCACCGGCGCCTCACCGCTGCGCGGCGCCACCTTCGTCGACTGCACCGATCTCTACTCGCCACGGCTGCGCGCGCTGTGCCGGGAGGTGGACCCGAGCCTCGCCGAGGGCGTCTACGTGCAGTTCCGCGGTCCGCAGTACGAGACGCCGGCCGAGGTCCGCATGGCGGGGGTCCTGGGCGGGGACCTCGTCGGCATGTCCACCGCCCTCGAGGCCATAGCCGCGCGCGAGGCGGGCCTGGAGATCCTCGGGATGTCCCTGGTGACCAACCTCGCCGCAGGCCTCAGCGGCGAGCCCCTGGACCACGCCGAGGTGCTCGCCGCGGGCAAGTTGGCCGCTGAGCGCATGGGCGGGCTGCTGGCGACGGTGGTGGGGCGACTGTGAGCGCGGGGTTGGGCCCTGCGGGCGGCGGCGGGCTGGATGCCGCCGTGCCTGGGCCCGGGCCGGATCCCGCCGTGCTGGGCGCGGCGGCTGCCTGGGCCGCCGACGACCCCGACCCGGCGACCGTCGCCGAGCTGATCGCCACGGCCGAGGCGGCCCGGAGCGGCGACGCGGCAGCGGCGGCGGAGCTCGCGGACGCGTTCTCGGGCACCCTGCAGTTCGGCACGGCGGGGTTGCGCGGCCCGCTGGGGCCCGGCCCCAATCGCATGAACCGGGTCGTCGTGGCCCGGGCGGCGGCCGGCCTTGCCCGCTACCTGCTCGACACCGGCCACGCCGGGCGACCCGTGGTGATCGGGTTCGACGCCCGGCACAACTCCGACATCTTCGCCCGCGACACCGCCGAGATCATGGCCGGCCATGGCTTCGCGGCACGCATCTGCCCACGGCCGCTGCCGACCCCCGTGCTCGCCGCGGCCATCCTGCGGCACGGGGCGTGCGCGGGCGTGGTCGTCACGGCCTCCCACAACCCGCCGCGCGACAACGGCTACAAGGTCTACCTCGGCGACGGGGCGCAGATCGTGCCGCCGGCCGATGCCGGCATCGCGCAGCGCATCGCGGCGGTGGGCCCGCTGGCCGCCATCCCGCGCAGCGAGGCCTACGAGACCCTCGACGAGGCCGTCGTGGACGACTACCTGGCGCGGGTGAGCGGCTTGGCGCTGCCGGGCGGCCCGCGCGCGGTGCGGGTGGCCTACACCGCGATGCACGGCGTCGGCAGCCCGCTCATGCGCGCAGCCCTCGTCGGTGCCGGCTTCCCCGAGCCGTTGGCCGTGCTGGCCCAGGACGAGCCGGATCCGGAGTTCCCGACCGTCGCGTTCCCCAACCCGGAGGAGCCCGGCGCGATGGATCTCGTGCTCGAGCTCGCCGGCGAAGCCGGGGTGGACCTGATCCTGGCCAACGACCCGGACGCCGACCGCTGCGCGGTGGGCATCCCGACGCCCGGTGGCGGGTACCGGATGTGCACCGGAGACGAGGTGGGGGCGCTGCTCGGCTGGTGGATCCTCGAGCGGGGCCGTCGCGCGGGCAGGCCGGTGACGGGCACTTACGCCAACTCGATCGTGAGCTCCCAGCTGCTCGGCGCCATCGCGAGAGGGGCCGGCCTGCGGTTCACCGAGACGCTCACCGGCTTCAAGTGGATCGCCCGGGCGGCCGACGACCTGGCGTTCGGCTACGAGGAGGCGCTGGGGTACTGCGTGGATCCGGCGGGCGTGCGGGACAAGGACGGCATCTCCGCTGGCCTGCTCGCGACCGAGCTCGCGGCGGTGCTGCGCGCGGAGGGCCGCGCCATGCAGGACGTGCTCGATGCGCTTGCTGTCGCCCACGGCCTGCACGCCACCGGTCAGGTCTCGCTGCGGTTCGCCGACCTCGCCCGGATCCCGGCGCTCATGGCCGGCCTGCGGGGGGCGCCACCGGCGACCTTCGGCGGGCTCGGGGTGGTGGGCGTCGATGACCTCGAGGCTGGCTCGGCGGGCCTGCCGCCGACCGACGGCCTGCGCTTCCGGCTGAGGGGCGGGCCGGACGTGACCGACGCGCGGGTCATCATCCGACCCAGCGGCACGGAGCCGAAGGTCAAGGCGTACCTGGAGGTGCGCGCCCCGGTGGGCGACGGCGGGCTGGCCACCGCCCGCAGCACCGCCATGGCCACGCTCGATGCGATCGCCGACGACGTCAGGGCGCGCCTGGCCGGGTGACGCGGCAGGCGGTGCCCCCGGCGCTAGCCTGCGCGCAGGGGCCGGCCCGCGGCCGCGGGGACCACGACGTGGAGGTGCGCCATGCAGGAGACCCGTGAGGTCCCGAATGTGGGGCGCGGCGTCCTCCAGGCGATCTTCGCCATCTTCCTGGGGCTGATGATCACGGCCGTGGTCGGCGTCGGGGTCTACACGTTCCTCCCGGACCCCTCGGAGCAGGTGCAGGAGCAGCTGGACGAGCTCGCGCAGCAGCGCAACGCCGTGCAGGGGTGCACGGACTACACCGGCTGCAAGCCGACCGACCAGCTGACCGACGCGCAGCTGGCACAGCTGGCCGACCTCGACGCGCAGGAGCGCACGCTGCGCGACCGCCAGCAGGGCGAGCAGCAGTCCTGGGCGCAGCGCACCAGCATCGTGCTCATCGTGATCGCGACCCTGCTCATGGTGGTGTCCCTGCTGTTGGGTGAGGCCCTCACGGTGCTGTCCAACGGCATCCTGCTCGGCGGGCTCTTCACGATGCTGTACGGCGTCGGCTGGGGCATCGCCTCGGGGAACTCGGTGACACGGTTCGTGGTGCTGCTCGTGGCCCTGGTGATCTCGATCGTCCTGGGCTACCTGCGGTTCGTCCGCGGCCGTCAAGCGGAGCCGCCCGCTGCCGTGCCGGGCGCTGCCGTGCCGAGTGGCGCTGGTGCCGCCTCGGCCACCGGGCCCGCGGAGGCGTCCGCGGCGGGCACCAGCCAGGCCGCGGCGCTCGAGGCCCGCGTCGCCGCGCTGGAGTCACGGCTGGCAGCAGCCGCCGCACTGCTCGGCCAGGACCGACCCTCGTCGTGATCGCTGCTGGTCGTCCCGGGCGGCCGCGACGACGTGTGGGTGGCGCGGGCGGCGGCTTCTGCCGCCGGCGAGCTCCGGGTGGCTACCGGCAGGGCCGGCGCATGAGCGCCTCGACGTAGTCGTCCGGTGCACCCGCGGCCCGGGCGGCCTCGGCGAGGATGCCCAGGTAGCGCGCGGAGGGAAGGCCCCCCTCATAGGCGTCCACGACGTACAGCCACGCCATCTCGTCGCCCTCGAGCGTGGCCACGCGCACGTGGATCTTGCGGTGGATCCCGAGGTCCGAGCCCTCCCAGCGGTCGAGCAGGGGCTCGTCCTCCGGGGCGATGTCGTACAGCATGACGAAGACACTGTGGCCGGGGTCCTCGACGACGGTGGCCAGCGCGCCCTCCCAGCCGAGGTCCTCACCGCCGAAGGTCAGCCGCCAGTCGACCAACCATCCCGGGGCGTGGACCGGCGAGTGCGGCGCCCGCTCGAGCATCTGGCGTGGATCGAGGTTCGACCCGTAGGCGGCGTAGAGGACCACGGCGCACAGGGTAGAGGGTGGGCCGCCACCGCGGCAGCCTGCGAACCGGCCCTGGTGCCACGGTGCGCAGGGCCGCATGCGCCATGATCCGCTGCATGACCGAGCCGACCCCGCCCTCGCGCGACCCGTTCGAGGGCATCGATCCCGAGACGTGGGCGATCCTGGCCGCCCAGCAGTCCGGGGCCTCGCCCGCGGCTGACCCGCGCGACGGCGCAGCCGGTGGCGCGGGCGCCTCGGCCGGCTCCGCTGCGTGGGGGCCGGATCCGGCCGGCGGGCAGGC
Organism: Candidatus Nanopelagicales bacterium; assembly: GCA_036375875.1. GTDB lineage: Bacteria > Actinomycetota > Actinomycetes > S36-B12 > CAIYMF01 > Prado023. The sequence continues at coordinate 25,636 of DASVBK010000052.1, forward strand.
ATCGGTCGGGCGTGGCGCCGGGGCCGGCGGGTGGCCCGTGTCAGCGGGGCCTGCGGCGTGGGCAGCGACGATCACCACGGCGGTGGTCCTGGTCGTGGCCGCGCTCGTGGACCCCTCGGGCCTGGCGGCACCGATCGCGTGGTCCGGGGCTGACGTCGTGCCCAGCCTCCCGTGGACCTGGCTGCAGTACGCGTTGCAGGGCCCACTCATCGTGCTGCTGGTGTGGCTGGGCACGCGGCGGCTGCTGCGGGCGGCGACGCCGGCGGCGCCGCGGCGCTGGGTCCTGTCCCGGACCTGGCTGCTGGTCGTGCTGGCCCTCATGGTGGCCAAGCTGGGGTACGGGCTGGCCTGGATGGCGCCCTTCCTGCTCGGCGGTGGTGACGAGGGGCTGCCGCCAGACACCTCGGTGCCGTACCTGGCCTGGGCGACCGGATTCGTGGCGGTCAAGGGCCTGCTCATCGGGTGGGTGCCCGCCCTGGCTGCGGCGCTGGCATGGCGTGCGGGGCAGGCGCGTCGTGCTGGTGCGGCGAGCGTGACGATCGAGCCGAGCCTGGCGCTCGCGCCCGCGGGGCTCGTGGTCCTGGCGCTCGTGCCGTTGGGACCATGGCTCACGCAGCACTGGTGGACCGGGTCGCCCATCGGCTATGCCCACGCCAGCGACTGGCGGCTGCTCGCGCCCACGACGGCGGGCGGCGCGCTGAGCCAGGTCGCGGCGCTGCTCATCGTCTGGCTCCTGCTGGCGAGCTCGATCCGGGCCACGCTGCGCCGGGTCGCCACGCCCCGTCCCGCAGCGGCGCTGCGGCTGGCCGGGTCCCTGGCCGGAGTCGTCGCCGGCTTGGGCCTGGCGGTGGTGCAGTCGGTGCTGGCGCTCGCGGCGGGCACGGACCTGGCCGGCGGCGACGACCTGTGGATCGTGCCGTCGACCTACCTGCGCCTCATCGAGGGCCTGTCGTTCGGCCTGCTGCTCGCCCCGCTCGCCGCGATCGCGACGTGGCTGGTGCCCCGCGCGCCGCGGCCTCGCTGGACGCTCGGGGGGGTGCTGGTGGGGGTGCTCGCCGTCGGCGTGGCGATCATGCTCGTCGTGCGGGCCGGGGAGCGCGAGGTCGCCCCGGCGCCCCTGGCCGCCACCGACACCCCACCCGTGGCCCTCCCCGCCGCCGCGGCGGTGCTCACGCCGTCGGCGAGCGGCCCGCCGCGGCGCCTCACCGTGCGACGCGACGCCGACGGCACCGCGGTGCTGGCCGACCAGGCCGGCGCCCAGGTGACGCTGCGTGGCATCAACGTCAACCAGCTGGGCGACTACTACGCGGCGAACCCCGCGGTGGCGCCCGTCCAGCCCCTCACCGAGCAGGACTTCGCCGACATCGCGGCCATGGGCATGAACGCCGTGCGGCTCGTGCTGTCGTGGTCGCTGCTGGAACCGACGGCCGGCCAGGTCGACGACGGGTACCTGGCCGAGGTGCGCAGAGCCGTGCGGTGGGCAGGCGCCTCCGGCATCCACGTGGTGCTGGACCTGCACCAGGACGCGTGGGGCAAGGAGGTGGTGGCGCCGGCGGGCACGACCTGCCGAGCCGGCACCAGCCCGATGACGGGCTGGGACGGCGCGCCGGCGTGGGCCACGGCCATGGACGACGCGCCGCCCTGCCAGTTCACGGGCCGCGACCTCGCGCCGAACGTGCTGCGCGCGTTCACGTCCTTCTCCACTGACCGGGACGCCGCGCAGGCGCGGTTGCTGGCGGTCTGGCAACGGCTGGCCAGGGAGTTCGGCGGCGACCCGACGGTGGCCGGGTACGACCTGCTCAACGAGCCCTCCTTCGCCGAGCAGGCGCCCATGACCTCCGGGATGCTGCTGGGCCGTTACCACGCGCTGGCGATCAGGGCGATCCGCGCCGGCGAGCAGCAGGCCGCCGGCGGCTACGCGCACCCGGTCTTCCTCGAGCCCAGCATCTGGTGGTCGGGGTTCGGCGTGGACCCGCTGCCGCCGCGGGGGTTCACCGCCGACCCGCAGGTGGTGTTCGCACCACACCTGTACAACGAGTCGATCACGATGGACCAGTCGCTGG
>DASVBK010000079.1:0-19564 GCA_036375875.1 Candidatus Nanopelagicales bacterium
CGCGATGAGCGTGCTGCAGGTGGTGGCCTGGGTGGGCTACGTGGGCATCGCGCTGCCGCTGTTCCTGCGGCCGGTCCGCCGGGCAGCCGACGTCCCAGCCGCCGCGGCGCCGGCGACCGCGGTGGCGACTGCGGCACCGGCCGAGTCCGCCTGAGGGGGCGAACCGGCAGGCGCCACGGCCGGGGGGCTCAGACGTTGAACCGGAACTCGACCACGTCCCCGTCGCGCATCACGTACTCCTTGCCCTCGATGCGGACCTTGCCGCGGGCACGCGCCTCGGCCATCGAACGGGCCTCGACCAGGTCGTCGAACCCCACCACTTCGGCCTTGATGAAGCCCTTCTGGAAGTCGGTGTGGATCACGCCGGCCGCCTCGGGAGCCGTGGCGCCCTTGCGGATCGTCCAGGCCCGGGCCTCCTTGGGGCCCGCGGTGAGGTAGGTCTGCAGGCCGAGGGTGTCGAAGCCGACGCGGGCCAGCGCGTGCAGGCCGCTCTCGGTCTGCCCGATCGACTCGAGCAGCTCGAGGGCCTCGGCCTCGTCGAGCTCGATCAGCTCGGACTCGGTCTTGGCGTCGAGGAACACGGCCTCGGCCGGCGCCACCAGGGCGGCGAGCTCCGCGCGCATGGCGGTGTCGGACAGCTCGTCGGCGTCGACGTTGAAGGCGTAGAGGAACGGCTTGGCGGTGAGCAGGAACAGCTCGCGCAGCGGATCGCGATCGAGGCCGGCGGCGAACACGGTGCGGCCGGACTCGAGCACGGCCCTCGCCTCCTCCGCGGCGGCCAGCACGACGGCGCGGTCCTTCTGCATCCGCGCCTCCTTCTGCATCCGCGGGATCGCCTTCTCCAGGGTCTGCAGGTCAGCCAGGATCAGCTCGAGGTTGATCACCTCGATGTCGTCCTTCGGGCTCACGCGGCCGTCCACGTGCACGACGTCGGGGTCGCTGAACGCCCGGATCACCTGGCAGATCGCATCGGACTCCCGGATGTGGGACAGGAACTTGTTGCCCAGTCCCGCGCCCTCGCTGGCCCCCTTCACGATCCCCGCGATGTCGACGAACGTGACCGTCGCGGGGATCACCTTGGCCGAGCCGAAGATGCCGGCCAGCACGTCCAGCCGGGGGTCCGGCACGCCCACGACACCCGTGTTCGGCTCGATCGTCGCGAAGGGGTAGTTCGCGGCGAGCACGTCGTTGCGGGTCAGGGCGTTGAACAGCGTGGACTTGCCGACGTTGGGCAGGCCGACGATGCCGATGGTGAGAGCCACGACGGGCGATTCTACGGGCGCTCACGGGGGCCTCCGGGTCGCTTCGCTCGTGCCGGGCGCCCGGCCCACGGCCCCAGGAGGCGCTGCAACCGTGCCTTGCGCAGGTTCTCGCGGGCGATCCAGGCCAGGTCGGGGTCGTCCTCGACGGCTTGGAGCGCCGCGAACGCCGTCAGTCCCGGCCCGGGGTCGGCTGCCACGGCCACGCTCCAGCAGTAGCCGAGTGCCTGACGGAGCACCCGCATGCCCACGGTGCGGCGCTCGTCCGGGAGCGCCTCGGCGATCGACCGGGTCGCTGCCTGGCAGGCCCGCAGCGCCCCCGATGCGCCGGGCTGCGTGGTGAGCAGCCGCGGCTCGCAGATGGCCGCGATCGCGGCACGCCGGACCAACGGGTCCGCCTCGAGCACCCAGCCGTCGACGAGGCTCACGAGCCGGAGCAGGTCGCGGTCGCCCACCCGCTGCAGCCCCGTTGTGACGGCCTCGCGGATGCGCCACCGGGGATCGCGGGCATGCTCGTGCAGGGCGGTGACCAGGCCCGGGTCGGGTGCGCGGGCGAGCCGCTCACCGAGCGCGAGGACGACGCAGAAGTCCACGAACTCGTCGTGCTCGGTGTCCTCGCTGCGCAGCGCCTCGACGAGCTCGTCAGGTGCCCAGTCGGCGAAGGCGTGGGCGAGCTCGAGGTTGCCCCGAGGACCCGGCAGGTTGGAGTTCGCGCGCAAGTACCGGCCGACGGCCACCGGGTCCGCTCCGATCGCAGCGAGGTCAGCAGCATGCCGCGAGCGCTTCGTAGTCTGGCTCATGGCGGCTGCCTACGCCGTGCCCGTCGGTGGACGCAAGCCGTGCTTGGTGGCGCCGTCGCGGTCCTGGTCGCAGGCTCGGCTGGGCCGCCTGCCCGTTTGGCAGCGCGGCGGCGGGGAAGCGGCCCCGCATGGTCGATCCCATCGCAGTGCCCTCCTCGCCCCCCACCTCCCCCGACACCCTGCAGTGCATCGGCAACGCCACCATGCTGCTGCGCTTCGGCGGGCTGACCGTGCTCACGGACCCCAACTTCCTGCATGCCGGGCAGCGGGCGTACCTCGGGTACGGGCTGAGCACACCCAGGCTGCACGACCCGGCACTGGCGATCGACGAGCTGCCGGACGTCGACGCCGTGCTGCTGTCCCACCTGCACGGCGATCACTTCGACCGCGTGGCCCGTCGCCGGCTCACCCGGCGCGCCCCGGTGCTGACGACGCGCCACGCGGCGCGGCGCCTGGCGCGGTGGGGGTTCGAGAGCGCCGGGCTCGACCCGTGGGAGCAGGTCGAGGTCGAGCGCGGATCGGTGCGCATGACGGTCACGTCGGTGCCGGGTCGACACGGACCCGGGCCCCTGAACCGGCTGCTGCCGCCGGTGATGGGCAGCCTGGTCGACCTCGTCGACGGCACGGACGGTCGCCGGCTGCGCATCTACATCACGGGGGACTCCCTGCTCGGCCCGCACGTCGCCGAGGTCGCCGAGCGCTTTCCCGAGATTGACCTGCTCGTGCTGCACCTGGGTGGCACGCGGCTGCTCGGCCTCACCCTCACGATGACCGGCGAGGACGGGGCAGCCCTGATCGAGGCCCTGCTGCCCGCGCAGGCCGTCCCCGTGCACATGGACGACTATCGGATCTTCCGCTCGCCACCGTCGGCGTTCGTGGAGGCCGCCCGGCAGGTCGGGATGCTGGATCGGGTCACGATGGTGCCCCGCGGCGGGACGATCGACCTGGCTCCCGGGCCCTGGGCCGCGCTCCGGCGGCTGCCGCAGCATTCAGCGCTGGGGTGAGGGTGGGGGCAGTCGCGGGCCGGCGCGGCGGCTGCCTCCCCGCGCCAGCGCTGAGGTCGGACCCGCCGTTCGCTGCACCTGTGTGGCGTGCTCGCGATGTCAGACTGGCGCGGTAGGCATGCGGCATGACGCTTCAGGCATCGATCGGGTTGGGCCTCCTGGTGCTGGTCGCAGCGATGGGTGGGTGGCTGCTGCGCGGGTGGGTCGAGCGCGCGAGGGCGGCAGCGTCAGCAGCTGCGGCGGCTGGTGCGGCGTCGGCAGCGGCCGCAGTGGCGGCCGAACGGCAGGCCCGCTTGGAGGCGGAGCTGGCGGCCGCTCGCGCCGCTGCGCAGTCGCGCGCCGAGGCGCCGGAGCAGGTCGCGCAGGCCATGGCACCGGTGCACGTGGCCCTGGACCGCCTCGAGGGTGCAGTGGCACGGGTGGCGGGGGGCCAGGCGGCGACCAGCGCCCAGCTCGCCGAGCAGCTCAAGGCCGTCGCCTCGGCGACCACCACGTCGTCGGAGGCCCTGCGCCGCGAGACGGCGCGCCTCGTGGGCGCGCTGGGCCAGAGCGAGGTTCGCGGGCGCTGGGGCGAGTTCCAGCTGCGGCGACTGCTGGAGACCTCAGGGCTCATCCACGGCGTGCACTTCACCGAGCAGGCCAGCGTCAGCACCGATGACGGCCAACTGCGCCCGGATGTGCTGCTGCACCTTGGCGAGGACAAGACGGTGGTGGTCGACGCCAAGGTGTCGCTGCGCGCCATCCTCACGATCGCCGCCGACGATCCGGCAGACCAGGTGGCGGCCGCCCGGGCCGCCCACGCCCGTGAGGTGCGCAACCACGTCGACCGCCTCGCCGGCAAGGAGTACGCCCGGCAGTTCGACACCGCACCCGAGTTCGTGGTCATGTTCCTGCCCGCGGAGTCGCTGCTGGCCGAGGCCCTGGCGTGCGACCCGGGCCTGCTCGAGCACGCCTTCAGCCGCAACGTCGTCCTGGCGACCCCCACGGCGCTGATGGCGCTCACCCGCACGGTCGGGCACCTCTGGCGGCAGGACACGTTGGCCGAGAACGCCCGCGAGATCCAGGCGCTCGGCCGCGAGCTTGCCGACCGCCTCGGCGTCCTGCTCGGTCACCTGGCCAAGCTCGGCAGCTCGCTGAGCAGCAGCGTCGCCGCGTACAACCGCACGATCGCCTCGCTCGAGTCCCGGGTCCTCGTCACCGGCCGGCGGTTCACCGAGCTCCAGGGGCTCGCCGATCCGGAGACGCCTGCCCAGGTGGAGGCCTCGCCCACGGTGGTCCTGGCGCACGTCGGCCGTGAGGGGGTGACACCACAGCTGCCCACTAGCATGCGCGGGTGACCGCAGCGACGTCCGAGGCTCCCCCCCGGCGTCGCCGAGCCCTCGGCGGCCAGCTGCCCGGCGGTCGGGTGGTGTTCGCCGCCACGCTGGGAGTGGTTGGGGTCGCCCTCGTCGAGGCGGCCCTCACCGCGCAGATCGGACTCTGGACAGGCCTGACGCTGCTCGTGGTGGCCGTGGCGGCCGCCCTGCTGACCCGTGCGGGCGACCGCTCCCTGCCAGCGATGATGCCGCCACTGGCATTCCTCGCTGCCGCCCTGGTCGGTGGCCAGCTGCTGCTGCCCGAGGGCAGCGGCCCCTGGTGGACGCGCGAGGGACTGATGCTCCTCGAGGTGCTCGGCGGCAACGCACCATGGGTCGTCGCGGCGACCGGGCTCGCCGTGCTCATCACGGGGATCCGCCACCTGGTCGACCCGCCGCAGCGGGCCTGACCGCACGCCCTTGGCCAGCGGCTACTGTCGCGCAGCCGCCTTCATCTCGCGGCGCAGCTCCTGGGGCAGCGCGAACACCAGGCGCTCCTCGATGGCATCGACGTCCTCGACCTCGTCGAAGCCCAGCTCGGCCAGCCGGGCCAGCACGTCCCGGACCAGGATCTCGGGCACCGACGCGCCGCTGGTCAGCCCGACGGTCGTCGCCCCCTCGAACCACTGCGGCTGCAGCTCTGCCGCCGTGTCGATGCGGTGGCCCGACCGGGCCCCGCTCTGCAGCCCGACCTCGAGCAGCCGCACCGAGTTCGACGAGTTCGCCGAGCCGACGACGATGAGCACGTCGCTGTTCGGCGCCACGAGCTTCACGGCTGCCTGCCGGTTCTGCGTGGCGTAGCAGATGTCATCGCTGGGCGGACTCACCAGCGCCGGGACCTTCTCGCGCAGCGCGTCGACCGTCTCCATCGTCTCGTCGACCGACAGCGTCGTCTGCGAGAGCCACACCACCTTCTCGTCGGGGCCCACCTGCATCGCAGCGGCCTCCGCTGGGCTCTGCACGAGGCTGATCGCCTCCGGCGCCTCGCCCATCGTCCCCTCGACCTCCTCATGGCCCTCGTGGCCGATGAGCAGGATCCGGTAGCCCTCATCGGCGAACCGGCGGGCCTCGTTGTGCACCTTGGTCACCAGGGGGCAGGTCGCGTCGATGGTGCGCAGGTTGCGCTCGGCAGCCTGCTCATGGACCAGCGGCGAGACGCCATGGGCGCTGAACACGACCACGGCCCCCTCCGGCACCTCGTCGGTCTCGCTGACGAAGACCGCGCCGCGCGCCGCCAGGGAGTCCACGACGTACCGGTTGTGCACGATCTCCTTGCGCACGTAGACCGGCGCCCCGTACAGCTCGAGGGCCTTCTCCACGGTCACCACGGCACGGTCCACCCCTGCGCAGTACCCGCGCGGGGCAGCGAGCAGGACCTTGCGTCGGGGTTGCACCATGCAGCCATGGTAGGGCGACCCGGCGATGTCCGCCCCCTGCCGTACGCTCCCGGCGTGACCCAGACCACCCGCGCGCGCCCGGATGGACGCAGCCCGGAGCAGGCGTGGCCGGTGCGTGAGATCAGCGTGCAGCTGCGCGACTACATCGCCCGGCTCGGGCGGGTCTGGATCGAGGGCCAGGTCGTCGAGGTCAACCGTCGCAGCGGCGCCCAGGTCTTCCTCACGGTGCGCGACGTCGACGCCGACGTGTCGGTCTCCGTCGCCCTGCCGGTGACGGTCGACAGGGCCATGCAGCCCCCGCTCGAGGCCGGCCAGCGGGTCCTGCTGCACGTCCAGTGCGAGTTCTGGATGCGCAACGGTCGGCTCATGCTGCGCGCGGGCGAGGTCCGGCCCGTGGGCATCGGGGAGCTGCTGGCCACCTTGGAGCGGCGCAAGCAGCAGCTCGCCGCTGAAGGGCTGTTCGCGGAGGCGCTCAAGCGCCGGTTGCCGCTGCTCCCCCGCCGCGTGGGCCTCATCACCGGGGTGAACGCCCAGGCCAAGCACGACGTCATCCAGAACGCCCAGCACCGCTGGCCCGGCGTGGTGTTCGAGGTGCGTGAGGGCGCCGTGCAGGGGCCGCCGGCGGTCGCCACGGTCATCGCGGCGCTGCGTGAGCTCGATGCGATGGAGGACGTCGACGTCATCGTGATCGCCCGGGGCGGCGGCAGCCTCGAGGACCTGCTGCCGTTCAGCGACGAGTCGCTCATCCGTGCGGTCGCGGCCGTGCGCACGCCCGTGGTGAGCGCCATCGGCCACGAGCAGGACGCGCCGCTGCTCGACCTGGTCGCCGACGTCCGCGCCTCGACCCCCACCGACGCGGGCAAGCGCGTGGTGCCCGACTGGGCCGAGGAGGCGCGGCGCATCTCCGAACGGCGCCGACGGGCCGATGCCGTGATGCTCGCCCGGCTCGAGGCGGCCGGGACCTGGCTGGAGCAGACGCGCAGCCGTCCGGCGCTGGCCGACCCGGCCGGCATGCTCCCGCGCCTGAGCGCCGAGGTCACCACGCTGCGCGCCAGGGCGTTCCGCGCCGTGGACCACCGGCTCACGCACGACGAGCGCGACCTGGCCCATGTGCGGGCCCGCGCCCGCACGCTCTCCCCGCTGGCCACCCTCGACCGCGGCTACGCCATCGTGAAGGGCCCGGACGGCCACTACGTCCGCGCGGCCGACACCCTCACCCCCGGCGACGCGGTGCGCGTCCGCGTGGCCGCGGGGCACTTCGGCGCCGAGGTCCTCGACGTAGCATCCCCGTCATGACCAGCGAGCTGCCCGGCGGAGAGGCCGAGGACCTGGCAGGCCTGAGCTACGAGCAGGCCCGCGCCGCCCTCGACGGGGTCGTGGCGCAGCTGGAGTCCAGCACCGTGAACCTGGAGCTGTCGGTGGCCCTCTGGGAGCGGGCCAACGCGCTGGCGGACGTGTGCCAGGCCCACCTCGACGGGGCGCGCGAGCGGATCGAGGCTGCCCGCCCCGGCCTCACCAGCCGGGTCAACGGGGAGCCTGAGCCGACCTGACCCAGCTCAGCCAGCTACGGGTCGCAGCGACGCGGCCAGCTGCTCGAGCTCGGCCCACGAGGCGGAGCCCGTCACGATCGTGACCGTTCCACCGTCGCGCGCCACGAGCGAGCGCCGCTCGTCCGGAGACGGCTCACCCTCGGCCCGGGTCCACTCCCGGCCCCCGATCGTGACGGAACCGCCCGGGGTGCCGGCCCGTGTCTCCTGGTCCACCCACTGCTGCACCGTCCCCGCAGCCTGCGCGGGGAACACACCCCGCTGCAGCACCGCGGCGTACTCCTGGCTCGGGGTGTAGAAGCCCGCCCTCCAGACGACCGTGCCGTCGGGCTGGGGCTCGACACGGGCGCTCGTCGCCGTCCACGCGAAGGACTCGGGGGGCGCGAGCACCGGGTAGGCCGCGGCCGTCGCCGCGCCTTGTGCCGCGGGCCACCAATCGACCGGCTTCACCGCGTCGGGCGTCCGTGGATGCGCGAACAGCATCCAGGCCAGCAGCAGCAGCGCCACCACCCCCAGCGAGCGCACCATGTCCATGCCGACCTGCCGACCGCGGCCCCTGGCGGGGCCGGGTGGCGCACTCGTGGCCTGCTCGCTCATGGGCACAAGGGTGACCCATCGGGGCGTCGCGCGCACCATCGCCCCACACCGGCGCCGCCGGGCCACCTGACTACCCTTGCCGCCATGGCCGATTTCGCGTACACCGACCTGCTGCCGGTCGGTCCGGAGCAGACCCCCTACCGCCTGCTGACCACCGAGGGCGTCGAGACGGTCCAGGCCGCCGGGCGCACGTTCCTGCAGGTGCAGCCCGAGGCCCTGCGCCTGCTGGCCTACGAGGCCATCCACGACATCCAGCACCTGCTGCGCCCGGCGCACCTGGCCCAGCTGCGCCGCATCCTCGACGACCCCGAGGCCAGCCCCAACGACAGGTTCGTCGCCCTCGACCTGCTCAAGAACGCCAACATCGCCGCCGGGGGGGTCCTGCCCATGTGCCAGGACACGGGCACGGCCATCGTCATGGGCAAGCGGGGCCAGCACGTGCTCACGACCGGGCCCGACGAGGCGGCGCTGTCCCGGGGCATCTTCGACGCCTACCAGACCCTCAACCTTCGCTACTCCCAGCTGGCCCCGCTCACCATGTGGGAGGAGCGCAACACCGGCACGAACCTGCCCGCGCAGATCGAGCTGTACGCCGACACGAATCCCGGCCACGAGCAGGCCTACAAGTTCCTCGTCATGGCCAAGGGCGGCGGCAGCGCGAACAAGAGCTACCTCTTCCAGGAGACCAAGGCGCTGCTCAACCCGACGAGCATGACCCGCTTCCTGGACGAGAGGCTGCGGGGCCTGGGCACGGCGGCGTGCCCGCCGTACCACCTGGCCATCGTCATCGGCGGCACCAGTGCGGAGTTCGCGCTGAAGACCGCGAAGTACGCGTCCGCGAAGTACCTCGACGCGCTTCCCACGGAGGGCTCCGCGGCCGGCCACGCGTTCCGCGACCTCGCGATGGAGGCGGAGGTGCTGCGCCTGACCCAGCAGTTCGGCATCGGGGCGCAGTTCGGCGGCAAGTACTTCTGCCACGACGTGCGGGTCGTACGGCTGCCCCGGCACGGCGCGAGCTGCCCGGTCGCGATCGCCGTGAGCTGCTCGGCCGACCGGCAGGCCCTGGCGAAGATCACCGCCGAGGGCGTGTTCCTCGAGCAGCTCGAGACCGACCCGGCCCAGTACCTGCCCGACGTGACCGACGAGCGCCTCGACGACGACGTCGTGCGCATCGACCTGACCCAGCCGATGGACGCCATCCGCGCGCAGCTCGCGTCCCTGCCGGTGAAGACCCGCGTCTCACTGACGGGCCCGCTCGTGGTGGCCCGCGACATCGCCCACGCCCGCATCAAGGACATGCTCGACCGCGGCGAGCCGATGCCAGCCTACCTGCGCGACCACGCCGTGTACTACGCAGGCCCGGCGAAGACGCCGGCCGGCTACGCGTCGGGCTCGTTCGGGCCGACCACCGCGGGGCGGATGGACGCCTACGTCGACCAGTTCCAGAAGGCCGGCGGCTCGCTGGTGATGCTCGCCAAGGGCAACCGCTCGGCGGCGGTCACGAACGCCTGCCGCGACAACGGCGGCTTCTACCTGGGCTCCATCGGCGGCCCAGCGGCCCGGCTGGCCAAGGACAACATCCGCAAGGTCGAGGTGCTGGACTTCCCCGAGCTGGGCATGGAGGCCGTCTGGCGCATCGAGGTGCAGGACTTCCCAGCGTTCGTGGTGGTCGACGACAAGGGCAACGACTTCTTCGCCGAGACCAGCAAGCCGACGATCACGTCGATCCCCGTCCGGAGCGCTGACCAGGCGTGAGGGCCGGCCGTCGCCCGCAGGGCAGGCCGACCCGAGGGCCGCAGGCAGCGCGACTAGGCAGGCGCAGGCCGCCCGCCTAGTACCAGTGGTGCGAGCGCCAGAACGACCATGCTGCGCACGGGCTGCCATAGCGGCCGCGGATGTAGCTGGCGCCGACCTTGATCTGGATCGCCGGGCTGCTCATGTAGGCCGCCGTCGAGTACCCCATCGCGCCGTACACCCGCGCTGAGGTCTGCGGGATGCCACGGTAGATGCCGTTGGGGTTGACCGCCCGGTGCCGCCAGCCGCTCTCGCGGGTCCATATGGCGCGCAGGCACGACATCTGCCCAGCACCCCAGCCGTAGCGCTGGGCGATGTAGGCCCGGGCGTAGCGCTGGTTGGCCGCCGGGGTGCCGGTGCGGGGCATCGAGCGCGAGCTCGTCGCGGCCTTCACGGCGCGCTTGCCGGTGCGGATCGCGTCCAGGGTCTTGGGGCCCACCCTGCCGTGGGCCTTGAGCCCCGCCCGACGCTGCGCCTGCTTCACGGCCTTCTTGGTCGGCGCATCGAACGTGCCCGTCTGCGCGATCTTGAGCAGCCCCTGGAGCTCGGTGACGTCGGCACCGGTGTCACCCAGGCGCAGCACCCGGGAGCCCAGGGCGATGGGCGCGGCCTCCGGCACGGCGACGGCGGCAGCAGGATCAGCGGGGGGCGCCACGGTCTCCACGGGAGCCGGCACCACCTCGTCGGCCCAGGCGCCGGCCGGGGCGCCGACCAGCAGCGAGGCGCCCAGCAGGGCAGTACCAGCACATCGTCCAAGCTTCGTCGGCAGCCTCATGGGGACGAGAGCCTGCCGGGGCCTCCCGTGAGGAGGCCAACCCGAGTTGTCCACAGGACGCCGGTTTCATGTGACCCATGACACATGCACTGTGGGGAAAGGCAGACATACGGGACAGGAGTTCGCGCTCCTCCTGTGATCTATCCCACAGCCGGGACCTCGGTCCCGAAAGGGGAGAACGCGGATCAGCTGGGCAGGTCCTCGAGCATCTCGGTGACCAGCGCGGCGATCTGCGAGCGCTCGCTGCGGCTGAGCGTCACGTGCGCGAACAACGGGTGCCCCTTGAGCTTCTCCACGACCGCCACCACGCCGTCGTACCGCCCGACGCGCAGGTTGTCACGCTGGGCGATGTCGTGCGTGAGCACGACGCGCGAGTCCTTGCCGATCCGCGAGAGCACGGTGAGCAGCACGTTGCGCTCCAGCGACTGCGCCTCGTCGACGATGACGAAGGCGTCATGCAGCGAGCGGCCCCGGATGTGCGTGAGCGGCAGCACCTCGAGCATGCCCCGGTCGAGCACCTCGTCGACCACCTCGGAGGTGGTCACCGCCGAGAGGGTGTCGAACACCGCCTGGCCCCAGGGGGACATCTTCTCGTGCTCGCTGCCGGGCAGGTAGCCCAGCTCCTGGCCACCGACCGCGTAGAGCGGCCGGAACACCATGACCTTGCGGTGCTGGCGACGCTCGAGCACGGCCTCGAGGCCAGCGCACAGCGCCAGGGCGCTCTTGCCCGTGCCCGCGCGCCCGCCGAGGCTGACGATCCCGATCTCCTGATCCAGCAGCAGGTCCAGGGCGATGCGCTGCTCGGCAGAGCGGCCGTGCAGCCCGAACGCCTCCCGGTCCCCGCGCACCAGGCGCAGCCGCTTGTCCGGCGTCACCCGCGCCAGCGCGGAGCCCCGGTCGCTGAGCAGCACGACGCCGGTGTTGCACGGCAGGTCCCGGGCCGCCTCGCACTCGACCCGCTCGTGGTCGTAGAGCTCGTTGACCAGTGCCGAGCCCACCTCGAGCTCCACCATGCCGGTCCACCCGGTCGACACGACCAGCTCGGCGCGGTACTCCTCGGCCTGCAGGCCCAGCGTCGAGGCCTTCACCCGCAGCGGCAGGTCCTTGCTCACCACGACCACGTCGCGACCCTCCGCCGCGAGGTTGCGCGCCACGGCCAGGATCCGCGTGTCGTTGTCCCCCAGCTGCATGCCCGTGGGCAGCCGCGACATGTCGGAGTGGTTGAGCTCGACGCGCAGGGTGCCGCCCTGGTCGTTGAGCGGGATGCGCTCGTCCAGGCGGCCGTACTCGATCCGGAAGTCGTCGAGCAGGCGCAGCGCCTCACGCGCGAAGTACCCGAGCTCCGGGTGCGAGCGCTTGGCCTCGAGCTCGATGATGACCACCAGCGGCAGCACGACGTCGTGCTCGTCGAAGCGATGGATCGCCCGCGGATCGCTCAGCAGCACCGAGGTGTCCAGGACGTAGCAGCGACGCGCCGCCGTCCGCTTGGTGGTCGACCGGGGCTTCGTCGTCTCGGGCACGCAGGACCTCCACGCCTGGCGTTCGGGGCGCTCGGGCGCGACCCGATACGACCCCGACTGTAGGTCTGGGTCGTGGTACCGGCGACGCGCGACACGCCCGCCGTGCTGCGTGCCGGTCAGGCCCCGTACCTGCGCTCGCGCGCGGCGTAGTCGCGCAGCGCGCGCAGGAAGTCGACGCGCCGGAAGTCCGGCCAGTACGCCTCGCAGAACCAGAACTCGGAGTGCGCGCTCTGCCAGAGCAGGAACCCCGACAGCCGCTGCTCGCCGGAGGTGCGGATCACCAGGTCGGGGTCGGGCTGGCCCCTGGTGTACAGGTGCGCGGCGATGTGCTCGACGTCGAGCTGTTCGGCGAGGTCCTCCAGCGACGCGCCGGCAGCGGCCTGCTCCTGCAGCAGTGCGCGCACCGCGTCCACCAGCTCCTGGCGGCCGCCGTAGCCGACGGCGACGTTCACGGTCATGCCGGAGACCTGCGCCGTCCGGCGCTCGGCGGCGGCCAGCACCTCGCGGGTTCGCTCGGGCAGCCGATCGGCGGAGCCGACGTGGTGGATGCGCCACGTGCCCGCGTCGGCGAGGGTGTCGACCGCGTCCTCGATGATCCGCAGCAGCGGGTCGAGCTCGGCCTCCGGCCGGCCCAGGTTGTCGGTCGAGAGCAGCCAGAGCGTCACGACGCGGATGCCCACCTCGTCGCACCAGCCCAGGAACTCGGTGATCTTCGCCGCGCCGGCCCGGTGCCCCGCCGCGCTGCTGGAGCCCTGCTCGCTGGCCCACCGGCGGTTGCCGTCGAGGATGACACCCACGTGCCGCGGGATCTCACCCTCAGCCAGGTCGTTGGCCAGGCGGCGCTCGTAGAGGCCGTAGACGAGGTCGTCGAGCCCCATCGCCTCACCTCCGAGCCCCGGCGCCGGCCGGCGCGAGCAGCGCACCGGACCCGCCGGAGGCTATCGCACCGCGGCGACCACCACGGCGGCCGCGGCGAAGTGGCTGAGCCACCCGCCGAGGGTGAACGAGTGGAACACCTCGTGGAAGCCGAACCAGCGCGGCGACGGGTTCGGCCAGCGCGCGGCGAAGACCCCTGCCCCGAGCGTGTAGAACACGCCGCCGAGCACGATGAGGCCCAGGGTCCAGGCGTGCGAGGCCGGGCCGAGCAGGTCCGAGGCGAGGAAGTCCGGCAGGAACATCACCGAGGCCCAGCCCAGCGCCAGGTACATGGGCACGAACAGCCAGCGCGGCGCACGGCCCCACGCCAGCCGCAGGACGGCGCCGCCGACGGCACCGAGCCACAGCACCGCGAGCAGGGCCTTCGCCGGCCCGGGCTCGAGCAGGGCCACGGCGAACGGCGTCGCGCTGCCGGCGATCACCAGGAAGATGTTGGCGTGGTCCCAGCGCTGCAGCAGCCCGGTGACCCGCGGGGAGAACCGCCCGCGGTGGTACACCGCGGAGACCACGAACAGCAGCATCGTGGTGGCAGCGAAGACGATCGCCGCCGGGCGCAGGTTCGCCGGGGCGAGCAGGGCCAGCACCATGGTGGCCAGGCCGGCGATCGGCGCGGCGACGGCGTGCTGCCAGCCGCGCAGCCGCGGCTTGACTGCCGCAGCCGTGGCCAGGACATCCTCGCGCCGCCTCATTGACGTAGTGAACCCGACGGATGGGCCGGCGTCCACATCAGACGAGGTCGACCACCACCGGCGCATGGTCGCTGGGCGGCGGGGTGCCCTTCACCCCGGGCTTGCGAGCCTCGCGGTCCACCCACGCTCCCCTGACCCGGGCCACGAACGGGGCGTTGCCGTAGACCAGGTCGATCCGCATGCCCATCGCCTTGTGGAACGCGCCGCCCCGGTAGTCCCAGTAGGTGTACGGGTGCGGGCCCTTGCTGATCGTGGGCACTACGTCGGCCAGGCCCTGGGCGCGGAGGTCTGCCAGCGCGGCCCGCTCCTGTGCGGTCACGTGCGTGCTGCCGGCGAATGCGGCGATGTCCCAGACGTCGTCGTCGTTCGGTGCGATGTTGAAGTCGCCCATGACCGCGAACGGGGTGGGTGCAGCGGCCACCGGCCCGAGGTGCTCGGCCAGCGCGGCCAGCCAGGCCAGCTTGTACTCGTAGTGCGGGTCGTCGACGGTGCGCCCGTTGGGCACGTACACCCCGGCCACCCGCACGCCGCCGCACGTGGCGGCCAGGTAGCGGGCCTCGGCGGGGTCTCCGGCTCCGGGGAACCCCGGACAGCCGGGCAGGTCGGTCTCGACTGCCTCGATCCCAACCCTGGACAGCACCGCGACCCCGTTCCAGCGTCCCTGGCCCCGGTGCGCACTCGCGTACCCGGCGGCCGCCAGCTGCTCGGTGGGGAAGCCCTCCTGGGCAAGCTTGGTCTCCTGCAGCACGACCACGTCGGGCTGCGCCGCCTCGAGCCAGCCGAGCAGCCGGGGCAGCCTCGCGGCCAGCGAGTTGACGTTCCAGGTCACGATGCGCACGACCCCGATCCTGCCACCGTGCCGCGCGCGCCGCGGCCACCCGCGGGGTGCAGGATGTCCGCCATGTCCGTCGCCCATGCCGCCGCCGACGTGCGGCGGATCGCGGTCGGCCCCGTCCGACGGCTCTTCGTCGGCCAGCTGCTCAAGGAGCTCGGCGCCGGCATGACGCTGGCCCTGCTGGTGATCTACCTGCACGAGGTCCGCGGCCTGCCGATCCCGGTGGCCAGCACGCTGCTGGCCTGGCAGGCGGTGCTCGCCCTCGTGTGCTCGCCGCTGGCCGGTAGCCTCGTGGACCGCTTCGGCCCGCGACCGGTGCTCATGGTGGGCGCGCTGGCCTCGGCGGTCGGCCTGGCCGGCTACGCGGTCGTGACCACGACCACGCAGGCGTTCGTCGCGATGAGCCTCGTAGCTGTCGCCGGCGCCGCACTGTGGGGCCCGATCGCTGCCCTCACCGCCCGCCTGGTCGAGCCCGACGACCGCTCGACCGCGTTCGGCTTCGCGTTCATGCTCACCAACCTGGGACTGGGCCTCGGCGGGCTCATCGGCGCGCTCATCGTGGACGTGCATCGCCCCGGCACCTTCCAGGTGCTCTACCTGCTCACCGCACTGGCCTACGTGCTGCTGTTCCTGGCCGTGCTGTCGATGGGGAGGGTCGGCGGGCCGCCGCCGGCCGAGGATCCTGCGGGCGACGAGCCGGTCGCGGAGGGCAGCTGGGCCGAGGTGCTGCGCGATCGGCGGCTGCTGCGCTACACCCTGGCAGGGCTGCTGCTGCTGACCTTCGGCTACGGCAGCCTGGACGCTGGCCTGGGGATCTACATCCGCGACACCCTGGCGCTGCCCGCGGGCGTGATCGGCGTGCTGTTCGCGGTGAACACCCTGGTGATCGTGCTGGGCCAGCTCTACGTGCTCGCGCGCCTGGAGGGTCGCGCCCGCTCCCGCGTGCTGGCCCTCACCGGCGCGCTCTGGGCGATCACCTGGCTGCTGTTCGCGCTGGCCGCCGGCCTGCCGACGCCCCTGCTCGCGGTGCTCGCCTGCCTGGCCGCGATGGCGGTCTTCGCGCTGGGCGAGACGCTGTGGGCGCCGGTCGCCCCGGCCCTGGTCAACGACCTGGCCCCGGAGCACCTGCGTGGGCGCTACAACTCGGTGCAGTCGGTGCTCTGGGGCGTGGCCGGCACCCTCGGACCGCTGGCCTCGGGGGCCCTGCAGGGCCGCGACCTCGGCGTGCTCTGGGCGCTGGTGCTCGCCGCGGGGTGCGTGGCCGGCGCCCTGATCGCGCTGCGCCTGGGCCACTTCCTGACCCCCGGGGAGGACGGCCTCACCGGCCCGCAGCCGGTGGACCCCGACCCGGCGCCCTCCGTGCCGTAGCGGCGGCTCAGCGCGGCAGCTGCGGGGGCGACTCCCCGCCGTCGATCGCCTTGCCGCCGCCCTTGCGGGGCTTGCGCTTGACGTCCACCCCGCCGAAGACGGCCGCCCCCTTGATCCGCAGCACGGGGGCACCCGGGCGCCCCGGGCCCTCCGCGCGCTGGTCGAAGCCGCCGAAGACCCCGATGCCGTCCACCTGCACCGTGATGCCCTCGGGCACGGTGATGTCCACGCCTCCGAAGAGCGCCACGGCCACGATCTCGGACTCCGCCGTGGCGAAGGTGGCACTGCGCAGGTCGAGCTCCACGCCGCCGAACATCGCGAACGCCGTCATCTGCGAGGGCACCACCCACTCGCCCTTGCGGGTCGCCCCGCCGAAGATGGCGACGACCGCAGGGGACGAGCTCGAGGCGCCCTCGGGCGGGAACCATGCCGAGGCCGGGCCCGGCTGGGCGCCCGGAGCGGGCAGCGGGATGTCGGCCATGCCGACCAGCGGCGCGAGGGCCGCGGCCTGGGTGGCGGGGGGCAGGCCCTCGATGACCGGGACGAGGTCGGCGACGGTCCGCGCCGACATCGTCGTCGACAGCCGCTCCTCGTACTCGTCCCTCGTCAGCCGGCCCTCGGCGTAGGCATCGCCGATCACGTCGGCGAAGCGCCCGCGGTCCGCATCGGAGATGAGGACGCGTGCGGCCGGGTTGTCGGCCGGCAGGTCGGGGACGCTCACGGCGCGGCCTCGACCGCGGGGGCGACCGGCTGCTCGCCGCGACGCAGCTGGTGGGTGATGCGCCGCTCGAACACGAACGACGCGAACGGGATCGTGCCCGAGAGCGCCACGAGGACCGTGCGGCCCGGGCTCCAGCGCGCCCGGATGGCCACGTCGAGCACCGTCACGAGGTACACCATGTAGAGGAAGCCGTGCAGTTGCCAGCCGACGGCGTACCAGGTGCTGCCCTCGTTGCCGAGCAGGTACTTCCAGGGCAGCCCGATCACGGTCATCACGGCCAGCAGCAGGCCGGTCACCCAGGCCATGACCTGGTAGCGCTTGTACGCCCCCGAGTGCAGGAGGGTGGCGGCAGCGGGCCGGGGGGTGCTCATCGGTGGGACTCCTGCTCGGGTTGGAGGTACTCGCGCCGGAACCGGACCCAGAAGAACAGCACGAACCCGGCGAACACGACCCACTGGGCCGCGTACGACGCGTTGCGCCAGTTCAGGCCCACGTCGGCTCCGGGCAATTCTGTCACCTGCAGCGGGGCGGGCTGGCCAGCGCTGGCGGGGGCGAGGTCCTGCAGGGCGAACCACCCGGAGCGCACCGGGTAGCCGGCGAGCGTGGCCAGCGCGCCGGTGTCGACCACCGCCAGGGTCGGTGGCTGCCCCACGGGGGCGGCGCCCGGGCGCCGCGAGTCCGCGACGAGCACGCCGACGACGCTCACCGGACCGGCCGGGGGCGGCGGCGGCGACTGGCCGGCAGGGATCCAGCCGCGGACGACGGCCACGGCCGTGGCGTCCGGGGCCTCGGGCTGCAGCGGCGTGAGGACCCAGGCGCCGACCTGCCCGCCGCGCGTGCGGGGCGCCACCAGCACCTCCCGCTCGGCGTCGAAGCGGCCCTCGAGGCGCACCCGCATGCCGGCGTAGGCGGTCGTCGGGTCGAGGTCGGCCAACGCCACGATCGGGCCCTCGGGCACCGCGTCAGCCTCGGTGCGGTGGGCGCGCTGCCACTGCCAGGTGGCAGCGGCCAGGCACACCAGCACGGCCAGCAGCGTCAGGGCGTGGAAGCCCAGGCGGCGCGGGTCGCGCCAGGTGCCGGCCGCGGGCATGCTCAGCGCCCGTCGGTGCCGGGATCCGGGTCCGTGGCGGGCGGCGCATCGGGCGCCACCTCCTGGGCCGGTCCGAGGTTCTCCTGCACCCGGCGCAGGTGGCGCAGGAACGACAGCACGAGCACGATGAGTGCCACCAGCAGGAACGCGAACACGTAGAACGAGCCGGGCACCGGCTGCTGCGTCGGGTCGGCCGCCGCACCGATCCCGGCACCGGCGGGCACCCCGCCGAGGACCCCCTGCATGGCTGACCTCCCAGCTGCGACCCCGTGCATGGGCACTAGTGTCGCAGCATCATGGCGACACCCGGAACGGCCGGTGACCCGCGCACCTGGCCGCCGCACATGCGCGAGCGCTATGGCGTGCACGAGCGCCGGCGATGGGTGCCCGTGGTGCTGGGCCTGCTGGTGCTGGGCTTCCTCGCGCTGGTGAGCATCGTCGGGTGGCGGCTGGTGAACCCACCGGTCCAGGGCACCGTGAGCGCCTACGACACCGTGGCCGACGACCACATGACGCTGCGGTTCACGGTGCAGCGCCAGCGCGAGACCGCGGTCACCTGCGTGGTGCGGGCCCGAGCCCAGGACGGCTTCGACGTGGCCTACACGACTGTCGAGCTCCCGGCCGGGCAGGGCACCACCGAGCACACGATGGAGCTGCGCACCGCCTATCGCGCGCTCGTCGGGGAGCTGCTCGGCTGCGGCACGGGCGCGGTGCCCGCCAGCGTGCCGGGCGCCCAGTTCCGGCCCGGCGTCGTGCCGCCGGCACAGCCGTGGACGCCGAGCGTGCCCTGACGTCGGCTACCCTCGACGGATGTCCGAGAGCACCCAGACCACCTGGCTGACCCAGGAGGCCCACGACCGGCTGGCCGCTGAGCTCGTGGAGCGCGAGGGCGAGCGCCGCACCGAGATCACCCGACGCATCGCCGCGGCCCGCGAGGAGGGCGACCTGCGCGAGAACGGCGGCTACCACGCCGCCAAGGACGAGCAGGGCAAGAACGAGGCGCGGATCCGCCAGCTCAAGCACATGCTCGAGCACGCCCAGATCGGCACGCCCGACACCGAGGAGGGCCAGGCCGCCCACGGCATGATCGTCACGGTGGACGTGCTCGGCGCCGGGCGCACGCTGCGGTTCCTGCTCGGCTCGCGCGAGGAGGCCGCCCACGCCCCCGCCGACCTGCAGGTCGTCTCACCGACCTCGCCGATGGGTGCGGCCGTCGACGGGGCGCGGATCGGCGACGAGGTCACCTACACCACGCCCGCGGGCAAGGACATGGCCGTGCGCATCACGCACGTGGAGCCCTACGCCGGCTGAGCCCCCTGGCTGCCCCGGCGCACCCGGAACCCGGCGGCGACCAGCGCGTCGGCCACCCGCACGCAGTGCTCGGGCCCACGGGTCTCCAGGTGCAGGGCCACATCCACCTCGCCCATGCCCAGGTCGGGCGCCGTGCGGACGTGCTCGACGGCGATCACGTTGGCCGACAGCGACGACACCTCGCGCAGCAGCGCGGCCAGGCCGCCGGGGTGGTCGGGGATCCGCACCTCGAGGTCGAGGTAGCGGCCCGCGGCGACCAGGCCGTGGTGCAGCACCCGGGTGAGCAGCCGGGGGTCGACGTTGCCGCCGGAGAGCACGACCACGACCGGAGCCTCGAGGCCGCTGGGATCGTCGATGAGCGCGGCGACGCCGGCCGCGCCGGCCGGCTCGACCAGCAGCTTGCCGCGCTCCAGCGTGCGCAGCAGCGCGCGGGAGAGCGCCTCCTCGTCGACGGTGCGGATCTCGACGCCGAGGCTGGCGATCAGGTCGAACGGGACACGGCCGGGGCGGCCCACCGCGATGCCGTCGGCCATCGTCGACATGTGCGCCAGCGCGACGGGATGCCC
>DASVBK010000080.1:0-3422 GCA_036375875.1 Candidatus Nanopelagicales bacterium
CTCGGCCAGCCGCCGGGCATCGGCGCTCGGGTCGTCGGGCAGCTTGGCGGTGCGCCAGGCCAGGGCCTGCATCCAGCGACGCAGGTCGGGCAGCCGCCCGACGCCGATGCGGCGCACCGGCCCGGGCGCGAGCAGGCGCGCGAGCTCGGCCCGCGCGTCGGCCACCGAGTCCGCAACCGCGCGCGAGCGCAAGGCGTCGAGGGCGCGGTCGGCCTCCCACGCCGGCTCGAGGGCCGCGACGAGCTGAGCCAGCGCGGCGGCGTAGGCCCGCGGCAGGGCGAGGGTGATCCGGGCGACCTCGGCGTCGAACGCGGCCCTCTCCCGCACCGGCGGGACCTCGGCCAGCAGCGCGTCAATGCACGCGTCGCGCAGGTCATCGAGCAGGGCAGGTGCGCCGCCGTGGGGGTAGCGCCCGAGCACGAGCCGATCGCCCAGGTCGAGCCCAGCCTGGCCGCGCGGGCCCGGGTGCGGCACCGCCAGGGCAACCAGGCGGCCGACGCCCCGTACGTGCTGGCGGTTGGCGAGCGCCTCCTCTGGCAGCACGGTCAGGTCCACCGCAGCACCGCGGTCCACGAGCGCCGGGAACGCCACGACGGGCACGCCCGCGACCACGCGCTCCACGGATGGCGCGATGGTGCCGAACTGCCAGTTGGTGGCGCCGCTGACCGTCACGTCCTCGGCCGCCCGTGCCAGCATCGCCGCGCGGTCCGGCGCGTGGACGCGCTGCAGGGCGGCCAGGTCGCGACCCTCGCCCAGCACCCGGCCGCGCTCGTCGAGGACGCGGTAGCGGGGCAGCAGGTGCAGGGGCACTCGGCCCAGGTCCCAATCCGCGGCCGTGATGCGCACACCGGTGATCCGTCGGGCAGCGGCCGCCACCCCGTCCAGCAGCGAGGCCTCGCGCAGCTCGGGCGCATCGAGCACGGCCGGCACGAGGTTGGGCGCCGGACCCAGCTCCCGGCGGATCGCCTTGGCCGGGCTGCGCAGCAGGGCCGCCACGAGGTCGGCGCGCAGGCCGGGCGCGGCGCCGGGCACCTCGGCGGGGTCCAGGTCGGGCAGCACCGCGAGCGGCACGTCGACGGTCACCCCGTCGGCCGACGTCCCCGGTTCGAACGCGTAGGACAGCGAGAGCTCCACGTCCGGACCTGCACTCCAGCGCAGCGGGAATTCCGACTCGTCGGGCAGCTCCTCGCCCGCGTGCAGGTCGGCCGGCGTGAGCGTGAGCAGGTCCGGCGTCGTGCGGCTGGCCTTCTTCCACCAGGCGTCGAAGTGGCGCACCGAGGTGACGTCGGGCGGGATCCGGGCGTCGTAGAACGCGACCAAGCCCTCGTCGTCGAGCACCAGGCCGCGCCTGCGGCTGCGCTGCTCGACCTCCTCGGCGGCGGCGATGGCCGCACGGTTGGCATGCCAGAACCGGTGCCTGGTGGACCACTCCCCCTCGACGAGCGCTCCCCGGATGAACAGCTCGCGCGCCAGCACCGGGTCGATCCGGCCGTACTGCACCGTGCGGCCGGTCACCAGGGGGATGCCGAAGAGCGTGACGCGCTCGGTGGCCACCGCCGCCCCGCGCGACTTCGACCACCGGGGCTCGGAGTACGAGCGGGCCACCAGGTGCTCGGCCGCCTGCTCGATCCACTCCGGCTTGATCGCGGCGTTGCGCCGGGCGAACAGCCGGGAGGTCTCGACCAGCTCGCTGGACATGACCCAGGCCGGGGTCGTCCGAGCCAGCGCTGACCCCGGGAAGATGACGAAGCGGGCGCCGCGGGCGCCGAGGTAGTCCCGACGCAGCTCGTCGTACAGGCCCACTTGCGACAGCAGCCCGGTGAGCAGCGCGCGGTGGATGGCGTCCGGGTCCTCGCGGGCGCTCGACCAGCTGATGTCCAGGCCCGCGCACACGTCGCGGATCTGGGCGACGAGGTCCTGCCACTCGCGGATGCGCAGGTAGTTCAGGTACTGCTCCCGGCAGGCCCGGCGCAGGCCGTTGGCCGAGGTCTGCCGACGGGTGTCGCGCACGTGCTCCCACAGGTTGAGCAGGGTGAGGAAGTCCGAGCGCTTGTCGACGAACCGGGCGTGCGCGGCGTCGGCCTTGCCGCGCTCGGCCTCTGGGCGCTCGCGCGGGTCCTGGATCGTGAGGCCCGCGGCGATCACGACCACCTCGCGGACGCAGCCGGCTTCGGCAGCGGCCAGGACCATCCGGCCCAGGCGTGGATCGAGCGGCAGCCGGGCCAGCCGACGGCCCAGCGGGGTGAGCCGCGGCGTGCCCGAGTCCGGGCCGCCACCGGCCTGCAGCGCGCCGAGCTCGTGCAGCAGGGCCAGGCCGTCGCGCACCTGGCGGGTGTCCGGCGGGTCCAGGAACGGGAACCGTGCGACGTCGCCCAGGCGCAGCGCGGCCATCTGCAGCAGCACCGAGGCCAGATTGGTGCGCAGGATCTCCGGGTCGGTGAACTGCGGCCGGCCGAGGTAGTCCTGCTCGCTGTAGAGGCGCACGGCGATACCGTCGCGCACCCGCCCGCAGCGGCCCGCCCGCTGGTTGGCCGAGGCCTGCGAGATGGGCTCGATGGGCAGCCGCTGCACCTTCAGGCGCTTGGAGTAGCGGCTGATGCGCGCGGTGCCCGGGTCGACGACGTAGCGGATGCCGGGCACCGTGATCGAGGTCTCGGCGACGTTCGTGGCGAGCACGACGCGCCGGCCGCCGCCGGGGGCGAACACCCGGGCCTGCTCGGCGATCGACAGGCGCGCGTACAGCGGTAGCACGGTCGTGGTCACGTCCAGCTGCGGGCGCAGGGCGTCGGCCACGTCGTGGATCTCGCGCTGGCCGGACAGGAACACCAGCACGTCTCCGTCGCCCTCGGTGAGGCAGTCGAGCACCGCCTCGCAGACCGCGTCGACGTCGTCGGCGGCCACGTCCTCGGTGGGCCGGTAGCGCAGCTCGACCGGGTAGGTGCGCCCGCTGACCTCGATGATCGGCGCGCCGCCGAAGTGCGCGGCGAACCGCTCCACGTCGATCGTGGCGCTGGTGATGATCACCCGCAGGTCGGGTCGCCGCGGCAGCAGCCGCTTGAGGTAGCCGAGCAGGAAGTCGATGTTGAGGCTGCGCTCGTGGGCCTCGTCGATGATGATCGTGTCATAGCGGCGCAGGTCGCGGTCGCGCTGCAGCTCGGCGAGCAGGATGCCGTCGGTCATCACCTTGACCTTCGTGCCCTTGGCGGTGCGGTCGGTGAACCGCACGGCGAAGCCCACCTCGGCACCGAGCTCGACGCCGCACTCCTCGGCGATCCGCGCGGCCAGGGTGCGGGCGGCCAGCCGGCGAGGCTGGGTGTGGCCGATCATCCCGTGCTCGCCGCGGCCGGCGGCCAGGGCGATCTTGGGCAGCTGGGTGGTCTTGCCCGAGCCGGTCTCCCCCGCCACGACGACGACCTGGTGCT
>DASVBK010000086.1:0-4871 GCA_036375875.1 Candidatus Nanopelagicales bacterium
GGCAAGCCGTTCGCGCCGATCTACCAGCGCGCCCGCGACGAGGCGCAGCGGGTGCGCGGCGGCATGGTCCAGACGTCCCGGGTGCTCGCGATCGGCGACGGGATCGACACCGACCTGCTCGGTGCCAACCGGGTCGGCATGGACAGCCTGTTCATCGCCACCGGCATCAACGGCCGGGCGCTGCTCAGCAACGGGTACCTGGACCTGGCCCGCGCGGCGGCCGCGCTGGAGGCCGCGCACGTCCGCGCCACGTGGGCCATGAGCCGACTGTCCTGAGCAGGAGCGGAGGCGTTGCGCCGGAGCAGCGCGCGGGGACTGCGATGATGGCGCGCGTGACCGCCACGATCCTCGACGGCAAGGCGACCGCAGCGGCGGTCAAGATCGACCTGGCGGCCCGCGTCGCGGTGCTGCGCGCCTCGGGCACGGTCCCGGGCCTGGGCACGGTCCTGGTGGGTGGCGACCCGGGCAGCCACGCCTACGTCGCCGGCAAGCACCGCGACTGTGGCGAGGTCGGCATCCACTCGATCCGCATCGACCTGCCGGAGACCGCATCGCAGGCCGACGTGCTCGCGGCCGTGGCTGACCTCAACGGGGCAGCCGAGTGCACGGGGTACATCGTGCAGCTGCCGCTGCCCCGGGGCCTGGACCCGAACGCCGTGCTGGAGGCGATGGACCCGGCCAAGGACGCCGACGGCCTGCACCCGATGAACCTCGGTCGGCTGGTGCTCGGCACGCCGGCCCCGTTGCCGTGCACCCCGCGCGGCATCGTCGAGCTGCTGCGCCGCTATGGGGTGCCGATCGCCGGTGCCGAGGTCGTGGTCGTCGGCCGTGGCGTGACCGTCGGCCGACCCCTGGGCCTGCTGCTCACCCGCAAGTCCGAGAACGCCACGGTCACGTTGTGCCACACGGGCACCCGCGACGTCGCCGAGCACCTGCGCCGCGCCGACATCGTGGTGGCGGCGGCGGGCGTGCCGCACCTGGTGACACCGGAGGTGATTCGCGCGGGCGCAGCCGTGCTCGACGTGGGCATCACCCGCACCGAGGCGGGCCTGGTCGGCGACGTGCATCCCGAGGTCCGCGAGGTGGCCGGCCACCTGGCGCCGATGCCCGGCGGAGTCGGCCCGATGACGCGCGCGATGCTGCTCGCGAACGTCGTGGAGTCCGCCGAGCGCGCCACCGCGGTCGGGGTGCCGGCACGGTGACGGAGGACCGCGACCCACCCCCCGACGACCCGCCTGTGGCCGAGACGCCCGTTGCCGAGGCACCCCTCGCGGGCTCACGCCTGGCCGATCCGTTCCTCGCCGACCGGGCCGAGGAGGACGCGGCGCTGGCCGTCGAGGTCGTGCGGGCGTCGCTGGGCCCGCGCTGGCAGTGGCCCAGCGTGCTCGTCGTGGGCGGCATGGTCGCCTCGCTGGCGATCGTGGCCAGCGACCACTTCCGCCGCGGGGCCGTGCTGTTCGCGGCGTTCGTGCTGCTCGCCTTCTTCCTGCGGCTGATCCTGCGCGACGAGGACGCCGGGTGGCTCGCCGTGCGCAGCCGGGGCGTGGACCTCGCGTGCCTGGGCGTGCTGGCGACCAGCCTGTCGATCTTCGCGCTCATCGTCCCGCCTCCGTCGTGAGCGCGGGCTCCCCGCTGCGCGCTGCCGTCCTGCCCCAGGGCTTCCGCTGCCCGGCGCCGTGCGGCTATCCTCGGGGCATCCCATCGAGCAGGAGCATCGGGAGGAGGCGGCGTCGATGACTGCGATCCGGCGTGCCGTCCCTTCCGCCACCCCCTGACCCTGCGCGCCCGGCCACGACGGTGCGCCCGCCGACCCCGTCGGCGCTCCTCGATGAGGTTCACCATGCTGCGTTCGACCCACCCCCTGCTCCCGTTCGGCCTCGACCAAGCGGTGCTGAGCGCCCTGCCACCCCAGACCGAGCCGGTGCGGATCATCCGCCACGACGGCCAGACCCTGCTGGGGGTCGGCGCCGGCGGCCGCCTTCCCGTGCGGGCCTCGCCGCGGCTGGCGCCCACCCCGACGGTCGGCGACTGGGCCGCCGTCCCCGCCCAGGATCCACGCGCTGACCCGGCCGTCCCGGCTGTCGACGCCGCCAGCCCGCTGCCCCTCCTGGCCGTGCTGCCACGTCGTAGCCTGCTGCGCCGGCTGGCCGCCGACGAGGTGGGCGACCAGGCGCTGGCTGCCAACGTCGACCTCGTGCTCATCACCTGCGGTGCCGACCGACCGATCCGCGCCGGTCGCGTCCAGCGGGTGGCGGCGCAGGCGTGGGACGCCGGGGCCACGCCGGTCCTGGTCGTGACCAAGGTGGGGGCCCCGGGCTCCTCGGCCGTCGACGGGCCACGGCTCGAGCTGGAGCACCCGGGGATGCAGGTCATGCTCACCTCGGCGCTGGAGGATCTCGGCATGGCGCCGCTGCGGGCGCTGCTCGCCGGGCGTACCGCCGTGCTCGTCGGGGAGTCCGGGGCCGGCAAGTCCACGCTCACCAACGCCCTGCTGGGCCGTGCCGAGGCGGCCACCGGCGCCGTGCGTGCCAGCGATGCCAAGGGCCGGCACACGACGACGGCTCGCCAGCTGCACCTGCTGCCCGATCCCGGCGGCTGCCTCATCGACACCCCCGGGGTTCGGGCGGTGGGGTTCGCGGCGGACGCGGCCGCGGTGGACGAGGTCTTCGCCGACGTCGCGGAGCTGGCCCTGGCCTGCCGGTTCACCGACTGCGGGCATCGCACCGAGCCCGGTTGTGCCGTGCTCGCCGCCCTGGATGCCGGGGCGCTGCCAGCAGCCCGCTACGACGGCTGGCTGCGCCTGCAGCGGGAGGTGGCCAGCGCCAGGGTGCGCTCCTCGCCGCAAGCCCAGCGCGAGCACGAACGCCGGTTCGCCCGGCAGGTGCGGTCGGGTCGCGGGCGCTCCCGCCCCTGACCACCGGCGCTCCCACCCCTGCGCGCCGGGGCGGGGGCCCGCGCGGCCCCGCCCCGGCGCACCGGGCGCCCCAGGCACCGCCGTGGGCCGTGAGTAGGCTGGCCGCGAACCGTCAGCGGCGCCG
Organism: Candidatus Nanopelagicales bacterium; assembly: GCA_036375875.1. Lineage (GTDB taxonomy): Bacteria > Actinomycetota > Actinomycetes > S36-B12 > CAIYMF01 > Prado023. The sequence continues at coordinate 3,039 of DASVBK010000086.1, forward strand.
GGGGAGACCGGCGCGCCAGAGAGGAACCCCCATGTCCCTGCACGGCAAGGTCACCGTCGTCGGCGCCGGCTTCTACGGCTCCACCACCGCCCAGCGCCTGGCCGAGTACGACGTGTTCGAGACGGTCGTGCTGACCGACATCCTCGAAGGTCGGCCCGAGGGCCTGGCCCTGGACCTCAACCAGTCGCGGCCCATCGAGGGGTTCGAGACCACGGTCGTCGGGCAGACCACCGACCCGGCGACGGGCGCGGGCTACGAGGCCACCGCGGGTTCGGACGTCGTCGTGGTGACCGCCGGGCTGCCGCGCAAGCCCGGCATGAGCCGGATGGACCTCATCGAGGTCAACGCCAAGATCGTGCGCAACGTTGCGGAGAACCTCGCGCAGCACTCGCCCGACGCGGTGATCGTGGTCGTGTCCAACCCGCTCGACGAGATGACCGCGCTCACCCAGTTGGCCTCCGGCTTCCCGAAGCAGCGGGTCATGGGCCAGGCGGGCATGCTCGACACCGCGCGGTTCACGAACTTCGTGGCGGTCGAGCTCGGCGTGCCGGTCGGATCGGTGAAGACCCTGACCCTGGGGTCGCACGGCGACACGATGGTGCCGGTGCCCTCGCGCTGCAGCGTCGACGGCCGCCCGCTGAGCGAGCTGCTGCCCGCGGAGAAGATCGAGGAGCTCGTCGTGCGCACCCGCAACGGCGGCGCCGAGGTCGTGGCCCTGCTCAAGACCGGCTCGGCGTTCTACGCGCCGTCAGCGGCCGCAGCCCGCATGGCGAAGGCCGTGATCGAGGACTCCGGCGCGGTCATGCCGGTGTGCGCGTGGGTGGACGGCGAGTACGGCATCGAGGGCGTGTACCTCGGCGTCGAGGCCGAGATCGGCCGCGAGGGTGTGCGCCGGGTGGTCGAGGGCGACCTCACCGAGTCCGAGCTGGCGGGGCTGCGCGAGGCGGCCGAGGCCGTGCGCGCCAAGCAGGCGGACGTCCAGAGCCTGTAGCACCGGTCGCGCGAGCCGGGGCCGACGCTGGCCCCGGCTCCCGCCCTGAGCTCACGCGGCCCGGGCGCTCGCGGGTCGCGGGCTCACGCTTCGGGCAGCTCCTCGATGCCGGCGAAGAACGCCACGAGGCGTGCCAGCACGCGGCCCCACGCCGCGTCGAAGTAGTCGAAGGCCTCATCCCACTCGCCGCCGTCCCCCCAGCCCAGCTGGGTGAGCTCGACGCGCGTGCGCTCGTCGTCGTCGACGGGGCGCAGTCGCAGCAGCACGACCGTGCGCTGGGCGCGCGCCTGCGCCAGGTGGGGTGGCGCGTTCCAGGTGAACGTGAGCATGGTCGGCGCCTGGAAGCCGACCACGACGCACCCCTCCGAGCCGCGGCCGCCGGGCGAGCCCTCGTCCAGGAAGAACCACTCGTACGGGCCGCCGACGCGCAGCTCGACCCGGGAGTCGTCGACCAGCCACGAGCGGATGCCCGCGTCGGTGGTCCACGCCCACCAAGCGTCCTCGACGGGGGCGTCGACGGTGGCGCTCCAGTGCACGATCCGCTCGTCGACCGGGAACTGCTCCATGGGGTCCTCCGGGCTCACGGGACGCCGCCGGACAGCGGCCAGTGGTGCAGCACGTGGTAGCTGGGGGTCGGGCCGGTCCGCGACTCGACCAGGGTGACCGCGTCGGGAAGCCAGTGCGGGCCGAGGTGCCCCGCCAGGCTCGAGGCCGCCTCCCGGGCGGCGCGCTCGGCTCCCGCGCCCCGGGCCCGGGCCACGGTGACGTGCGCGCGGAATCGGCGGTCGGCGGGGCGCAGGACGTCGTGCACGTGGTCGGCGAGGCCGCGCAGCCAGGCGCCG
>DASVBK010000087.1:0-12487 GCA_036375875.1 Candidatus Nanopelagicales bacterium
AGCTCACGCGGCCCGGGCGCTCGCGGGTCGCGGGCTCACGCTTCGGGCAGCTCCTCGATGCCGGCGAAGAACGCCACGAGGCGTGCCAGCACGCGGCCCCACGCCGCGTCGAAGTAGTCGAAGGCCTCATCCCACTCGCCACCGTCCCCCCAGCCCAGCTGGGTGAGCTCGACGCGCGTGCGCTCGTCGTCGTCGACGGGGCGCAGTCGCAGCAGCACGACCGTGCGCTGGGCGCGCGCCTGCGGCAGGTGGGGCGGCGCGTTCCAGGTGAACGTGAGCATCGTCGGGGCCTGGAAGCCGATCACGACGCACCCCTCCGAGCCGCGGCCGCCGGGGGATCCCTCGTCGAGGAAGTACCACTCGTACGGGCCGCCGACGCGCAGCTCGATCCGGGAGTCGTCGACGAGCCACGAGCGGATGCCCGCGTCCGTGGTCCACGCCCACCAGGCGTCCTCGACGGGGGCGTCGACGGTGGCGCTCCAGTGCACGATCCGCTCGTCGACCGGGAACTGCTCCATGGGGTCCTCCGGGATCACGCGGCGCCGCCGGACAGCGGCCAGTGGTGCAGCACGTGGTAGGTGGGGATCGGGCCGGTGCGCGACTCGACCAGGGTGAGGGCGTCGGGCAGCCAGTGCGGGCCGAGGTGCTGGGCCAGGCTCGGCGCCGCCTCCCGTGCGGTTCGCTCGGCTCCCTCGCCGCGGGCCCGCGCCACGGTGACGTGCGCGCGGAATCGGCGGTCGGCGGGGCGCAGGACGTCGTGCACGTGGTCGGCGAGGCCGCGCAGCCAGGCGCCGTGCTCCACCCCGAGCCACAGGACGGGGCCGAAGGTGCCGGCACCCACGGTGCGCACCGGCTCGGCGACCGGCAGCCCCCGGCGGGCCAGGGTGTCGAGCCGGCGGGCGACCGCGGATGGATCGGCCGCGCCGAGGAAGGCCAGCGTCAGGTGCCAGCGCTCCTCTGGCTGCCAGCGCAGCTCCGGATGGGCGGCACGGATGGCGTCGAGGTCGCCGCGGATCGCGGCCCGCGCGGCGGCGTCGGGCCAGACTGCCACGAACAGCCGCGCGGACTCCATGCCGCCATGATCGACCGGCGCCCGGCCTCGTTGCGTGCCGGCCGGTGTCGACCGGTGCTGCCCGTCGGTCGCTCGGCGACTAGCGTGGGGGCCCCACCGCCGAACGGAGCCGTCATGAGCGAGCCGCAGGATCCCCCGCAGGACCAGACCGAGGGCCCGGACGCCACCGCAGCTGGGGCGACGGGTGCTGGGGCAGCGCCAGACGCCGACGTCGACGCCGCGGCCGATGCGACCGCGGACCCGGACGCCGCCGCGGACCCCAACGCCGACCTCAAGGCCCGCTACCGCGACGCGCTGGCCCACAAGCACGGCTCGTCGGGCGCGCACAAGGAGACGCACGGCGACGCGGGCACGGCCGCCCACTCGCAGAGCACGGGCCCGACCCAGAAGATGTTCCGCCGCAAGGCCGGCGGCTGAGGGCCGGCACATGCGCTTCCTGACGGAGCTCGCGACTGCCAAGCCGATCAGCCGGATCGGCCTGGGCACGTGGCAGTTCGGCTCCCGCGAGTGGGGGTACGGCACCGGCTACGACGACCGGGTCGCGGGCCAGATCGTGGCCCGCGCCGCCGACGTGGGCATCACGCTGTTCGACACCGCGGAGGCCTACGGGTTCGGCCGCAGCGAGCGCATCCTCGGCGCTGCCCTCGAGGCGCGCGGCGTGCGCGAGTCGGCGTTCATCGCCACGAAGATCTTCCCGATCCTGCCGCTGGCCCCGATCGTCGAGCTGCGTGGCAGAGCCAGCGCCGGCCGGCTCGGTGTGGCGAGCATCGACCTGTACCAGGTGCACCAGCCGAACCCGCTCGTCTCGGACTCCCTCACGATGCCCGGCATGCGCGCGCTCCAGGACGCCGGCACCGTCGTCGAGGTGGGCGTGAGCAACTACTCCCTGCGGCGCTGGCAGGACGCCGAGCGGGCGCTGGGACGACCGGTGCTGAGCAACCAGGTGCAGTTCAGCCTCGCACGCCCAGCGCCGCTCGACGACCTCGTCCCGTTCGCGGCCGAGGCCGGTCGCCTGGTGATCGCCTGGAGCCCGCTCGCGCAGGGCCTGCTCTCCGGGCGCTACGACGCGACGCACCAGCCCTCGGGTGCCGTGCGCCGCGCGAACCCGCTGTTCCTCGAGGAGAACCTGCGGCGCGCCACGGGGCTGCTCGACGCCCTGCGCGACGTGGCCGCGGCGCACGACGTGACGCCTGCGCAGATCGCACTGGCGTGGCTGCTCCACCACCCGAATGTCGTGGTCATCCCGGGTGCCTCGAAGGTGGCGCAGGTGGAGTCCAACGCGGCGGCGGCCGAGATCGAGCTGACCGCGACCGAGGCTGGGGACCTCACCGCGCAGGCGCGGGCCTTCCAGCCGATGCCGATGCGCGACACGGCCAGGGCGATGCTCGCCAACCAGGTGGGCGCGCTGCGCCAGCGGCTCCCGTTCTGAGGACCGCCACGCGCGGGGAGCCGCGCCCTACAGGAAGTACAGCCGCTGCAGCGGCACGCGCGCCACGGGGTCGAACCGCAGCGGCTGGCCGTCCATGGACACCTGCGCGGTGCCGGGGTCGACGCGGACCTCGGCGAGTGTCGCGTTGCGCACCAGCTGGCGCAGCCGCACCGACCGGGTGCCACGCACCGGCACCCGGCGCCGTGCGGTCGGGAACGGCGCCTGTGACTCGTCCGCCGCACCGTTCGTGAACAGCACGGACAGCTGCGCCGGTGCCGCGCCGTGGCCACCGAACTGCGGCCCCAGGCGCAGCGGCTCCACGCTGTCGATCGTGGCGTTCGGGTCGCCCAGCGGCCCCCACGCCGGCAGGCCCGACTTGAGCACGAGCGCCGGCTTGGCGGCGAACGACGCCGGGCGCCACAGCACGATGTCGGCCATGCGCCCGGGCTGCAGCGAGCCCACCTCGTGGGCGATGCCGTGCACGAGCGCGGGGTTGGTCGTGAGCTTGGCCAGGTAGCGCAGCACGCGGTCGTTGTCGTGCCCCGCGGCGGCGTCCTCGGTGTCGGTGAACGCCCCGGCGGCGCCCTTGGTGACCGCGGCGAGGGCGAACGTGCGCCGCCACGTCTCCCCGGCGCGACCCATCCCCAGGGCATCCGAGCTCGTCATCGGGATGACGCCGTGGTCGTGGAGCAGGTTCTCCGCCCCCATCGTCGCGGCCCGCACCCGGGCGCGGGCCAGCGCCACGTCGCCGGGGCTCTCGGGGTGCAGGCCGTGGCTGGCCATGATCATCGAGACGTGCTCGGCCAGGGCGTTCACGCCGAACGGCAGGGTCGGGTTCGTCGAGCTGGCCAGCACGTGGTCGACGCCGGCCAGGCGCAGCACGTCCGGGGTGTGCCCGCCACCACAGCCCTCGACGTGGAAGGCGTGCACGGCGCGGCCGTCGAGCACCGCGAGGGTGTCCTCGACGGTCAGCCCCTCGTTGAGGCCGTCGGTGTGCAGGCAGACCGCGACGTCGTGCTCCTCGGCGACGGTCAGCGCGGTGTCCAGCGTGCGCAGGTGCGCGCCGGTGTCCTCGTGCACCTTGAACCCGCAGACGCCGGCCTCGAGCGCCTCGAGCAGCGGCCCCGGCCGCGACGCCGCGCCACGGCCGAGGACCCCCACGTTGATCGGCCAGGCGTCGAACGCCGCGTACGCCGCCCGCAACGCCCAGCCGGAGCCGACGCCGACACCCCAGAACGGTCCGAACTCCTGCACCAGCAGGCTCGTCACCCCCGAGGCCAGCGCTGCCTCCATGACCCGGGGGCTCAAGCCGTGCACGTGCGGGTCGATGCCGCCGGCCGTGGCGATCAGGCCCTCGCCCGGGATCACGATGGTGCCGCTGCCGACGACCACGCCCACTCCGTCGGTGGTGTCCGGGTTGCCGGACCGGCCCAGCGCGACGATCCGGCCCGCCCGGATGCCGATGGACGTGACGCGCACGCCGAGGACGGCGTCGAGCAGCAGCACGTTCGTGATCACCACGTCGCACGACTGGTCGGTGCGGACCGCCCGCAGGCCCATGCCGTCACGGCCGTTCCTGCCGAAGCCGAGCAGCAGCTCGTCGCCGGGCAGCCGGTCGTCGGCCATCACCTCGAGGGCCAGGCCGGTGTCGCCGAGGCGGACCCGGTCGCCCAGCCGGGGGCCGTGGACCGCGAGGTCGGACTCCGGGCCCCGGCTCACGTCGGCCCTCCCGAGTCGGCGAACCCGCAGGCACGCGCCTTCGCCAGCGCCGCCTCCCGGGCGCCCGGCGCGTCGAGCGGCCCGTCGACCAGGCCGGCGAACCCGACGACCACCCGGGCGCCGCCGATGGGCACGAGGGCGACCTCGACCGGCTCGCCGGGCGGGAAGGCGACCGTGGCGCCGGCCGGCACGTCGAGGCGTCGTCCGTACGCCGCAGCCCGGTCGAACCGCAGCCGCGGGTTCGTCTCGAAGAAGTGGAAGTGCGACGTGACCGAGACAGGCACGACCGCCTCGTTGACGACGAGCACGCGCACGGTGTCGGCCGAGCGCGTGGCGTCGCCGACGTGCACGCCCTCCTCGTCGCGGTGCGCCCCCGGCAGCAGCGCGCCCGGCGCCTCGGCACCGAGGTGCCCGCCGCCGATCGGGTCGGTGACCGTGACCAGCCGCGAGCCATCGTCGAAGACCGCCTCGACGTGCACGTGGGTGAGGATGTCGGCCACCCCGGGCAGCACGTCCTGCGGCCCCAGGGCACCCAGTCCCGCCGCCAGCGCCTCGGCGTGCGTGCGTCCGTCGCGGGCCGCCTCAGCCACTGTGTCGGCCACGATCGCGGTCGCCTCGGGCACGTTGAGCCGCAGCCCCCGGGCGTGCCGGGCGCGGGCCAGCTCCGCGGCCGTGCGCAGCAGCAGCCGGTCGACCTCGGTCGGGGTCAGGTGCACGCGCGTCAGGATAGGGGCCGCAGTGGGGGGTCCGGCTGCCGCGCGCGGGTACCGTGCGGGCCGTGGCCCAGGTGCACAAGTCCGCGGAGGAACGGCGCCGCGACTTCATCGAGGCGGCCGTCGCGGTCATGCGGCGCAAGGGGATGGGCCAGACCACCAGCCGGGACATCGCCCGCGAGGCCGGCGTCAGCACCGGCCTGCTCCACCACTACTTCGACTCCGCCGACGAGCTGCTCGCGACCGCCTTCGAGGAGGTCGTCGTGGCCGACCTCGACCGCGTGCGCGCGACGCTGGCCACCATCGAGGACCCAGCGGTGCGCCTCGACCTGCTCATCGAGGTCTTCGCGCCCGAGGGCGATGACTGGCAGTACCAGGTGTGGCTCGATGTCTGGAGCGCCGCGGCTCGTCACCCGGCGCTGCAGGCCGTGTCGCAGCGGGTCAACGCCCAGTGGCAGCAGCTCATGGCCGACCTGTTCCGCGACGGCGTCGCGACGGGGGCGTTCCGGTGCCCCGACCCGCACGCCTCCGCCTGGCGGCTGCTCGCGCTGCTCGACGCGATGGCGCTGCAGGCGGTGGCCCAGCAGGTGGACATCCCGCGAGCGACGGCGCACGACTGGGTGCGCTCGGCGGCCCGGGCGGAGGCCGGCCTCCCGCCGCACGCGCCACCGCCCACACGCATCGCTGCGCCGGACTGACGGGCGGGACCTAGGTCCCGGCCAACTGGGGTCCGACGACTTGAGCGCACGCTCAAGTATCTCCGGCAGGATGGGTGATGGCCCGCCCACCGGACGGGCGTGCAGACCCCAGCGGTCTGGCCCGGCATCGGTCGAAGCGAGAGGTCGTGCGCCGTGCCCCAGTCCCTGCACCACTTCGTCGACACCCAGGAGCTCGGCCCCGAGGTGCTCGGCCAGCAGCTGCGCCTCATCGCCGAGCTCAAGGCGGCCGACCGGCACCACGCCTGCCCGCGCCTGCTCGAGGGGGCCTCGCTCGGCATGATCTTCGAGGAGGCCTCGACCCGGACGCGGGTCAGCTTCGAGGTGGCGATGACCAAGCTCGGCGGCCACGCGCTCTACCTCAAGCCCGGTGAGATCCACCTCGGTGAGAAGGAGAACATCAAGGACACCGCCGCGGTGCTCTCCCGGATGGTCGACGCCATCGAGATCCGGGCGTTCCGCCACCACACCGTCACGGACTTCGCCGAGCACGCCACCGTGCCGGTCATCAACGGCCTCACCGACTACAACCACCCCACCCAGGCCGTCTGCGACGTCTTCACCATGACTGAGCACAAGCTGCCCGACAAGGAGTTCCGGGACCTCACCGTCGTGTTCGTCGGCGACGCCACGAACGTGTGCACCTCCACCGCCATGATCGTCACGATGCTCGGGGGCACCTTCGTCCACGCCCGGCCCGAGCAGTACGGCATCAAGGCCCAGTGGCCCACGGTGCTCGACGAGGTGGCCGCCAACGGGGAGCGCTACGGCGGGCGCTACCTGGAGACCGAGGAGGTCGAGGACGCGGTCGGCACGGCCGACTTCGTCTACACCGACCTGTGGTGGTGGTTCGGCCAGGAGGCCGAGATCCCCGACCGGGTGCGCGCGTTCAAGCCGCGCTACCAGGTCGACGCCGGGCTCATGGCCCGCGCGCCCGCGCACGCCCGGTTCATGCACTGCCTGCCGGCCTCGCGCGGCGTCGAGGCCACCGACGAGGTCATGGACTCACCGGCCTCGATCATCTACGAGCAGAGCGAGAACCGGCTCCACACGGAGAAGGGCCTGCTCGCGTGGTACGTCCACCCCCGCCTGCCGCATCCCACCCCCGCGCTGCGCGCCTACCACGAGGGACGCATCGAGGCGTTCCTCGAGGACCTGGGCCTGCGGTGACCCTGCCATGGCAACCAGAGAGGAAGTGAGCACCGTGCAGGACACCACCGCAACCCGGCGACCGTCACTGCGCATGTTCGACATGATCCTGTTCAGCGTCTGCGCCATCCTGCTGCTGAGCCAGGTCACCCTCACCGCCCAGATCGGCCCCTCGGCGATCATCTGGACGGTCCTGATCATCGTGCTGTTCTTCGTGCCCTACGGCCTGATCACCGCCGAGCTCGGCTCCACCTACCCGGACACCGGAGGCATCTACTCCTGGGTGGTGCGGGCGTTCGGGCCGCGCTGGGGCACCCGCACGTCGTGGTGGTACTGGGTCAACGTCGCCCTGTGGGTGCCGTCGGTGTACCTCATGTTCTCCGCCGTGCTCTCGGCGATGTTCTTCCCCGACCTGACGTTCTGGCCGCAGGTGCTCATCGCGCTGGCGCTCATCGCCGTGAACTGGGTCGTCAACCTCGTCACCCTCGACACCGGCAAGTGGGTGTCCAACCTGGGCGCCATCATCACCGTCGCCGTGATCGCGCTGCTGGGCGTCGGCGGCATCAAGGTCGCCATGGCCGGCGACGCGGCGACCACCCTCACGTGGAGCACGGACTCGATGATCCCGACGTGGTCCACGATGGCGCTGGCCGTGTCGATCATCATCTACAACTTCCTGGGCTTCGAGCTCATGAGCAGCGCCAGCCAGGAGATGCGGCACCCGAAGCGCGACGTGCCGCGCACCATCCTCGTCGCCGGCGTGCTGATCGGCGCCTTCTACCTGATGGCCACCATGGGCATGCAGGCGATCCTGCCGGTGGACCAGATCTCCGAGACCTCCGGGCTCATGGACGCCGTGCAGGTCGCCTTCGGCGACAACGCGTTCACCGACCTGGTCGGCGTCGGGATCCTCTACGCCTTCTTCGCCGCACTCATCCCGTGGACCATCGGCGCCAACCGGGCGGCGGCCGAGGCCGCGCGCCGGGGCGACCTGCCGCCGGTGTTCGCCACCATGAGCGCGAGGCGGGGCACGCCGACGGGCGCCGCGCACCTCACCGCCGCGGTCAGCGCCATCTTCACGGTGACCTATGGGGTGCTCTACTGGCGCACGGATGGCAGCATCGACGAGCTCTTCTGGAGCATCTTCGCGTTCAGCTCGATCGTGTTCCTGCTGCCCTACGTCGTGATGTCGCTGGCGTTCCTGCGCCTGCGTGTCACCGACGCCGCCGCGCACCGGCCGTACGCCGTGCCCGGCGGGCGGCTCGGCGCGTGGGCCGCGGCACTGCTGTGCGTGGGTGCGCTGCTGCTGGCGATCGTGTTCTTCGTGGTCGACCCGTTCGACCTGTCGCTGTTCGACGCCCAGACGTTCTGGCTCATCGTCGGTGGCCTGGCCGTCACGTTCGTGGTGCAGGAGGTGTTCGTCTGGCGGTCGCCGCGCTGGCGCGCCAGACTGCGCGAGCACCCGGAGCTGGGCGCCGCGGTGGAGCTCGACGGCTCCGCCCCCGACGACGCCGCGGCCCTCGTGACCGGGGAACTGCCGGCCAGTCCCACGGACGTCGCCGACCGATCGACCCCGCAGCATCCTGCCTCGCCCCCGACGCGCGCCTGAGGAGGCCACGCGATGCACGCCCTGCCCAGCACGCCCGCCGGCGACGGCTTCCGGATGCCTGCGGAGTGGGAGCCGCACGCCGGCTGCTACCTGGTCTGGCCCGAGCGCCCGGACAACTGGCGCCTGGGGGGCAAGCCGGCCCAGGCCGCGTTCGCGGCGGTCGCCGAGGCGATCGCCACGGCCGAGCCGGTCACCGTGCTGGTCTCGGCGGGGCAGTACGTGAACGCCCGCCAGCGGCTGCCACGGCACATCCGGGTCGTCGAGATGACCACGAACGACGCGTGGGTCCGTGACACCGGGCCGACCTTCGTGGTGAACGGCGCGGGCGAGCTGCGGGCAGTCTCCTGGCAGTTCAACGCGTGGGGTGGGCTGCGCGGCGGGCTGTACTTCCCGTGGGACGCCGACGACCTGGTGGGCCCGAAGGTCGCCGACCTCGAGCGCTGCCAGCGCTACCTGCCCGAGCTCGTGCTCGAGGGCGGCTCGATCGACGTCGACGGCCAGGGCACCGTGCTGACCACCGAGGAGTGCCTGCTCAACCCGAACCGCAACCCCGAGCTCACGCGGGAGCAGGTCGAGGCGCTGCTGTGCTCGCACCTGGGGGCGACGCGCGTGATCTGGCTGCCCCGCGGGGTGCACCTCGATGAGACCGACGGACACGTCGACAACTTCGCGCGGTTCGTGGCACCCGGCGTGGTCATGCTCACCTGGACCGATGACCGCGACGACCCGCAGTGGCAGCGCTCGAACGAGGCGCTGGCGATCCTGCGCGAGGCCCAGGACGCGCGCGGGCGGCCGCTCGAGGTGATCACGCTCCACCAGCCGGGGCCCATCACGATCACGGCTGAGGAGGCGGCCGGCGTCGACCCGATCCCCGGCAGCCAGCCCCGGACCGAGGGCGAGCGGCTGGCCGGCTCCTACGTGAACTCCTACGTCGGCAACGGCATCGTCGTACTGCCGGTCTTCGACGATGCGCACGACGCCGCGGCCGTTGCGGCGTACGAGCAGATGTTCCCCGGTCGCCGCATCCTGACCGTGCCGGGCCGCGAGATCCTGCTGGGCGGGGGCAACGTGCACTGCATCACGCAGCAGGTGCCGGTCGGTCGTCCGTCGCTCGACGGCCCGACCTGGTCGGCAGCACCGTCGGTCACGATGCGTCAGCGGTGAGCCGGTCATGCGCGTCGTGATCGCCCTGGGCGGCAATGCGCTGCAGCGCCGCGGCGAGCCGATGACCATCGCCCGCCAGCGCGAGCACGTGCGGGAGGCCTGCCTGGCGATGGCGCCCCTCGCCCTCGAGCACGAGCTGGTGATCTCCCACGGCAACGGGCCGCAGGTCGGCCTGTTGGCGTTGCAGGCCGCGGCCTACGACGAGGAGTCCACCTACCCGTTCGACGTGCTGGGCGCCCAGACCGAGGGGATGATCGGCTACCTCATCGAGCAGGAGCTGGGCAACCTGCTGCCCGAGGACACGCACCTGGCCACGATCCTCACCATGACCGAGGTCGATCCCCACGACCCGGCGTTCACCGAGCCCACGAAGTTCGTCGGCCCGGTGTACGAGCGGGCCGTCGCGCAGCGCCTGGCCGCCCAACGCGGCTGGACCGTGAAGCCCGATGGCCCGGGTTGGCGCCGGGTGGTGGCCAGCCCGGTGCCCCAGCGCATCTTCGAGCTGGCGCCCATCGAGTACCTGCTCGAGCGCGGGGTCGTGGTGATCTGCACCGGCGGCGGTGGCATCCCCACGATGTACCTGCCCGGCGAGCACCACGACGGGCCGCAGGACCGCAATCCCCGCACCCTCGTGGGCGTCGAGGCGGTCATCGACAAGGACCTCGCCTCGTCGCTGCTGGCCCGCAGCCTCGGGGCCGACGTGCTCGTGGTCGCCACCGATGTCGAGGCCGTGTCGCTGGACTGGGGGACCCCGGCGGCGCGCGTCGTGCGCAGGGCCCATCCGGACGCACTGGAGGCGCTGCCCTTCGCGGCCGGCTCGATGGGGCCGAAGGTGGCCGCGGCCTGTGAGTTCGCCCGCTCGGGGGAAGGGCGGGTGGCGGTCATCGGCGGGCTCGGGGACCTGCCGGGCATGCTGGCGGGCCAGCGGGGCACCAGGGTGAGCACGGCAGCCGCCGGGATCGAGCTCGGTCCGGCGGCGACGGGTGCGCCGATCGCCTGAACTGCCGGAGTTCACCCGTTCGGTCGCTCCCGTCTTGGCTCAGGTCACGATCCGTGGCTACCCTCGCTGACAGGCAGGGCGTGGCAGGGTTGGAGGCGGCTGTGGGGCAGGCGACCAGCGTGGGGTCGAGGGGTGCGGGTCCGGCCCCTGTCGTGCGCCGCGCCCGCCGCGCGCTGCTGGCCTCGCTCGCCGCCGGATCCCTGGTGCTCGCCGGCGCGCTGCCCGTGGCGGCGGACGATGCCGCCGACCCGTTCGTCGAGGAGTCGCAGCGACTGGCTGCTGGCCTGCTCACTGCGGTCACGACGACCGCCCAGTTCAGCACGCTCGTCGACTTCAGCAACAACAACGGCAAGGGCGCAGCGAAGCCCGCGGCATTCCTGCCCAACGTGGACACCGCCGTCATCGAGCTGGGCGGCAGTGGCCAGGTGGTGGGCGTGGCCAACGTGCTCTATGACCGCGACAGCCCGCAGGGCTTCGAGGTGGCGATCGATCCGACGACCATGTCCACCACTGGCGTGGAGTTCTCGCGTTGGCGCCAGGAGCGTTGGGACGATGCCGCGGCCTGGGCAGCCGGTCCTGCGGCGGAGGACGTGACCGTCCCGGTGGCCACCCCGGCCAAGCGGTACATGGCCGCGTACCCCGCGAGCGTGCTCAAGGTGATGGTCGCCCACTCGATCTATCGCCTCATCGATGAGGGCCAACTCGCCCTCGACACGTCGCTGAGGTACCACGAGGACACCACGAAGAAGGCCAAGGACCCCGCCCGCACCTGCGGCTACGGCCCCAGCCAGCTGGCACCGAACCCCCACCCCCAGGCCGAGGGCGCGACCGACACGGTCGCCAGCTGGCTCGACCAGATGATCACGGTCTCGGACAACTTCGCGACCTGCGTGCTGCTGCAGGCGGTCAACGACAAGGGCGCGCTCGCCGCGGCCAACCAGCACTTCCAGGACCTCGGCCTCACCTCGCTGCGCATGCAGCCGGCCTATCCCGTGGTGGGCAACGGCTGGTCGTCCGGGACGATGAGCATGGGCGCGCTGGACACCGCCAAGCTCATGCTGCTGGCCGCAGGGGCCCCGGGCCCGCTCTGGCTCGACCCGAAGGGGCAGCGCGTCACCGCCGACGTGCTCACGCCGACCTCGCGCGCGCACTACCAGGCGCTGCTGGCCGACCAGTCGTTCAACGAGGTGCTCAACCCCGTGAACCTGTGCGGGTCGCCGGACGCCGCGCCGGGCATCCCGTCGACGGTGCCGGGGCGCTGGGTGGACCCCGCGACGGGGAACGTCGTCACCTACGACGGCGACCTGGCGATCGACTTCGGCTTCGACACCCGCCCGTGCGCCAACGCCGCGCAGGTGACGTTCGCGCACAAGACGGGCCTGACCTACAACGCGGGCAGCGACACCGGCATCGTGCGGGCGCTGCCCGGCCAGGACGGCCGGTGGTACGTGGTGGCGACGCTGACGAACATCGGCAACCGGTTCGGTGACCCGGACTGGGCCAAGTCGAAGCCGAACGCCTGCGAGGGTGCGCCCTACGTCTGCTATCCGCGTGGCTTCGGACGGCTGGGCCGGGCGATCGACGACCTGGTGAAGGCACGCCCCGCCGCCGTCCGCTGAGGCGCGGCGTGCTCGGTGCCCGCCTGCTCGGTGCCCGCCTGCTGGACTGCGGCCTCGACTCGCTCGCGCGAGCCGGCCACGAACACGAACTCGGTGTTGCGGGTGTGTGAGACCTGCCCGACGCGGCGTCCGGCGGGATCGTGGATGCCGATGAGTGCGCCGACATATCGCTTGGCGTCGAAGGCCAGGACCCGCACCTCGGCGTGCCCGGCCTCGCGCAGCCAGCCGACGAGCTCGTCCGGGCTCACCCAGGCCTCGTCGTTGTACGAGACCACCACGACCTCGCCACGCACAGCG
>DASVBK010000096.1:0-18258 GCA_036375875.1 Candidatus Nanopelagicales bacterium
TCGTCGCCGGGAACCACGGGTGGATGCTGCGCAACCCGGTCGAGTTCGCGGCCACCGCAGACCGGCTGCTCGCGGCGGCGTGAGGCACCCGTCGGGAGACCTGCTCGCGCCAGAGTGCCCCACCGCGCCGCGGAGATGGGCGCCTCTCGAAGAACACCAGCGCGTCCAGTGTGGGGCGGGGACGCTTGTCAGGGGTCGCAGCGTGGCCAGCACCTGTCGCGTGACGCTGAGAGCCAGGGGGCTGGTGTCCGGCGCCTGCGGCAGCCCATCCGAGGCCGCCACACGATTGAGGGACGTCTTTGCGAGCACGTTGGCGGCGTCCTCGGCGGTGGCGGTCCGCTGCGCGGCGTGGCCGAGCATCTGCGCGGCATGCGCCTGCCACGCGGCCTGCAGACACTGCCGCGCCTCCCGCCGCAGGTGCCCGTCCTGCCGCCTCCCGCGCCCTCGGCGTGGAGGATCAGCGCATGGGTGCCTTCACGGCGGATCGGACGGGGTGGGTTGTTGCCCGGGGTCGTCATCTCGTGGCCCGCATCGGGCAGCTCGAGCTCCTCGATCGGGCCTACACGCTGGCGGCGCAGTCGTTCGTGGCGCTCTTCCCGCTGATCCTGGCCCTCGCCGCGGCCGTGGCCGCGCCGGGATCGAACATCGTCGCCGAGGAGGTCATCAAGCGCTTCGGGCTCGCCGGAGCCGCAGCGAAGGCGGTGCAGGACCTCATCGCGGTCCGCACCGAGGGGATCTACTGGTTGGGTCTCGTCCTGACGGCGTACGCCGCCTTCACGCTCTCCAAGCGCGCGTCCCGGGCGTACAACGCGGTGTGGGGCACCCCGCAGCTTCCAGTTCGGGCGCAGTGGCGGGCCCTGGTGTGGATCGCGGTCCAGCTGCTGCTGGTCGTGATGGTCACGGAGCTGCGCACTGTTGTCAGGACGTCGGGAGTGGCCCTTGCCCTGCTCGTCGCCGCACTGATCCTCGTGATGTGGTTCGCCGCCGAGGTGCTCACGCAGACGCTGATGACCCGGGGCCAGGTGGCACGCCGGCGGATCCTGCTCGCGGCCTCCTTCGCGACCGTCGGTCGGCTCGGGATCGTGGCGTGGTCCGCGATCTTCCTCAGCCCGTCGATCATCCGCCAGAGCGACGCCTACGGGCCGATCGGTGTGGTGTTCGCCCTCTTCACTGGGCTGTTGGCCTACTGGGCCGTGCTGCTCGGGGCGACCCTTCTCGCCGCCGTCATCACCGATCCCGACGTGGGCCCGAGGCCGGACTCGACGGTGATGGACATCGACGTCGCCCCCGGCAACTTCTGACGGCGCCCCCGGCTGCGGCCCCGGCTCCCGGCCGTCGGACCCCGAACCCGGCGGTTTCGTGAAGCAACGAGGGTCCGCTCAGGATGTCGAGACCAGGCCAGGGTTTCGGCGCGATCGCTGACCGCTGCCGCCGAGTCGCCCCAAGCACCCTCCATCAGCGCCGCCACCGCACTCATCGCGACCGGCGTGCGGTCGGTCCTCGGACTCGTGCACCAGGACGAAGCTGTTGTCGTCCTCGACCAGGTCGAACGCGCACCCGAGCACGAGTCCCAGCCACCGCTCCACTCATATCACCAGATCGCTGTCATCCACGGCCGCCCCCGCTGAGCGTTGCTCCCCAAAGAGGTACCCGACCCCGGTGATCGTCTGCCCGGCAGCTCCTGGGTCGCCTCGAACCGGGGTCGGGTGCCTTATCACTGCCCACAGGGGACGAGCCCATTCCCCATCCCCGGTACGGCTCTTGATTACCCCTGTCACATGCGTCGCATGCGATGACGGGTGGCGCAGAGTCACCAGACGGCGATGACGACGAGGGCGATGATCAGCCACAGCACGGCGGAAAGACCGAGCCCGACGACCACGCCCCGCAGGGCCTGTCCGTCGATGACCGAGGCATCAGGCACTGTTGGGGCGGGCCTGGTTGTGGGGAGTACTGGCGTGAGCTGCCGAATGGCCATGACGCGCTCCTGTCGCTTGCCCGCGACTCTTCTCCGATGAACCCTTCTTCATCAGTCGGCATCAGCGCCCCGCCCATACCGGCCGAGATCGAACTGCGACGTGGGAGCGCTCCGACCTCGAGGTCTGCAGGAGGGCACGGCAGGTGAGCGAGCTGGAACAGGGGGCCAGGCCACGGCCACGGCGAGGCTGTGACCCAGCACAGACGGGGCTGCCCCGTGGGGCAAGGGACCTCCCTGCGGCCCCAGGGGCCGGAACGGCGGTGCGACCCTCCACCTCCCTTCTACTCCGGGCAGCCGCCCAGTGCGCTGGTCCAAGGTCCCGAAGGGATGGGCAGGCGATGCCGTCAGCTACCGCGTGGAGCCAGCTGCCAGTTCCCCACCAGGAACGGCTGCTGGAAAGGCGCCCTCGAATCGCGGGCACGGCTTCCCCGCGTGCCGCGGGGCTGCGAGTCCGGGGAGCAGGGTCGGCAGCACTGACCGGCAGGTGGCGACTCTTCCCGGTGCCCCCGTCGAGCGCTCAGCCCTCGGCGGGGGCACCGGCGGGCGCTCAGCCCTCGGCGGGGGGCACCGGCGGGCGGGTGACCGCACCTCGCCCCGAGTAGCCGGGGTCGGCGGCGCGCATCGCTGCCTCGACCCGATCGCGGTCGCTCTCGCCAGCGACCACCCCGAACTCCTCGACCAGCTCGTAGCGCCGGCCGTACACGGTCACCACGGACTGCACCGTCGCGACCACGGGGATCGCCAGCAGCGCCCCAGTCACGCCGAACAGCGCGGTGCCGGCGATCACCGAGCCGAACGCCACGGCCGGATGGATCTCCAACGTGCTGCGCGTGATCCGGGGCGCCACGAAGTAGTTCTCCACCTGCTGGTAGCCGACGACGACGACCAGCACGATCAGGGCGGTGATGGGCTCGCCCTGCACCAGGGCGATGATGATCGGCAGGGCGCCGGCCAGGTAGGTGCCGATCGTGGGGATGAACTGCGAGACCAGGCCCACCCACAGCGCCATCGGCAGCCAGAACCCCAGGTCCACCAGGTAGAACACGATGCCGTGGAAGATCGCGCTGACCAGGGCGAGCAGTCCACGGGAGATCACGTACCCGCCTGCCTTCTGGGTGGAGATGTCGACGACGGTCAGGAAGGTGCGCTGGCGCTCGGGCGGCAGCCAGGACGCGACGGTGCGCCGGAAGCTGGGCCCGTCAGCGGCGAAGTAGAACGCGAACAGCATGATCGTGAACAGCGAGAACACCCAGTTCACAGCCGTGCCGAGCACCCCGAGCAGGCCCACCCCGAGGTTCTGGGCGATGGTGGCGATGTCCTTGGGCCCGAGTCCGACGTTGCTGAGGATCTCGTTGGGGTTCAGCTGGGTGCCGAACCGCCGGTTGGCCCAGTCGAAGACGGTCGTGAGCACCGACGGCAGGCTGCCGATGAGCTGCGCCAGCTGGTCGGCAAGCAGGGCGCCGAACACCGCGAAGAAGGTCACCGCGGCGACGATGAGGCCGGCCATCACCAGGAACGTCCCCAGCCCTCGCCGCAGCCCCCGGCGCTGCAGGGCGTTCACCGCCGGCTCCATGGCCAGGCCCAGGAAGAACGCGAAGAACAGCACGTACCAGAAGGACGTGAGCTGCCCGAAGCCCCAGACGATGATCCGCGACGCCGCGGCGAGCACCAGGACCAGGATGACCGCGCGCCGGAACCACGGCGGGAGGCTGCGTCGGTCACCCTCGACGAGCGCGTCGGGCAGCACCTCCTCGGCGGCACGGCCCTCGCGTGGCACGGCTTGCTCCTGCCTCGGAACGGGTGGTTCGCCAGCGCCTGCCGGATCCATGCTCGGTCCTCTCCGGCCGAGCCACGGGTCACCTCCCGCTCGCTCGACCACATGCGCGGTCGCGATCAACGTGGCCACATCCTCGCGCGAGCCATCCCCCGGCGAGCCCATCTGCGGCCTCGCGCAGTACGCGTCGCCCGATGCGGCTCCCGGGCGCTGCAGTGTCGCGGCCGGGACCCGGGGCGTGGGAACTGAGACGGTTGCGGAGTCAGCGGGGGCTGCACGGGCCTTCGCGGCGTTCTGGGTGATCGCGCTCAACGGCCGCTCAGGCTCATCGTGCTGGGCCTGCTGTGGAACCCCCGCGCGACCGCGTTCGTCCAGACCGATTGACCCTGCAGGGCCAGCGGGCGTGATCAAGACGACACGCCGAGCCGGCTGACGCAAGCCCGCGAGCCGGCGTACGCTGCTGGCCGGAGGCCCCGCCGTTGCTCCCCCGTCGCGGCGGGGTCTCTTCACGCTCTGCCCCGTCTCCTCATGCCCAGCGGCGGGGTCTCCTCATGCTCGGCCCCATCTCTTCATGCCCAGCGGCGGCTCCACAGGCCCGGCCCCAGTCCGCCGCTCGCGGCCGACGTCGGGCGGGATGCCCGGCGGCTGCGGGGGTACCCGCCCGGGGACGACCACCGGGGCGAGGAGGCGGGATGCCGCACGCAGCTGGGCACGATCGGCCGCTGCTGCTGGCGGTGCGTCCACTCAAGCTGGGTGACCTCCTGGTCGCGGTCCCGGCGCTGCGCGCACTGCGTGCGGCGTTCCCGGAGCACCGCATCGCCTACGCGGCGGCCGGGTGGCTCGCCCCGGTGGTCGAGCTGATCGGCGGCATCGACCTGCTCGACACGCCGCACGGCCTCGACGTCCCGCTGCCCGTGCCCCCCAGCGGCATCGACGTGGCAGTGAACCTCCACGGCCATGGCGGCCAGAGCCTGCCCCGGGTCCAGGAGCTCGCCGCCCGCCGGGTGCTCAGCCATGCCGGTGGCGGCGCCAGCGCGGGACCCCCGTGGCGGGACGACCTGCACGAGCGCGAGCGCTGGGCGCGGATGCTGCACTGGTTCGGCATCGCCGCGGATCCGCTGGACCTGCACCTGCCGGTGCCCGCCGCGGCCGGTCCAGCCCCCGGCGCAGCGGTCGTGCACGTCGGCGCCGCCCACGGCTCCCGGGCGTGGCCGGTGGCCCGGTTCGCGGCGGTGGCGCGGGCGCTGTCTCGCGCGGGCCACCGCGTGGTGATGACCGGCGGAGGGTCGGACGTGCCACGGGGGCTGGCCGCGGTCGCGGCGGCTCAGCTGCCGGACGCTGCGATGCTCGCAGGGCGGCTGGGCCTGGCGCAGTTCGCTGCCACGATCGCCCACGCCGCCCTGGTCGTGACTGCCGACACCGGCGCCGCCCACCTGGCCTCGGCCTACCGGCGCCCCTCCGTGGTGCTCTTCGGACCGGCACCCATCGAGCAGTGGGGGCCGCCGCCCGGCCCGCACCTCGCGCTCACCGACGCATTGCTGCGCCGGGGCGAGGTGTTCGCCACCGACCCTGATCCAGCCCTGCTGGCCGTCACGACCGAGGACGTGCTCACTGCCGTGGACCAGGTGTTGGACGCCCACGGCGCCGCGGGGGATGATCAGCCCATGCGCAGCAGGCGCAGTGTCCACGCCGGCGGCACGGCCGACATCGACGCGGCCGCTGCGGTGACCGTCGGCTACCAGCCCCCGGGCGCAGAGCCGGACCCAGCTGCTCGGGCGCTCACCGCAGCAGCGAGGCCCCGCCGTCGACGAACAGCTCCACGCCGGAGACGTGCCGGCTGAGGTCGCTGGCCAGGAACAGGCAGACGTCGGCGACCTCGTCCGCGTCACCCTGGCCGCCGTCAACGGCCGGGCTGCCTGAGGGCAGCTCCACCTCGATCCCGATCTGCTCGGTGTGCCGGGGATGCGTGCTCTGCTCGATGTTCGTGTCGATCGCGCCCGGGCAGACCGCGTTGCACCGGATCCCGTCACGACCCAGCTCGAGGGCCACGACCTTCGCGAAGGCCACCTGCGCGGCCTTCGTGCTGGCGTAGGCGCTGGTGCCGGGGTTCGAGAAGGTGCGGGTGCCGTTGACGCTGCTCATCACGATGATGCTGCCCGAGCCGGCCCGGCGCAGGTGCGGCACTGCGAAGTGGACGGTCAGGAACGTGCCGGTGAGGTTCGTGGCCAGGGTCGCCGCCCACTCCTCGGGCGCCAGCTCCTCCACGGGCGCCCACACCCCGTTGATCCCGGCGTTGGCCACGACCACATCGAGCCGGCCGAACCGCGCCACCCCGGCCGAGATCGCCGCCTCCAGCTCACCCGGGTCGGCGACATCGGCACGCGCGAACAGCGCGGCGTGCCCGGCGGCCTGCAGCTGGTCGGCGAGGGCCGTGCCGTCGTGCTCGTTGCGGGCCACGAGCACCACCGCCGCACCCTCACGGGCGAACCTGCGCGCCGTCGCCGCCCCGATGCCGCTGGTCGCCCCGGTGACCAGCGCCACCCTGTCCTGGAGCATGCCCATCAGGCCGACTACCCGCGGGACACCCGGCGATGCTCCGCACGCGCTCGGGCATGAGCGTGCCCGGTCGGGCACACTGGGCTCGGCCGCGCCCGGCGGCCAGCGGGGCCAGGGACGACAAGGAGCGCCATGCCCTACGGCAGCACCCCCGACATGCTCGTCGTGGTCGACGGGCACCCGAGCAGCCGTGCGCCACTGGCCATCGCCCAGCGCTACGCCAGCGGCACCGCGATCCTGGCCGGCTGGGATGCGCCGACGTCCCTCGACCAGGGCGTGGAGGTGGTGGCCAGCGCCACCTCGGAACCCTCGATCGCCGAGGCGCTCGCCCTGGCCGCGCAGCGCCGGATCGGCTTCGTGGGGATCCGCCGGGACCTTGCCGAGCCGCACGCCCTGCTGGGCCAGCTGCTGCTGGCCACGGCCAGGCACACCGACGACGACGTCCCCGGCTTCGCGATCTTCCTGGCACAGGATGACCCGGCCCCGTTCCGGCGGATCCTCGCGGTGGTGGACCACAGCCGGGGAGCCGTCTCAGGGCTGGCCGCGTACGCCGCCGTCGCCGTGGCGGCCACGGCGAGCGCCGAGCTCGACGTCATCGTGATCGGCTCCGAGGACCTGTCGGTCCAGGAGGACGACGAGCTCGCGCTGCTGGCGATCAACCGGGAGCGGGACCTGTTCGAGCGGGCCGTGGCCCGTGCCCGTGACGACGGCGTCCCGGTGCAGTTCCTGCCCGCCTCGGGTGTGGCCGACCCGTGGGCCCTGGTGCACGACCAGCTCGCCCAGCACGACTACGACCTGGTGATCGACGACCTGGGTGACCTCTCGCTCGGTCCCCGGCTGCGCCGCCAGGAGGCCATCGACACCCTCCTGGCACCTGGCCAGGTCGGCGAGATCCCGCTGCGGCTGCTCAGGGAGACCGACCTGCCGCTGCTGCTGGTCATCGACGAGATCCGGCTCGGCATCGCGGCGGCGACGCTGCTCAAGGCCGGGACGATCGCGGCCCTCACCCTCGGGGTGGTGGGGGCGGCCAGCCTGCCCACCGCATCCAGCGCCGTCGCCTCGCACTCGATCCAGGCCGCGAGCCCGGAGGAGCTGACCCGCCAGCTGCAGGAGGCCCTGGGCGTCGACGACGAGGACCTCACGGGACCTGACCCCGGCGCCGACTCCGGGGCGGCCGCGGCCCGGGCCGACCAGGCCGACGAGGCCAGCCGCAGCGACGGCGCGGCGGCCGGTCGGGCTGCCGCGCAGGCCGAGGCGGCGCCCGCGCTGCCCACGGCGGCCGCCCCCACGCCGCCCGCGGCCGACCCCAGCGTGAAGCAGGCGGCGCTGGCCGCTGCGGGGCAGGCCCCATCCCCCGCGGCCGAGAGCGCCCCAGGGGCGGAGGCGGCGCTGGCGGCCGAGGCGGGGGCGCCGCCGGCAGCCGAGGAGACGGCCGTGGCCGCGCCGAAGCCGCCCAAGGGCGGCGCCCAACCGGCGGACGTGGCCAAGGCCACCGCGGAGGCGCGCAAGGATCGGGCCGCCTACGTCAAGGACAAGGAGCAGGCTGCCGAGGCCGCCGAGGTGCTCGAGGCAGCGCAGGGCGAGCTTGCCGCTGCGCAGGCCTCCGCCGAGGTGGCGGTCGCCGAGCTGGCAGCCGCCACCGAGGCCAACGAGGCCGCGGCCGGCACCGTGGCCAGCATGCAGGCCGATGCCAGCGGCCTGACCGGGATCCTGCCCGGCGGGGCGACGCCGGAACAGGCTGAGGCCGCGGCTGCCGAGGCGGGGCGCACGGAGCTGCGGCTCGAGGCCGCGGTCGTGCGCGGCGAGGAGGCGCTGGAGCAGCTGACCACCGCCGAGGAGGGCGTTGCGCGCGCCGACGCGGAGCTGGCCGAGCGGGAGGCCGACAAGGCCGAGTCGAAGGCGCAGTACGCGGCGGCCAAGGAGAAGGTCGCGGTGTACAAGGAGAGCCTGGCCGCCAGCCGCCAGGCCCCCGTCGCCAAGGGCAACTACCGGCTCACGGCCCGGTACGGGCAGGCCGGCGGGTACTGGTCCAGTGGGTACCACACCGGCTTGGACTTCGCCGGCTCGACGGGCACGCCGATCATGGCGGCGGCCAGCGGCAAGGTCGTCTCCGCGGGGTGGGCCGGGCCGTACGGCAACCAGGTCGTGATCGACCACGGCAACGGCTACGAGACGACGTACAACCACCTCTCACGGATCTCGATCGCCCCCGGCGCGACGGTGCAGACCGGCGACCGGATCGGCGCCATGGGCGGCACGGGCAACTCCACCGGCACGCACCTGCACTTCGAGGTGCTGCGCAACGGCAAGTTCATGGACCCGGAGGCCTGGCTCGGCTGGTGAGCGGCTCGGCTGGTGAGCTGCCCGGCTCGGCTGGTGAGCTGCCAAGCTCGGCTGGTGAGCGCCGGCCCGCCGCTGCATGCTCGGTCGGCCTCATGAGCTGCCGCCCACCCGCCTGCGAGGGGCAGCGCGCGAACCTGCGATGTGGCCATGACGACCGTGCTGCTGGGCTTCACCGCCAGCGTGGCCGCCGTCGTGCTCGTCGCCGTCGTCTGGTCGCTGGTGAAGGCGCTGCGCGAGGAGTCGGCCAACGCCTCGCTGCGCCGGGAAGGGGTGCGTGCCGTCGGCACCGTCGTCGACAACACGATGACCTCCACGCCACAGCGGCGCCTGGTCTTCTCCCCTGTCGTGGAGTTCCGGGCCCGCTCCGGTGAGTCCATCACCGCCCCGGCCCAGCAGGCGGCGGCCTCGTCCTGGCCGCGCGGCTCCAACGTGGAGGTCGCCCACGACCCGGCGGAGCCGAGCCGATTCGTGCTGGCCGATCCCTCGCAGCGGGGGCATCTCGTCGCCAACGCCCTGCTCGGGCTCATCGTGGTGAGCATCCTGCTCGGCAGCGTGGTCGCGATGTACCACGTGTGGTGGGAGTTCCGCTACGACAGGAGCCTGCCGGAGACGGTCGGCACCGAGCAGCCGCTGCAGCCGTGAGCCGCGACCAGCCGTCCCGCTACTGCTCCTGGCCGTAGAACAGCCGCTCGGCCACGACCCGTGCCCGTCGGGTGGTGCGGCGGTAGTCCTCGAGCAGCGCGCCCGACTCGCCCGGCGCGTAGCCCAGGATGCGGCCGACCGCGCCGAGCTCACGCACCTCGGTGGGGACCAGGTCCGAGGGTCGGCCGCGCACGAGCATGACCACGTTGCGGATGCGCGTGGCCATCCGCCAGGCATCGCTGAGCACCTCGGCGTCGGTCGCCTCGAGCAGGCCGACCCGACGCGCCGCCGCGAGGGCCGGCATCGTGCGAGTGGTGCGCAGCTCGGGCACCCGATGGGCGTGCTGCAGCTGCAGCAGCTGGATCACCCACTCGACGTCCGACAGGCCACCCCGGCCGAGCTTGGTGTGCAGGGTGGGGTCGGCACCGCGAGGCAACCGCTCGTTCTCCATGCGCGCCTTGAGCCGGCGGATCTCACGCAGCTGGTCGGCGCCCACACCCTCGGCGGGCCAGCGGATCGGGTCGATCGAGGCCCGCACCGCAGCCCAGACCTCGGCGTCCCCGGCCACCCGGTCCGCGCGCAGCAGGGCCTGGGCCTCCCAGAACGAGCGCCACCGGTCGTAGTAGGCGGCGTACGCGCCGACCGTGCGCACCATCGGCCCCTGCTTGCCCTCGGGCCGCAGGTCGGTGTCGAGGGCCAGGGGCGGATCGGTGGACGGCGCGTTGAGCAGCGTGCGCAGCTCGTTGGCCACCAGCGTCGCCGCGGCGGCCGCCTCGCGATCGTCGGCGCCGGGCAGCGGGTCGTGCACGAAGACGACGTCCGCGTCGCTGCCGTAGCCGATCTCGCCTCCGCCGAACCGGCCCATCCCGATGACGAGCAACCTCGTCGGCAGCGGCCCCCCACGTGCCAGCTCGACCGCGTGCGTCGCGGCCTGGAGCGCGCTGTCGATGGTGGCGTCGGCCACGTCGGTGAGCGCGTTGCCGACGTCCTCCACGGTCAGGTCCCCGAGGATGTCCGTGGCGGAGATGCGGAACAGCTCGCGGCGCCGCAGCGCGCGGACCGCGGCCACCGCCTCGCCGGCGTCGTCATAGCGCGCCGCCGTCGCCGCGAACTCCGCGGTGAGCACGCCGGACTGTCGGGGCCGCAGCTCCGTCGCGTCGGCCAGGACCGAGACGCCCTCGGGCGCGCGCAGCAGCAGCTCCGAGGAGTACCGGCTGCTGGCCAGCACCGTGGCCAGGCGCTCGGCCGTCGCGCTCTCGTCGCGCAGCAGGCGCAGGTACCAGGGCGTCCCCCCGAGGGCGTCGGAGACCCGCCGGAAGCCCAGCAGGCCGGCGTCGGGGTCCGGCGCATTGGCGAACCAGGCGAGCATCACCGGCAGCAGCGTGCGCTGGATCGCTGCCCGGCGGCTGACCCCGGCCGTGAGCGCCTCGATGTGCTGCAGCGCGCCGACCGGGTCGCGGAAGCCCAGTGCATCGAGCCGGTCGCGCGCCGCCTGCGGGGTGAGCCGCGCCTCGCCGCCGCCCAGCCGCGCCACCGCCTCGAGCAGTGGCCGGTAGAACAGCTTCTCGTGGATCCGCCGCACCTCGTGCGCCCGGCGCTGCCAGGCCTCGGTGAGCTCCCGGCCCGGCTCCCGGGTGAACCCCATGCCCCGGCCGAGTCGGCGCAGGTCCTCGTCGTCGCGCGGCACGACGTGGGAGCGGGTCATCCGGTGCAGCTGGATGCGGTGCTCCAGCGTCCGCAGGAACCGGTACGCGCTGGCCAGCGAGGCCGCATCCTCACGGCCCACGTAGCCCCAGGTCGCCAGGGACTCGAGCGCGGTGAGCGTGTTGGGGCTGCGCAGCATGACGTCGCTGCGGCCGTGCACGAGCTGCAGCAGCTGCACGCTGAACTCCACGTCGCGCAGGCCACCGCGGCCGAGCTTGAGCTGCCGGTCGGCGTCCTTGGCGGGCACGTTGCGCTCCACGCGCTGGCGCATCTGCTGCACCTCGGCCACGAAGCCGTCGCGGTCGGCGGCCGCCCAGACGAACGGCAGCATGGCGTCCACGTACCGCGCCCCCAGCTCGGCATCCCCGGCCACGGTCCGGGCCTTGAGCAGCGCCTGGAACTCCCAGGTCCTGGCCCAGCGCTCGTAGTACCCGATGTGGCTGCGCAGGGTGCGCACCAGCGCCCCGGACCTGCCCTCGGGGCGCAGCCCGGCGTCGACCTCCCAGATGCTGCCCTCCGCGGTGTGGGCGCTGCACAGGCGCATGAGCGTGGCTGCCAGGGTCGTGGCGGTGCGCAGCGCCTCGCCCTCGTCGACCCCGTCCTCGGGCTCGGCCACGAAGATCACGTCGACGTCGCTGATGTAGTTGAGCTCGCGGCCGCCGCACTTGCCCATGCCGATCACGGCCAGCCGCACGGCCGGGGCGTCGGCGGGCAGGTGGGCGCGGGCAGCGGCCAGCGCACCCTCGAGGATCGCATCGGCGAGCTCGCTGAGCCGGGTGGAGGTCGCCTCGAACGACGCGCCTTCCGCGAGGTCCTCGACGGCGATGCGCAGCAGCGTGGCGCGGTTGGCCACCCGCAGGGCGTCGGCCGCGGCATTGCCCGGCTCGGCCCCGGTGCGCGCGCCGAGGCCGGCGAACTCGGCGCGCAGGGTCGCCGGGTCGGGGTAGGGCTGGTCATCTCCCAGGATCGGCAGGTGCTCGGGATGGCGCACGAGGAAGTCGGCGAGAGCCGCCGAGACGCCCGTGACCCGGGTGAACCGCCGCCACGCCCGCTCGTCGCGCACCAGGGCCGCCACCCCGCCCGGGTCGGCCTCCGCCAGCGCGAGCGTGGTGGTGAGCACCTGCGTCGGATCGGCGGAGGCGCCGACCTCGTCGAGCAGTCCGTCGTGCCACCACGGCGCCCGGCCCAGCGCGGCGGCGGTGCGGGAGGCCTGCGCGACCCCCAACCGGGCCAGACGCACCGCGTGGGAGTCGGGGCGGCCACCCCGGATGTCGCTCATCGCGCAGCCGGCTAGAGGACGGGCAGGTAGCGGTCCAGCTCGAAGGCCGTCACCTGCCGGCGGTAGTCCTCCCACTCGGCCCGCTTGTTGCGCAGGAAGAAGTCGAAGACGTGCTCACCCAGGGTCTCGGCCACCAGCTCGCTGCGCTCCATCGCCTGGATCGCCTGGTTGAGGCTCGCCGGCAGCGGTTGCAGGCCCATCGCCCGGCGCTCGCTGTTGCTCAGCGACCACACGTCGTCGTCCGCGGCGGGCGGCAGCTCGTAGCCGGCCTCGATGCCCTTGAGCCCGGCCGCCAGGAGCACCGCATAGGCGAGGTACGGGTTCGCCGCGCTGTCCATCGCGCGGAACTCGATGCGCGTGGAGTTGCCCTTCTCGGGCTTGTACGTCGGCACGCGCAGCAGCGCGCTGCGGTTGTTGTGGCCCCAGCACACCCACGCCGGCGCCTCACCACCGCCGACCAGGCGTTTGTAGGAGTTGACCCACTGGTTGGTGACGGCCGCGATCTCGTGGGCGTGGGTGAGGATGCCGGCCATGAACGCGCGCGCCACCTTGCTCAGCTGCAGCTCCGCGCCGGCCTCGAAGAAGGCGTTGCGATCGCCCTCGAACAGGCTCAGGTGCGTGTGCATCCCCGAGCCGGGGTGGTCCCGCAGCGGCTTGGGCATGAAGGTGGCGGTGACGCCCTGCTCGAGGGCCACCTCCTTGACCACCAACCGGAAGGTCATGATGTTGTCGGCCGTGGTCAGCGCGTCGGCATAGCGCAGGTCGATCTCCTGCTGGCCGGGCCCGCCCTCGTGGTGGCTGAACTCCACGGAGATGCCCATCGCCTCGAGCATCTGGATCGCCTGGCGGCGGAAGTCGTAGCCGACGCCCTGTGGCGTGTGGTCGAAGTAGCCCCCCTCGTCGACCGGGACCGGCACCTGGCCGGGGACGTGGGCGCCCTTGAACAGGAAGAACTCGATCTCCGGGTGGGTGTAGAACGTGAAGCCCTGGTCGGCTGCCCTGGACAGCGCCCGCTTGAGCACGTAGCGGGGGTCGGCGAAGCTCGGGCTGCCGTCGGGCATCCGGATGTCGCAGAACATGCGGGCGACGGCCTGGCTCTCGCCGCGCCACGGCAGCACCTGGAAGGTGCCGGGATCCGGCATGGCGAGCATGTCGGCCTCCTGGACGCGGGCGAAGCCCTCGATCGCCGAGCCGTCGAACCCGATGCCCTCGGTGAAGGCGCTCTCGAGCTCGGCCGGCGCGATCGCCACGGACTTCAGGAACCCGAGCACGTCGGTGAACCAGAGCCGCACGAACCGGATGTCGCGCTCCTCGACGGTGCGCAGCACGAACTCGGTCTGCTTGTCCATGGCGCACATACTGCCGCATGGCACCGGTGCCCGATCCCGTTCCGGCCACGGCATCCTGACCGGGTCGGCACCCCCCTCTGCAGCCGCACACGCCAGGCCGGGCGCTGCCCGACCCAGCCCGCTCCGCCCGCGTCCACGCCCCTGCTCGGTACCCTCACCGGCGTGCCCCAGTTGCGCATCGCGCTCGCCCAGGTGAACCCCGTCGTCGGCGACCTGCCCGGGAACGCCGCGCTCGTCGTGGCCCGCACCCGCGAGGCGGTCGCCAGCGGCGCGCACCTGGTCGCGTTCCCGGAGATGGTGCTCACCGGGTACCCGATCGAGGACCTCGCCCTGCGCCGCTCCTTCCAGCAGGCGTCCATCGCCGCGCTGGAGCAGCTGGCGGCGACCCTGCAGCGGGAGGGCCTCGGTGACGCGGCCGTGGTGGTCGGCTACCTCGACGTGCGCGACGCCCTGGTCCGCGCCGGCACCGGTGGTGTCCCCGACGCGGCGGCGACGCCCGCCATGGCCGAGCCGGCGGTGCGGGCCGAGCGTGACGCCCGGACCGCACCCGCGCCGGACCCGCTCGGCACCCCCCGCGGCGCCCCCGTGAACGCGGCAGCCGTCCTGCACGCCGGGCAGGTCGTGGCGCGCTACGCCAAGCACCACCTGCCCAACTACGGCGTCTTCGACGAGTTCCGCTACTTCGTGGCCGGGACCCGGCCGTGCGTGGTGCGCCTGCACGGGGTGGACGTCGCCCTGCTCATCTGCGAGGACCTCTGGCAGGACGGGCCGACCGCCCAGGTGCGCGAGCTCGGGGCGGGGCTGGCGCTGGTCATCAACGGCTCACCGTACGAGCTGCACAAGGACGACTCCCGGCTCGAGCTGGCTGCCCGGCGGGCCGTCGAGGCCGGCGCCACCCTCGCGTACGTGAACATGGTCGGCGGGCAGGACGAGCTGGTCTTCGACGGCGACTCCCTGGTGGTCGGTCCGGACGGCAGCCTGCTCGCCCGTGCCCCGCAGTTCGCGGAGCACCTGCTGGTGCTCGACCTCGACCTGCCCGAGGGCCGGTCCCCGGTCGCGGCGGTCATCAGCGCGGCGCCACTGCCCGGGTACGCGCCCATGCCGCGGGCGGCGATCGAGCCGCGCCTGGTCGACGAGGCCGAGATGTACGCGGCCCTGGTGGTTGGCCTGCGCGACTACGTGCGCAAGAACGGCTTCCGCTCCGTGACGTTCGGCTTCTCCGGCGGCATCGACTCCGCACTCGTGGCGGCCCTGGCCGCGGATGCCATCGGCGGGGCGAACGTCCATGGGCTCTCGATGCCCAGCCGGTACTCGTCGCAGCACTCCCAGGACGACGCGTTCGACCTCGCGCGGCGGCTGGGCGCGCCCTGCCGGAGCATCCCGATCGCGCCGATGTTCGACGCCTACATGGCCGCCCTGCACCTGACCGGCCTGGCCGAGGAGAACCTGCAGGCCCGCATCCGGGGCACCACCGTCATGGCGGTGAGCAACCAGGAGGGCCACCTCGTGCTGGCGCCGGGCAACAAGAGCGAGCTCTCGGTCGGCTACTCCACCATCTACGGCGACGCCGTCGGTGGCTTCGGGCCCATCAAGGACGTGCCGAAGACCTGGGTCTACCGGCTGGCGCGGTGGCGCAACGCCGAGGCGCAGCGCCGCGGCGAGGAGCCGCCGATCCCGCCGGGCTCCATCGACAAGGCGCCGTCGGCCGAGCTGCGCCCGGGGCAGCAGGACACCGATTCCCTGCCGGAGTACGACGTGCTCGACGACATCCTCGACGACTACGTGGAGCACGACCTCGGAGCCACGGAGCTCGTCGCGCAGGGGTTCGACGGCGCGCTCGTCGAGCAGGTGCTGCGGATGACCGACCTCGCCGAGTACAAGCGCCGCCAGTACCCGATCGGCACCAAGATCACCATGCGCTCGTTCGGCCGGGATCGCCGCCAGCCGATCACCAACCGGTGGCGGGAGACCGCCGCGGGCACGGACTGACGCACGCGCCCGGGCCCCCTGCCGCCTCAGCCCTGCGGGTCCGGCCCCCGCTTCGCCTCGCCGCCGGCCGATCCACTGCCGCCCGCGCGCGGCGGGTGCTCGAGCGGCGGGTGCTCGAGCGGCGCTTCCTCGACGTGCGCCAGGTGGCTCGGGTCCTCGGCCACCAGATGGACCGCGTCGACCGCGTGCACCGCGTCGGCGTCACCCAGCACCGCCCCAGCGCCAGCCGCGGCCTCCCCCGGCCGGTGCACCTGCCACGCCACGGCCTCGGCCTGGGCGGGCAGCCAGATGAGGAAGATGACCAGCGCGGCGACCAGCAGCGCCAGCCCCAGGGTCGCGGCCAGGTGGAACGCCGGCATGTAGGCCGCGTCGGCAGCGGCGCGCAGCGCCTGGGCCTGGGCCGCCGTGGCCTGGCCGCTGGCCTGCAACCGCCCGGCGACCTCGTAGGTGGCCCCGACGCTGTCGGCCGCGACCGCCTGCAGCTGCGGTGGCAGCGCGGTGCCCGAGAGGGCGGACTCCATGGCGCCGGAGTACTTCGTCGCCACCACCGAGGAGATCACCGCGACCCCGAGCGTCGCGCCGACCTGCCGCACCGTGTTCTGCACCGCCGAGCCGGAGCCCGAGCGCGCCGGTGGCGTGGCCAGCGTCATCCGCGTCGTGGAGGGCGCCACCACGTTGCCCATCCCGAAGCCGAAGACGAACGGGATCACCAGCAGCACCCACACCGGGGTCTCGAGGGTCAGCCGGGTGAAGCCGAACATGGCGGCGCTGGCCAGGACCAGCCCGAACGGGATCACGCGTCGGGCGCCGAACCGGGCGACCATCTTGCCGCTGCGCGGCGCCGCGAGGATCTGGCCGATGGCGAACGGCACGGTGAGCGCGCCCGACTGCAGCGGCGACCAGCCCCGCACCACCTGGTAGTAGAACGCGAGGAAGATCAGCGTGCCGGTGAGGGCGGCGAAGGTCAGCGACGTCCCGGCCAGGGGCACCGAGAACGACCGGATGCGGAACAGGCTCAGGTCCATCGACGGGTGGTCGCTGCGTGCCTCGTACACCAGGAACACCGCGAGCACCGCGATGCCCACCCCGATCCAGACGTACGTGCTCGTCTCACCCCAGCCGGCCTCCTGGATGCCGTACACGAGGGCGAGCAGGCCGAGCACGGACAGCACGAGGCCGATGGGGTCCAGGCGGCCGGGGTGCGGGTTCCGGGATTCCGGGACGTTGATGAGGATGCCCGCGAGGCCGACCACGATGATCGGCACGTTGATGAGGAACACCGAGCCCCACCAGAAGTGCTCGAGCAGGAAGCCGCCGAGCAGCGGCCCGAGCGCGACGGCCCCGCCGACCGCCGCGGCCCAGATGCCGATCGCCCGCCCGCGCTCCTCCGGCGGGAAGATCACCGTGATGATCGACAGGGTCACCGGCAGGACCGACGCCCCGCCGATGCCCATGAGGGCGCGCGCGCCGATGAGCTGCTCCGGGGTCTGCGCGAACGCGCTGAGCACCGACGCGATCGCGAACAGCACCAGGCCGAGCATGAGGATGCGCCGCCGGCCGTACCGGTCCCCGAGCACGCCCCAGGTGAACAGCAGTGCGGCGAACACCAAGGAGTACGCGTTGATCGCCCAGATCAGCTCGCCCTGCGTGGCGCCGAGGTCCTCCTGGATGGTCTTGAGGGCCACGTTGAGCACGGTGTTGTCCAGCACCACCACGAGCAGGCTCACGACCAGGGCGGCCAGCGCCCGCCACCGGTGCGGGGCCGCGGCGTGCGCTGGGGGGCCGGGGGTCGGGACGATGCCGGCTGCGGGCTCGGGCTCGGGCATGGGCGCACTGTAGGGCCGGGGCCGGACATCCGGAGCCGGGCCATTGCAGCGGCAGCACCAGCGGGCCCGCTTGGCCGGCGCTGGCGGGACGTGGGACCATGCACCTGTCCGGGGACTCCGCGGGGAGCCTCGAGATGGGAGCGATCCACCATGAGCATCACCGCCGGCACGCCCACCCCGACCCTGTACGGCGCGGCACCGGCCGGCCGTCGGGTCACGACACGCGACCTCATCGCCGCCAAGGCCCGCGGTGAGAAGTGGCCGATGATCACGGCCTACGACGCGCTCACCGCGCGCATCTTCGACGAAGCCGGCATCCCGGTGATGCTCGTCGGCGACTCTGCGGCCAACGTCGTGTACGGCTACGACTCCACGGTGCCGGTCACCGTCGACGAGCTGCTGCCGCTGGCCGCCGGCGTGGTCCGCGGCTCGCAGCGCGCCCTCGTGGTCGGCGACCTGCCGTTCGGCTCCTACCAGGCCTCGCCGCAGCAGGCGCTGGAGACCGCGGCGCGCTTCATGAAGGAGGCCGGCGTCCAGGCCGTCAAGCTCGAGGGCGGCGCCCGGGTGCTGCCGCAGGTTGAGCTGCTGGTGAGCGCCGGCATCCCGGTGATGGCCCACCTGGGCCTCACGCCCCAGTCGGTGAACCAGCTGGGCGGCTACCGGGTGCAGGGCCGCGGCGAGGACGGCGAGATCCTCATGCGCGACGCGAAGGCGATGGAGGCCGCCGGGGCGTTCGCGATCGTGCTCGAGGTCGTTCCCAGCGAGCTGGCCGAGCGGGTCACCCGCAGCCTGTCCATCCCGACGATCGGCATCGGGGC
>DASVBK010000104.1:0-22811 GCA_036375875.1 Candidatus Nanopelagicales bacterium
AGGTCCGCACCCTGGCTCGCGGCGAGCTCCGGGTTGCTCACGTCGTACACCAGGGGCATCGCCGGGGCGATCACCTCCGAGGCGATGGTCCGGCCCTCAGCACCCCGGATCGCGGCCAGCTTCTCGGCGCGGGTGTACGTCGCAAGCTCACGGGCGGTGGCATCGAGGAGTCGCTTCGGCATGGCGCCAGTAGACCGCGCCGGGCAGCCTGATGCAGGCGAGGGCGGCATCCTCGAGCCCCCGTGCCCGTGGCTCGGCAGTTCTCACCCCCGTGCCCGTGGCTCGGCAGTTCTCAGCCTCAGGGGTCGCCGACCTCGCCGCGCCCTGGAGGACGTTCGGCTCTGGCGGCAGGGTTGGTGGCCGACAAGCAGGGCGGCCTGGAGATGCAGACCTGGGCCGAGGGGCCACAGGTGACGCGGCACGACGGCACGACCTCGTCCACGCTCGTGCCCCGGCCGACCCGGCGTGGGAGGCCACGGGCGGTGCCCCAACCGCCACGGCTCCTGACGGCAGCCTCTGGATCGCCACGTCCGCAGGCCCAGGTGGCCCCCGAACGGATCCTTCCGCGGCTTCGGCACCGAGCAGGGCGTCGCGCTGGATCCCGCCCTCGTGCCGGTGTGGATGCATGGGATGGCCGGAGACATCGCCCGGCTGGGCCAGAAGGTCGGCGCTGCCTGACACGCACGGCGGTGCCGCGCGGCTCGGCCGCGAGGCCCTGCCTCGCCGCGGCGTCGCGCTCGCTGCTCAGGCCTCCATGTGCCGACGCCACCATCGCTGCCCCTCCTTGGGTAGCGTGTGGATCGGGTCGTAGTACCGGTACGTGCGCTCGAGGGCCTCGGGGTCGGAGAACTCGATGCCCGTGCGGTAGTTCTTGGTCCACTCCGAGATGCCCAGCGTCCGGTCGTAGGCGTGTACCTGGTGCACCCACCGCTTGCCCACGTACGGCACGTCGCACACGATGCGTGGGGTGGCGAACCCCGGCAGGTACCCCATGATCGCGTGCTGCAGCTCCTGGGCCTTGGCCAGCGACACCCGCCAGTGCTCGGCGTTGGGGATCATGTCGCACATGTAGAAGTAGTACGGCATGACGCCGGCACCATCGAGCAGCGTGAAGCACAGGTCCAGCAGGTCAGCGGGGGTCGCGTTCACCCCCTCCATGAGCACGCCCTGGTTGCGCACGTCACGCACGCCCGCGTCGAACATGGCGCGCACGGCCTCGGCGACCAGCGGCGTCACGGAGGCCGCGTTGTTCACGTGGGTGTGGATCGCCAGGGAGACGCCCCGCTCGCGCGCCTTCGCCGCGACCCGGCCCATGCCCTCGACGACCTCGGGCTGCAGCCAGTGCTGCGGCAACGCCATGAGTGCCTTCGTGGCCAGCCGGACATCGCGGATGTTGTCGATGTCGAGCAGCTCGTCGAGATAGGACTCAAGCCGCGGCCAGGGCAGGTTGGCGACGTCGCCGCCGGAGACCACGACGTCGCGGACGTTGGGGTGGCTGCGCAGGTAGGCCATGTGCGCGGCCTGCCGGTCCACCGGCTTGAGCACGAGCTTGAACTTCTCGACCGACGGCGTCGAGTTGCCGACCAGGTCCATGCGCGTGCAGTGGCCGCAGTACTGCGGGCAGGTGCTCAGCAGCTCGGCGAGCACCTTGGTGGGGTAGCGATGGGTCAGGCCCTCGGCCACCCACATGGCCTGCTCGTGCAGCGAGTCACGCGACGCGTACGGGTGGCTGCCCCAGCGCTGCAGCCGGTCGGAGAGCACGGGCAGCATGTAACGCCGGACCGGGTCCCCGTAGAACGCGTCGGTGAGCGACCCCGGGCCGGCGGGGACGGCGTCGCGCATCATCGTGTTGAGCATCTGCGGGGGCAGCAGCATCGACATGGTGGCCGCGTGCGCGTGGTCGGCGGCGAGATCGTCGTAGGCACGCTCGTCGAGCAGGTCGCCGAGCACGGCGTGCAGCTGCTCGGGGTTCTTCACGCAGTGCGAGCGCTGCCACTGGGCGGAGCGCCACTGCTCGGCCGTCACATCGGACCAGCCCGGGAAGCGGGTCCAGTCGGGCTCCTCGATGTGCGTGCGCAGGTAGGTGTAGGGCTGCGCCAGGGGCTCGAGGGGTCGCTCGACGACCGGCACGAAGGGGTCAAGGATCTCCGTCATTCGGACACGATAGCGCAAGGATTCGCGGTGTGGCCAGAGCGACACGGTCTATTCTTCCGTTGCCGGCATCGCTAGGCTGCCGGTGAGTCCAGGAGGCGCCCCGTGACCAGCATTGCCGATGCCGTCGGCATCCGCCGCGTTGTCGAACCCCAGGGCGTCCTGCCCCAGGCCGCCTGGCGGCTCGATCCGAGCCCCCAGCTGCATTCCGAGGAGGTCCGCGTCCGGGTCCGCAGCCTCAACCTCGACGCGGCGTCGTTCGCGCAGTTGCGCGACCAGCACGGCGGTGACGGCGTCGCGGTGCGCGACGAGGTGCTGGGGATCATCGAGCGCCGCGGCAAGATGCACAACCCGGTCACCGGCTCGGGTGGGATGCTCGTGGGCGTGGTCGAGGAGGTGGGCCCTGACTCGCCCCTCGGCCTGGCGGTGGGGGATCGCATCGCCACCCTGGTCTCGCTGACCCTGACCCCCCTGCAGGTCACCGATGGGCTGCGATCGTGGGACGGGCGCTCCGAGCAGGTGCCGTGCGACGGCACCGCCATCCTGTTCGCCCGGTCGATCGTCGCGCAGCTGCCCGAGGACCTGCCCGAGCCCCTCGCGATGGCGGTCAACGACGTGTGCGGGGCGCCGGCGCTCACCGCCCGGGTGGTGGGGGAGCGGGTCGCGGCGGGCACCCGCCCGACCGTCGCGGTCCTCGGCGGCGCAGGCAAGAGCGGGGCGCTGAGCCTGGCCGCAGCCCGGCGGGAGGGTGCGTCGCGCACGGTGGGCGTCGTGCCGACCGAGGCGGAGGCCGCACTCCTGCGCCACGCGGGCCTGGCCGACGTCGTCGCCATCGCGGACGCCCGCGATGCCCTGGCGGTCTCGGCCGCGGTGGCCGAGGCGCTGGGCGCCCCCGCGGACCTCACCATCGTCTGCGTCACCGTGCCCGGCTGCGAGCACGGCGCGGTGCTGGCCACCGCCGACCGCGGCACCATCGTGTTCTTCTCGATGGCCACCTCGTTCACGGCGGCGGCACTCGGTGCGGAGGGGCTGGCGGCCGACGTGACCATGCTCATCGGCAACGGCTACACGAAGGGCCACGCCGCGTACGCCCTGGACCTCGTGCGTGCCGAGCCAGCCGTGCGGGCGCTCTTCGAGGCGCGGCTGGCGGGGGAGTCGGCGTGAGGGTGCTGCTGCGCGACGGCCCGGTGTACGCCCCGGGCGTGCCCGGCGCCGACGCCATGCTCGTGATCGACGACCGGATCGCCTGGATCGGGCCGACCTCGGGCACCGCGCTGCACGCGCAGGACGCTGACGCCGTGGTGGACCTCGACGGCGCCCTGGTCGCCCCGGCCTTCGTCGACGCGCACGTGCACCACACGATGACCGGCCTCACCCTGCTCGGACTGGACCTGCGTGGCGTGCCCAGCCGCCGGGCGCTGCTCGAGCGGGTCAGCGCGGAGGCGCGGCGCGGGCGCGGCAGGCCGATCCTCGGCCACGGGTGGGACGAGACGGCGTGGCCGGAGCCGGCGCTGCCCACCCGGGAGGAGCTCGACCGGGCGAGCTGGGGATCGGTCGTCTACTGCTCCCGGATCGACGTGCACTCAGCGATCGTGTCCAGTGCCCTCGTGGCGATGGTGCCCGGCCTCACCGGGGCAGCTGGGTACGACGCCTCGGGTCGGGTCACGGGCGACGCGCACCACCTGGTGCGCCGGCACCTCACCGAGGAGCTGCCCGGGGGCCTGCGCGAGGCCGCCCAGCGCGCGACCCGCACGCACGCCGCCTCCCGGGGCGTGGTCGCGCTGCACGAGGCCGCGGGTCCGGACATCAACGGCGTCGACGACCTCGCGGCGCTCCTGGCGCTGGCCGCACGCGAGCCCGGTCCCGCTGTGGTGGGGTACTGGGGGCGGCCCGGGCCCGACGGGGTCGCCGAGGCCGTCGCGCTGGGGGCCGCCGGCGCGGCAGGCGACCTGTTCGTCGATGGCGCCCTGGGTTCCCGGACCGCGTGGCTGCGCGAGCCGTACGACGATGCGCCGAGCGAGACCGGCAACCGCTACCTCGACCCCGACGCCGTCGCCGAGCATCTGGTGGCATGCACCCGCGCCGGCCTGCAGGGCGGGTTCCACGCGATCGGTGACGCTGCGATGGACGCCGTGGCCCAGGGGCTGCGGCGCGCGATCGAGGCGTGCGGCCAGGGGCCGGTCCGCGCAGCCCGCCACCGGATCGAGCACGTCACGATGGCGGGCCCTGAGCATGCCGCGGTGCTGGCGGAGGCTGGCGCCATCGCCAGCATCCAGCCCTCGTTCGACGCCCAGTGGGGGGCGCCGGGTGCCGCCTACGCCACCCGGCTGGGCCCGGGCCGCGCGGGCGCCCTGCACGACTTCGCGGGGCTCGTCCGCGCCGGCGTCTCGCTGGCCCTGGGCTCGGACAGCCCGGTCACCCCCGTGGAGCCGTGGGAGTGGGTCCGCGCCGCGATGTGGCACCACAACCCGGCAGCGCGGCTCAGCGGGCGGGCCGCGTTCGCGGCGGCCACCCGGGGCGGCTGGCGTGCGGCGCGGGACGACGCAGCCGGCGTGCTCGCGGTCGGCGCCCCCGCCACGTACGCCGTCTGGGCCGTCGACGAGCTCGCGGTGCAGGCCCCGGATGCGCGGGTGGCCAACTGGAGCACCGACCCGCGCTCGGGCACACCGGGCCTGCCGCGCCTGGATCCTGGTCTCGCCGCCCCGCGCTGCCTGGCCACCGTGCTCGAAGGTCGCGTCCTGTTCACGGCCGAGGACGGACCGGCGGGCGAGCACCCATCGCCGTCTGGGAGCGTGAGGCCATGAGGCTGAGGCTGGACCCCGGCGAGGTGGCCCGGGCACGTGCGCTGGCCGCTTCGGCAGGCGCCCCGGTCGTGGCGATGGCCGCCGCCCACACCACGGTCTCGATCGAGCGCGCGGTGCTGCGGATGGCCGGCCTGGCCGGCGCCGACGCCGAGGGCATCCCGTGGGCGAACCGCCTGGTCGACGCCGTCAGCGAGCAGGTCGGGCTCGCCGAGGGCGTGGCCCTGCCCGTGTGGCATGCCCTGGCCGAGCAGCGCCGGACCGGCAGCGCACCCGAGGGGGCGGACCCGCTCGTCACGCTCGCCCAGCGCGCGGCGGCCGGCTCCGTGACGTTCCGGGTGCCCGAGGGCCGCGCCGCCGAGCGGGCCCGAGCCAGTGCCGTGCGCGCCGCCCGGGCCGGCGTGCGCCGGGTCGAGCGGCAGCGTGCTGCTCGGGAGCGCCTGCTTCGGCGCTACCCCGTGGAGCATCGGCCCTGGATCTACCTCATCGTCGCCACCGGCGACATCCACGAGGACGTCCCGCAGGCCCAGGCCGCCGCGCGCGAGGGTGCCGACATCATCGCCGTGATCCGCTCGACCGGGCAGTCCCTGCTGGACTACGTCCCGGAGGGGGCCACGCGCGAGGGCTACGCAGGCACGTACGCGACGCAGGAGAACTTCCGGATCATGCGCAGCGCCCTCGACGACGTGTCCAAGGAGCTGGGCCGCTACGTCCGCCTGACGAACTACGCCTCCGGGCTGTGCATGCCGGAGATCGCCACGCTGGCGGGCCTCGAGCGCCTGGACATGATGCTCAACGACTCCATGTACGGGATCCTGTTCCGCGACATCAACCCGGTGCGCACCTTCACCGACCAGCACTTCGCGCGGCGCGTGCATGCCCGCGCCGGCATCATCATCAACACCGGCGAGGACAACTACCTCACCACCGCCGACGCCATCGAGGCCGCCCACACGGTGACCGTCAGCCAGCTGCTCAACGAGTACTTCGCCAAGCAGGCCGGGCTCCAGGACTGGCAGCTGGGGCTCGGGCACGCCTTCGAGATCAACCCGGAGATCCCCGACTCGTTCCGGCTCGAGCTCGCCCACGCGCTGCTGGCCCGCACGCTGTTCCCCGACGCGCCGCTGAAGTGGATGCCGCCGACCAAGCACATGACCGGCGACATCTTCCGCGGCTACCTGCTCGACGGGTTCTTCAACCTGGCCGGCGCGCTGACCGGGCAGGGCATCCTGCTGGTCGGGATGATGACGGAGGCCGTCGTGACGCCCTGGCTGTCCGACCGCGACCTCGCGCTGCAGAACGTGCGCTACGTCTTGAACGCCGCTGGCCGGCTCGGCGAGGACTTCGCGCCGGCCGACGACGGCCTCATCGCCACCCGTGCCCGGCAGGTGCTCAGCGAGGCGGTCGACCTGCTGGCCCGCATCGATGACGACGGACTGCTCGAGGCGATCGCCGATGGCACGTTCGGCCTCATGAAGCGGCCCGCGGACAAGGGCAAGGGCCTCGACGGCGTGGTGCGCCGGGCGCCCGGGTACTGCAACCCGGTGACCGACGTGCTCGACGAGCCGGCCGCGACGCCGGGGGTGCGGCCATGAGCGGCGTCATCCGGCCCTACGGCGATGCCACCGGCGACGGCATGGTGCAGCTGTCGTTCACGCTGCCCATCCCGCACGACAAGCGCGCCGAGGGTGCCGCCGCGCAGCTGGCGGCCAAGATGGGCATGGACCCGGCGATGGTCGTGCACGCCAAGGCGATGGGCCCCGACTTCACGTTCTTCATCGTCTACGGGCGGGTCAACCACCTGGTGGAGCTTGACCGGGTCGAGGTTGTCGAGCGCGACTTCCCGCTGCTCACGCCCAAGGAGGTCAACGCCGCGATCAAGCAGCGGTTGCGCCGACCGCTGGTCGTCGCCGGTGCGTGCATCGGCACGGACGCCCACACCGTGGGGATCGACGCGATCCTCAACATCAAGGGGTTCGCGGGCGAGAAGGGCCTCGAGTACTACGAGGGGTTCGCGGTGCACAACCTCGGGGCGCAGGTGTCGGTGCCCGAGCTTGTGGCGGCGGCCACCCGGTTGCACGCCGACGCGGTCCTCGTCTCGCAGGTCGTGACCCAGCGCGACGCCCACCTGCACAACACCACGGAGATGACCGCCGCCTTCCGCGAGGCCTTCCCGGCAGCGCGACGGCCGGTCCTCATCGTCGGGGGGCCACGCTTCGACGAGTCGATGGCTGCTGAGCTCGGCGTCGACCGGATCTTCGGGCGCGGCACCACGCCCGGCGAGGTGGCCTCGTACCTGGTGCACCGGATCGTGGGGGAGGGGCGGCGCTGATGGCCGAGCAGGTGCACGGATCGGCCCCGACCGGGGCCGACCAGCAGGCCCTCGTGGTGACCCACCGGCGCTACGTGCCGTACTCCCACGCGCA
Organism: Candidatus Nanopelagicales bacterium; assembly: GCA_036375875.1. Taxonomy (GTDB): domain Bacteria; phylum Actinomycetota; class Actinomycetes; order S36-B12; family CAIYMF01; genus Prado023. The sequence goes on from DASVBK010000104.1 coordinate 7,379, forward strand.
CTACGCAGGCAACCTCGTGGACGGCGCCTACGTGCTGGCCCTCTTCGGGGACGTCGCCACGGAGCTGATGATCCGCCTCGACGGCGACGAGGGGCTGTTCGCCTCGTACGACGACGTGCAGTTCCTCGCGCCGCTGCGCGGTGGCGACGTCGTGGAGGTGAGCGCGACGCTCGAGCGCCAGGGCCGGCGCAGCCGCCAGCTCGCGTTCGCCGCCCACGTCGTGTGCCGCAGCGCCCCGCAGCGCGGCCCCAACGCCGCCGACGTGCTGGCCGAGCCGCTGCTGATCACGACCGCGCGCGGCACGGTGGTTGCCCCGGCGTGAGTCCGCACGGCCGGCTGCGGGCTCGTCCTGTGCTCGCACGCCTCGGCCAGCAGCGATGATGTGCCGGTGACCCTCGCGACCCGGGCGCCCGTGCGCAGCCCAGCGCTGCTGCCGCGCCTGCTGGCGGGGTTGGGCCTCGGGCTGCTGCTCGCCATGGCGTTCCCCCCCGTGAACCTGCTCGGGGGGTGGGTCGCGGTACCGGCGGTGGCCCTGCTCATCGCCACGTTCCGGGGGCTGCGGTGGACGGGGGGAGCGAGTCTGGGGGTGGCGGCCGGAGCCGGCTTCTTCCTGCCGCTGCTGAGCTGGATGCGGGTCCTCGGGCCGGATGCGTGGATCGTGCTGGGTGCCCTGTGCATCGCGTTCTGGGCGGCCATGGGCGCGGGCCTGCCGTGGCTGCTCGCGCGCCGTGGCTGGATGCTCACGGTCCCGCTGGCCTGGACCGTCCAGGAGGCCGCGCGAGAGCGGATCCCGTTCGGTGGCTTCCCGTGGGGGCGCCTGGCGTTCGCCCAGGCCGACACCACCTTCGTGGGGTGGGGCGTGCTCGGCGGACCGGCCCTCGTCACCTTCGCCGTCGCGCTGGCCGCGACCTGCCTGCTGCGTGGGCTCGACTGGGCGGTCGGGCGGCTGACGGTCCGGCGAGCGAGCGCCCCGGGCCCCGAACCTCGGCCCGGCCCCGCCTCGGCCCGGGGCCGGGCCGCCGCCGTCGCCGTGCTCGGGCTCGCCCTGCTCACGTCCGGCGGCTGGGCCCTGCTGCGCATGGACTGGGGTGGCCCCCAGGGCCCGACGCAGCCCATCGCCATCGTCCAGGGCAACGTGCCGCGGCTGGGCCTGGACTTCAACGCCCAGCGCCGGGCGGTGCTGGACAACCACGTGCGCGTCACCGAACGGCTCGCCCGGGACGTGGCACAGGGACGCGCCGAGCAGCCCGTCGCCGTGTTCTGGCCGGAGAACTCCTCCGACATCGACCCACTGGTCAACGCCGACGCCGCCGCGCAGATCGACCGAGCGGCTCGCGCGATCGACGCCCCGATCCTCGTCGGTGCGGTCATGGACAACCCCGCTGATCCGGCCACTGGCGACGACCCCGGCTCCGTGCTCAACGTGGGCCTGGTGTGGAGCCCGACGACCGGGCCCGGCGAGGCCTACGTCAAGCGGCACCCGGTGCCGTTCGGCGAGTACCTGCCGTTCCGTGACGTGCTCACCCGGTTCATCACCCGGTTCGAGCGCATCCCCCGCGACTTCGCCGGCGGCGACGAGCCCGGGTTCCTCATGGTCGGACCGGTGCCGGCGGGGGTCGTCATCTGCTTCGAGACCGCCTACGACGAGCTCGTCCGCGACGCGGTGCGCGCCGGTGGGCAGGTGCTCGTCGTGCAGACCAACAACGCCACGTACGGCGGCACCGGGCAGCCGGAGCAGCAGCTGGCGATCAGCCGGGTGCAGGCGGTGGCCGCAGGGCGCACGACGCTCGTCGCAGCCACGTCCGGGATCAGCGCGGTCATCGACCCCGATGGCGCCCTGGCCTGGCGCACCGCGCAGTTCACCGCGGACCAGACCGTGGTCGAGGTTCCGATGCGCCAGGGCGTGACCCCCTTCGTGCGGCTGGGCGGGCTGCCCGAGCTGGCCGCGCTGCTGCTGCTCGTGGCCGCGGTCGGCGCCCTGGCCGCCTCGGACCGGCGCGCTCGGGCGAGGTGAGCGTGTGGGCGGATCAGTACCAGGTACCCCCCTCGGTACCGCGCAACCGGGTGTGCGTGGGGAGTAGCGTCGCGGCGGGTCCGCGACCGTCCGGCCGCCGGGGCCGGGTGAGGAGGCCCTGCGATGACCATCCACGACGATGCGCTGGCCCCCCAGGGGTTCCCGCAAGCGGCAGCGGACAAGGGGCTCAAGGCGGGGGCCCTCGGGCTGCTCTCCGCCGTGGTCGTGGGGGTCGCCTCCACCGCACCGGCCTACAGCCTGGCAGCCAGCCTCGGCTTCGTGGTCGCCACCGAGAACGGCGACAGCATCGTCGGGGTCAAGGCGCCCTCCATCATGCTGCTGGCCTTCATCCCGATGTTCCTCATCGCCGTGGCCTACCAGCAGCTCAACCGGGCCGAGCCGGACTGCGGCACCACGTTCACCTGGGCCACCCGCGCGTTCGGCCCTCGGGCCGGCTGGCTCGGCGGCTGGGGGATCATCGCCGCGGACGTGATCGTGATGGCCAACCTGGCGCAGATCGCGGGCGCGTACAGCTTCCAGCTGGTGGGGGCCGACGACCTCGCCGACTCCCGGTTCTGGAGCACGACCGCGGGCGTGCTGTGGATCGTGATCATGACGTACATCTGCTACCGCGGCATCGAGGTCTCCGCGCGGCTGCAGTACGCGCTGCTGAGCATCGAGATCATCGTGCTGGTGGCCTTCTCGGCGATCGCGCTGGGCAAGGTCTACACCGGCAACGCCACGGCCGACTCGCTCACGCCGAGCCTGTCGTGGCTGTGGCCCTCCGGCCTGACGCTCGGCTCGCTCGTGACGGCCACGCTCATCGCCGTGTTCATCTACTGGGGCTGGGACACCGCGGTGTCGGTCAACGAGGAGACCGACGATCCGGGGACCACGCCGGGTCGCGCGGCGATCATCTCGACCCTGCTGCTGCTGCTGACCTACGCGATCGTGAGCGTGGCCACGGTCGCCTTCGCCGGTGTGGGGGAGAGCGGCTTGGGTCTGGCCAACCCGGAGAACTCCGACGACGTCTTCAACGCCCTGGGCCCCACGGTGTTCGGCGACACCCCGGTCGGCCGCGCCCTCGAGGTGCTGCTCATCCTCTCGGTGCTGTCCTCCGCGGCGGCCTCCACGCAGACCACGATCCTGCCGACCGCCCGCACCACCCTCGCGATGGGCGCGTACCGGGCGCTGCCGGGGGCGTTCGCCCGGATCCATCCCCGCTACCTCACCCCGACCGTGTCGACGCTCATGATGGGCCTGGTCTCGATCCTGTTCTACGTGGGGCTCACCGCGGTGAGCGAGAACGTGCTCGGCGACTCCATCGCCGCCGTCGGGCTCATGATCGCCTTCTACTACGGCATCACCGGCTTCGCGGCGGTGTGGTTCTACCGGCGCGACCTCACCAGCTCCCCGCGCGCGTTCCTCGAGAAGGGCCTGGCGCCGTTCCTGGGCGGCGTCCTGCTGCTCGGGGCGTTCGTGATCGCGTCGTACCAGTACGCCGACCCCGAGTACGGCAGCACGACGCTGTTCGGCATCGGCGGGGTGTTCATCATCGGCATCGGCGCACTGGTCCTGGGCCTGGTGCTCATGCTCGTGTACAACGCGGTGGCCCCGGCCTTCTTCCGGGGCGAGACCCTGGCCAAGCGCTCCTCGGCCGACCTCGTGCTGGTGGTGCCCTCCCACGAGGACGAGACGTTGCGCCTGCCGGACTCCGGCCTGCCGGACCTCGTCATCGCCCCGGACCTGTCGAACCTGCCCGAGGGCATGCTCGCCGAGGACCTCGAGACCGGCCGCACCGTCGCCGACACCGGCGAGCTGCGTGCCATCACCGAGCAGACGCCACCGCCGGGTGACGCCGGCGGCCCCGCCCGCTGACAGCGCGGCTCCTGCCCGCAAGGCACGGCAGGACCCTTCCGACGGGTGCGACGTCGGCGTAGCGTCGGGAGCGAAGGGGGTGCTCATCATGGACGCTGGCGTCTGGATGGCACTGCTGGGATCGCTGGCCGTCATCGCGCTGGCCGCACTGGAGTTCCTCGCCTACGGCGGGATCCTCGGGTGGATGGAGTACCGCGACAGGCGTTCGGCGCGCACCCGCGAGGAGGCCGAGGACGACCTGCGCGAGTACGGACCCAGCGCGATCGGCCTGCGCGACGAGCTGCTCGGCCCGGAGGACCGCGCGACCGTCCTCGCCGCGCGCAACCAGGTGGCCGAGACGCACTCGGGCCGCTGGTGAGGGCAGGAGGCCGAGCGCTCGGCCCGCTCGGCAGGTGCGCTCGCGTGGGACAATGGCACGGTGACTGAGCAGTTCGCCGACCTCGGCCCGATCCTCGTGATCATCCCCACCTACAACGAGCGCGAGAACGTGGCGCGGATCACCGCGCGCGTGCGCCAGAGCGTGCCCGAGGCGCACATCCTGGTCGCCGATGACAACTCCCCGGACGGCACGGGCGCCCTCGCCGACGAGTTGGCCGCCGCGGACGAGCACGTCCACGTGCTGCACCGGCTGGGCAAGGAGGGCCTGGCGGCCGCCTACATGGCGGGCTTCGCCTGGGGGCTCGAACGCGGCTACCAGGTGCTCGTCGAGATGGACGCCGACGGGTCGCACCAGCCCGAGCAGCTGCCGCTGCTGCTCGACGCGCTGCGCGACGCCGACCTCGTGCTGGGCTCACGCTGGATCCCCGGTGGCGAGGTCGTGAACTGGCCCAGGTCGCGCGAGTTCCTCTCCCGCGGCGGCAACCGCTACACGCGCATCGCACTCGACGTGCCGCTCATGGACGCCACCGGCGGGTACCGCGCCTTCCGCGCGCAGACGCTGCGCGATCTTGCGCTGGACGACGTGGCCTCGCAGGGCTACTGCTTCCAGGTCGACATGGCGCGCCGCGCGCTGCAGGCCGGCAAGCGGGTCGTCGAGGTGCCGATCACCTTCGTGGAGCGCGAGTACGGCACCTCGAAGATGAGCGGCAGCATCGTCCGCGAGGCGCTGTGGAAGGTCACGGTGTGGGGCATCGCGGAGCGTGCCGACAAGGTGCGCGCGGCCGTCGGGCGCCGGCGGCAGGCGCGCGCCGGGCAGGCTGCCGCACGCGAGCACCAGCGGGCGGCCTGAGCCGTGGCCCGCTTCCTCACGCTGGCCGTGCTGGCGTTGCTCACGGTCGCCGAGGTGGCCACGGTGGTGGCGCTCGAACGGTGGCTGGGCGCGGGCCTGACCCTGCTCGTGCTGGGCCTGGACATGGCCCTCGGCCTGATGATCATGTCGTGGGCCATGCGCACGCCGCCGCCGCGCGGCTGGCGCCTGGCGGCCGGGGCGGTCATCGCGCTGCCCGGTCTCGTGCTCGACCTGGTCGGGCTGCTCCTGCTGGTGCCCGCCGTGCAGCGCTGGGCCTCGACGCACCTGACGCGCGGCACCGAGTCGCTGCTGCGGCGCCAGGGCGTCTCCGTGGTGACCGTGACCGATGCCGCGGGCGTGCCACGGGCCACGGTGGTGCCGGGCGACGTGATCCCCGGTGAGGTCGTGGAGACCTCCGAGCCGGCATCGACGAGCAGCCCGAGCGACGCGGCTGGCGATGACGGGCCGCGCATCGTTCGTGGCGAGCTGGCCGCCGGAGACTGACGCGGCCCCCTCGCGCTCCCGCTGCCGGCCGGCACGCCAACGGCCAGGCAGTGCCACCCGGGGGGTGGTCCTGCCTGGCCGTGGTTGGTGCGTGCCTGCAGCCTCGAGGGCTACCGGGGGGCTGCGTCAGGCCGAGCGCCGCACGCCCTCGCCGCGCATCGCGCGCAGCAGGCCCAGGCGCTCGTCGAGCAGTTCCTCGAGCTCGGGGATGCTGCGACGCTCGAGCAGCATGTCCCAGTGGGTCCGGACCGGCTTCTCGGGCTTGCGGTCGGGCTCGGTGCCATGGCGCAGCGTCGCCGGCCGGCCACAGGTGGCGCACTCCCAGTCGTAGGGGATCTCCGCCTCCTCGGCGAAGGGCAGCGTGGTGGCGTGGCCCTCGGGGCAGTCGTAAGTGGTCATCTGACGAGGGGCGAAGTCGACGCCCGCATCGCTCTCATAGCTGGTGGAACCGAGACGGGTCCCGCGAAGCGCGCCGTCACCCATGGTTGGCCGTGCCTTTCCGCGCACCGGATCGGATGCGCACCTCGCGACCACGCAGATGGGTCGCACGTTGAGTCAACACACTCGGACCTTCGCTGCATTCCCTCTGGACGGATGCGGCAAACATGTCAACGTCGTGTCAATTCACGCGCGAGGATGACGGCATGCAGGTCTTCGAGGTCCGTGCCGAGCAGCTCGCAGCCATCCCACTGCCTGAGGTCTCGGGCCTGGCGCACGCCGTCCGACCGGACGGCACGGCCACGATCGCCGCCATCGGGGACCGTGCGGCGCGCATCGCCGTGGCGCACGTCAGACCGGGGGATGCGGAGCCGGCCTGGCAGGTCCTCGACCTGACCCGGGCCGCGGGCACCGAGATCCCGGAGCAGGACCCGCAGCTCGAGGCGATCGCGACCGACGGCGCGGGCGGCGTGCTGCTGGTGCAGGAGTGGCCGAACCGGGCGGAGTACATCGACGGCCCGTCCCGCGGCGTGGTCGTGGCGCTGACGCTGGAGATCCCCGACGTGCCCGTGGCCCGGGCACTGCGGCGATCCTGGCTGGACGTCGACAGCTCGCACACGGAGGGCGCAGTCCTGCTCCGGGGTGGGCACCTCCTCGTGGTCAAGGAGAAGGACCCCAGCGCCCTCATCGAGTTCGGGCCGCCGGGGGACGCCCCGGGTGGGTTCGGCCCCGGCCGCTGGCACCCGATGGGGCAGCGCTGGGCGCCGTGGCAGGGCAGCCAGACCCTGGTCGCGCTGGCGGCCTGGTACCCGGATGCCGCGCTGGCGCAGGCCTGCCCCGACCTCAGCGACGCCGACGACACCCCCGACGGGCGCCTGTGCGTGCTCAGCGACCAGGGCGCTGCTTTCGCCGTGGTCGAGGGAGGCGAGCCGGCGGCGGAGCCGCTGGCCGGGGTCTTCGGCGCCTCCGCGGTGGTCCGGTTGGCCGGGATCAGCGCCAAGCCCGAGGGGATCGCCGTGCTGCCCGACGGCCTGGTGCTGGTGGCATGCGACCGCAAGAAGGTGAAGAAGAACCTGTTCGTGCTGCGCGACGTGCCGTGGGGGTCGCTCGTGACGGGCTGACGGGCTGACGCATGGGGCCGAGCGAGCCGCGTGCCGGGCGCGTGGTCCGGGGCGGTTGCCTCAGCGCCAGGCGCTGCGGCGGGCGAGGACCTCGGCGAGCAGGCTCGGCCGGTCGGTGACCAGCGCATCGACGCCGAGGCCGAGCAGCTGCCCCATCTCGGTCGCCTCATTGATGGTCCACACGTGCACCTGCAGGCCGCGCGCATGCGCCCGGGCCACGAACCCCGGTGTCACGACGGGGACCCGGCCCTGCCTGGCAGGCACCTGGGCAGCGACCGGACCGAACGGCGTCGGGGCGCCCAGCACGAGGCGGGTCACCTCACCGGAGCCCAGGGAGGTCGCCAGCCGGGGCCCGCCGAGGGCCCGCAGGCGCTGCAGCCGTGAGGTGGAGAACGAGGCGGCGCACACCCGGTGCCAGGCGTCGGCCTCAGCCACCGTCCGCAGGAACGGGCCGATGGCATCGGGGGACTTCACGTCGATGTTGAAGCGGAGCGTCGGCCAGCGGCGCAGGGCCTCCGCAAGGGTCACCGGGTGCTCGCCGTTGGCCAGCGACGCACGCTGGACCCGCCGCAGCGGCTGGGCCGAGATCGGGCCGGCGGCATCGGTCGTGCGATCCAGCGTGGCGTCGTGGAAGACGACCACGTGGCCGTCGATGGTGGCGCGCACATCGGTCTCGACCACCGTGAAGCCCAGCGCGACGGTGCGGTCGAAGGCAGCCGGCGAGTTCTCGCAGGCCTCGCGCCCCCCGCCCCGATGGGTCATGCCGAACGGCACCGGCAGGCCGTCGAACGGGTTGACGCGTGCTGGCACCTAGCGCCGCACCCGCAGCTTGTCGGTGCCGCTGGCCGTCCAGGTGCCCTTGGCCTGCTTCACCTTCGCGCGCCAGGTGCCACTGCGGGTGGGCACGGCCTGCAGGACGGCGAGGCCGTCCGGGCCCGAGGCGACCACGGCGACGTGGCGGTAGCGCTTTGCGCCGCTGGGCCGGAATTCGAAGCGGACCAGGCTCGGCAGTGGGTCCGGTCGCCACACCCCGTCGGTGAAGCGGGCCTGCACGGTCACCCGCATGGTGGCCACCGTGCCACGGGTGATCGGCTCGGGGGAGGCGTCGAACCCCCGCAGCCGCAGGCGCGCGTCGGGAGCCACGCCGGCGGCCTGCATGGCCTGGGCCGCGACGACTGCGCGGTCGGCACGGACGATGCCGAAGCCGAGCTGGCTGTCGCGGCCGTTGCCGCTGGCGTCGTCCTGGGCGGTGAGCTCGGTGACCGCGACCGCCTGCGGGGTGCTCAGCGCCGGGTTGGCGGCCATCACGAGCGCAAGGGCAGCGGCGACCTGCGGCGCGGCGAACGAGGTGCCCGACTGCACGTCGTAGCCGCCACCGGGGACCGCCGCCCACACGTCCTGGCCGGGGGCGGCCAACGCGATGTGGGGCCCCGTGTTGGAGAAGGCGGCCGGCGTGCCGCTGGCGTCCACGGCAGCGACGGCGACCACGTGGGGCGATGCGGCGGGGTACTGCACCTCGTTGCCGAACTGGTAGGAGTTGCCGGCGGCGGCCACCAGCACCGCCCCCTTGGCGTAGGCGTAGCTGCAGGCGCGATCGAGCACAGGGTCGGGATCAGGTCCGCCAAGGGAGAGGTTGATGACCCGGGCCCCCGCCTCAGCGGCGGCGATGATCGCCCTGGCGACCGTGCTGCTGTCGCCGACACCGGACAGGTCCAACGCGGCCACCGGCAGGATGGAGGCAGCCGGCGCGACCCCGGCCATCCCAGCGCCGTCGAGGATGCCGGCGACGAGACTGGCCACGCGGGTGCCGTGCGCGGTGTCGCTCGGCGCGGGCACCACCTCGGGCAGCAGGTCGATCTCCGGCATCACGCGGCCGGCGAGGTCGGGGTGCGATGCGTCGACGCCGGTGTCGATGACCGCGACGGTGACCCCGGCGCCCTGGGACAGCGCCCAGGCATCGGGCGCTCCCACCATCGGCAGGTTCCACTGCTGGGGGGCCATCGGCTCAGGGTTCACGGCGCCGGCGAGGGTGCGCATGGGTTGGTTCAGGGAGGCCACCACGCCCGGCGCAGCATCCAGCTCGGTCGCCAGCGTGGCCGCCGCCTGGCGTGAGTCCGCGCGCAGCTTCCTGACCTCGGGCCCCGCGGGCGTGTCCACCAGGACGGTGACCTCGTTGCCCGTCGACGCCAGGCTGCGGTCGGAGTCGGTGACGTCCCGCGCGGGCACCGGCAGGTCGGCCACGTCGAGCAGCTCGGGGCTCGGCGCCGTGGCGCTGGCGCCGACGGCCGGGGCCTCGGGCTTCGGCGTCGCGGAACGTGCGGCCGCGACCGGGGGGAGGCCGTCCGGGGTGGCCAGGGCGACTGGAGCCGGCCCGGAGAGCAGGAGCCCCAGGGCCACCACTGCGGTGGTGGCTGGGCGCAGCAGCGAGGGCACAGGTGCTCCTGGTCGGGGAGGCTCGAACGGGTCTGCGGCAAGTATGGCCCGTGCCTGCGACATTCCCATCCGCCGAACGGCTGCCGCAGGCTAAGGACCACCTAAACCGCGATCAGCGACCGATGGGTGAGGATGTGCCCCGTGGCGCAGCCCGACGGCCCCGGCGTCGGCCGGACGTTCCTGCGGCTGGGCAGCACCTCGTTCGGCGGGCCGGTGGCCCACCTCGGGTACTTCCGCGAGGCCCTGGTGGCCAGGCGCGGCTGGCTCGGTGACGCGCAGTACGCCGACCTCGTGGCACTCGCGCAGTTCCTGCCCGGACCTGCGAGCTCGCAGGTCGGCATGGGGATCGGGCTGCTGCGTGGTGGGCTGTCCGGGTCGCTGCGCGCCTGGCTGGGCTTCACCCTGCCCACGGCCGTGCTGATGATCGCCGCAGGCCTGGCGGTGGGCACCGGGGTCGCCGTCCCCGGGGGCCTCGTGGCCGGCCTGCAGGCCGCCGCTGCGGCGGTGGTGGCCCAGGCGGTGCTCGCCATGGCGCGCAGCCTGTGCCGGGGGCCGCTGCTGGCGCTGCTGGCGCTGGTCACGGGCCTCGTCGCGCTGCGGTGGCCGGCGCTGTGGGTCCCGATCGTGGCGCTCCTGGTGGCGGGCGTGGTGGGCGGCCTGGCGCTGCGGGGCGAGGCCATGCCGGACGCCGAGGAGGTGCTGCCCCGGCCACGACTGCCGCGCTGGGCACCGAGTGCGGCGGTGCTGGCCTTCGGCGCGCTGCTCGTGGGGCTGCCGGTGGCCGCGCGGGCGTGGCCGGGGGAGTGGCTGGTCCTGCTGGCCGGCTGCTACCGGGCCGGCGCCCTCGTCTTCGGCGGCGGGCACGTCGTGCTGCCCCTGCTCGACGAGGTGGCGGTCGGCTCGGGCGCGCTCGACGAGCAGGCCTTCCTGGCCGGCTACGGCCTGGCCAACGCCATGCCCGGACCACTGTTCGCGTTCGCGGGCTACGTGGGGGCGGCGGCCGGTGGCGTGGCGCTGGGCATCGCCTGCCTGGTGGCGATCTTCCTGCCCGGGTGGCTGCTGGTGGTGGCCACGTTGGGGGCGTGGCACCGGCTCGCTGCCGACCCGCGGCTGCGGGGAGCACTGGCCGCGCTCAATGCCGCCGTGGTCGGCCTGCTCGGGGCGGCGCTGTGGAACCCGGTGCTCACCAAGGGGATCACCTCATGGCCAGCCGCGCTGGTGGCCGCGGCGGCGTTCGTCGCCCTCGTGCCGCTGCGCGTCGCGCCCCAGGTGGTCGTCGCGGCGTGCGCGGTGCTGGGGCTGCTCGTGCTCGCCTGATCGGCTGGCGGGAGGGCCACCTCGCCCGGTTCACTGGTCGGCCGTGGCAAGCACCCCGATCCGGCGCAGCTCGGCACGCATCGGCTCGGCCAGCGTCGCCACATAGGTGGCGGTGAGATGGTCACGGTCGCGCCATCGCAGGATCCCGTCGACCACCGCGGGGCAGCTGCGCTCGCCGCAGACCTCGTCGCGGAGGTCCAGGACGCGGACGCCCGGCACCTCGCCGAGCGTGCGTTGCTCCCACGAGGTACCCCGGTCCTGCCCCTCCCGCGGGAAGTCGCAGCGCGAGGGGTCGTCGCGGTTCGCGGCCACGCACGCCGGCACCTCGAAGGGTGGGAACGGGGTGTCGCGGATCGGCACCACGACCATGCCCAACTCGCTGAGCCGCTCAGCGACCTGCCGCCACCCCTCGGCGATGATCGGCTCGCTGGCCTGCTCGGACACCGGACGCCCGTCGACGTCGACGGCGTACTCGTGCATGCCCGTGAGGAACACCACCGTGCCGGCCGGCATCGCCTGCACCTGCCGCCAGACCTCGTCGCGCCAGGTGGTGCACTCGTCGTAGGTCCGGTCCCACTTGCGTGAGTGCAGCGGCACCAGCGAGGGCGGGCACGAGGTCTTGCCGAACACCTGCAGGGCCACCCCGGCCTCCAGCGCGTTGGCCTCGAGGGCCGGGAACCACTGGACGGCATGGGAGTCGCCCCACAGCACCCAGCGCTGGTCTGCATCGGGCTCGCCGTAGACGCACTCGCGCACCTCGGTCTGGTCGAACAGCGACTGGCACCCGTCGGCGCGGATCCGGTTCGTGTCGGCCCTCGCCTTGAGCGGGTCCGGGCGGATGCTCCCGGCCGACGTGCCGTCCCCCGCCCGGTCCACGCCGCCCGCGCCCTGGCCGCCCGGGCCCTGGCCGGCCACGCCCGACAGCGCCATCGGTGCCCTGGCCGCGACCTGGCCGGCCGCGACCCCCAGCAGCACCAGGGCGCCGCCGAGGCACAGGCTGCGCCAAGCGGCCGCCGCCAGCCATCGGCTGCGTCGCACCGGGTCCTCGAGCAGCCGGAAGGTGAGCCAGGCCGCCAGCAGGCTAGCCAGCACCACCACGACGGTCGTGGCCGCGCCCAGCGAATCCCGGCCCAGCACGGCCGGCGCCAGCACCAGGAACGGCCAGTGCCACAGGTACCACGAGTAGGACAGCCGGCCGAGCTCGCGGGGGAGTCGGGCCCCGAGCCAGGGCAGTGGACCGCCGGCCCCCGGCGTCGCGCCGGCGAGCAGCACGACGGCCGTGCCCAGGACCGGGGCCAGGGCGGCGGTGCCCGGGAACGGCGTCGACTCGGTGATGGTGAGCGCCGCGACGCCGATGGCAGCCAGACCCGCCCAGGCCAGGAGCCCGGCAGCTCGCACGGGCACCCGCGCTCCCGCGAGGGTGACGACCGCGACCAGGCCGCCGATCGCCAGCTCCCAGGCCCGGGCCGGGGTGCCGTAGTAGGCGCGCACCGGCTCCTCGGCGGTCTGCAGCACCGACCAGCCGAAGGAGGCCACGGCGGCGGCGACCAGCAGCGCGCCGGCGGCCCAGAGGATCGCGGCGAACTGGGCGCCGCGCCGCCGCAGCCACCACACCAGGATCGCCAGCGCCGGCGGCCAGAGCAGGTAGTACTGCTCCTCGACGGACAGCGACCAGAAGTGCAGCACCGGGCTCAGCGCCCGATCGGCGGCGAAGTAGTCCAGCGACTGGCCGGCGAACCACCAGTTGGCCAGGAAGACCGACGCAGCCGTCACGTCCCGGCCGGTGTCGAGCTGCCCGAGCGGATCGACCACGAGGAGCGTGACCCCGGTGATCGTGACCAGGACCAGGGCCGAGGCGGGCAGCAGCCGGCGCGCGCGGCGGGCCCAGAACTCCCGCAGCCGCAGGCCACCGGAGCGCTGCACCTCCAGCAGCAGCAGTCGCGTGATCAGGAACCCGCTGATGACGAAGAACACGTCCACGCCGATGAAGCCGCCGCTCAGCGGGGCCAGGCCGGCGTGGAACAGCACGACCAGCAGCACCGCGACGGCGCGCATCCCCTCGATGTCGGGGCGGAATCCCGTGGCCAAGGCCGCAGCGCGCGCGGACGCACGGGTTCCGACGATCACCACGACGGTCAGGGTACGAGAAGGCCGCACGGAGTGCGTGGAGCGCGTCCAGCGGCTGCCCGCACGTGCTCCCATCCGCCTGATCCTCGTCCAAAGGCTTGGCACTCGCGGGATGCGAGTGCTAATCTGAAGGTGCCACCCTGGAGTTCCGAGGAGGTGGTTGCGGTGGCAACTCGGTTTGATCCCTTCCGCGACCTGGACCGGATCGCGGAGCGCATGTTCACCTCGGCGGTCGACTGGGGGCAGGCCATGCGGGCCATGCCGATGGACCTGTACCGCCAGGACGACCAGTGGACGCTGGTCTGCGACCTGCCCGGCGTGGATCCGAGCAGCATCGACGTCGACGTCGACGGGCGGGTCATGACGCTGCGAGCCGAACGGCCCGCGGGACCCGAAGGTGCTGAGTGGGTCGTGAACGAGCGGATGTCCGGCACGTTCATGCGCCAGCTGACGCTCGGCGACGGCGTGGACCTCGAGCACATCACGGCGACCTACGCCGACGGCGTGCTGCGCCTGACCCTGCCTGTCGCCGAGGCGGCGAAGCCGCGCAAGATCTCGGTGCAGGCCGGCTCGGACAAGGTCGCGATCACGCCAGGCCAGGTTGCGTGAGCCCCTGGCGCGGCGCAGACCGGCCAGAAGAGGGCTGAGGGGCCGGAGCACGTGGTGGCTCCGGCCCCTCAGCCTGCTGCGGGTGGATGGGCCCGCGGAGATGACCGATAATGCACATTATGTCGGGTCGGCCGAGCCGAAGGTGAAGGGCCGTCCCCCGATGGCCCGACGCTCCATCCGCGGTGCGGTACCCCGCCCATCGCTGGCCATGACCGGGGGTGATGGCCAGCGGTTCGGGTAGTCACGGGAGGTGAGCGATCCCACAAGCACGGCCGACGCCGCGGAGCTCGGCGGGTCCCACGGTTCGGGTGCGACCCACGTCCCCGACCCGGCCACCGTGGCCAGGGAGGTCTTCGGCTGGGCAGAGCTGCGGCCCGGCCAGCGTGCGGCGATGGAGGCGCTCGTCGAGGGCCGCGACGTGCTGGCCGTGATGCCCACCGGCTCGGGCAAGTCCGCGCTGTACCAGGTGCCCGCGGTGCTGCGCGACGGGCCCACCATCGTCGTGTCGCCGCTCGTGGCGCTCCAGCAGGACCAGCTCGCCGCCGTGAGCGAGGTCGGTGACGGCGCGGTGCAGGTGAACGCCAGCGTGGGCGCCGCCGACCGGGCCCAGGCCCTCGCCAGCGCGCGCGCCGCCGACGCTGAGTTCGTCTTCGTCACCCCGGAGCAACTCGCCGATGAGTCCGTGCTGGGCACCCTGGCGCAGGGTCGCCCGTCGCTGGTGGCTGTCGACGAGGCGCACTGCGTCTCCGGCTGGGGGCACGACTTCCGCCCGGACTACCTGCTGCTCGGCCACGCCATCGAGGCGCTGGGGCGTCCCCCCGTGGTGGCCCTCACCGCCACCGCTGCTCCCCCGGTCCGCGACGACATCGTCACGCTGCTCGGGCTGCGTGACCCCCTGGTGGTCGTCCACGGCCTGGACCGGCCCAACATCGAGCTCGACGTGCGCACGTTCGCCGACGACCGGTCGCGACGCGACGCCGTTGCCGAGCTCGTGACGTCCCTGCCCTCCCCCGGCCTGGTCTACGTGGGCACCCGCCGGGAGGTCGATGCGCTCGCCGACGAGCTCACCGGCCTTGGCCCGCGGGCCGTCGCGGGCTACCACGCAGGCCTTCCCGCCAAGCGCCGGGCTCAGGTGCTGGAGGCCTTCATGGCCGACGAGGTCGAGGTCGTCGTGGCCACCAACGCGTTCGGGATGGGGATCGACAAGCATGACGTCCGCTACGTGCTGCACGCCACGACGCCCGACTCCCCCGACGCCTACCTCCAGGAGCTCGGTCGCGCCGGGCGAGACGGCGAGGCTGCGCGGGCGATCCTGCTCCACCGGACGGAGGATCTCGCCCTGCGCCGGTTCCTCTCGGGAGGGCTGCCCGCCGTGGAGCGTCTCGTGACAGTGGCCACGGCGGTGCACGAGCACCCCGCCACGACGAGGGGTCTGCTGCAGGAGCAGACCGGCCTGCATCGGCAGGGCCTCAGTCGGGCACTGGTGCTCCTCGAGCACGTCGGCGGGGTGCGCCGCGATCGCCGGGGCAGGGTGCGGCCGGGTCATGTCGCCCCCCGGGAGGCGGCCGAGCGCGCGCGGCAGCAGGCCGAGCGGCACCGCGAACTGCTGCGCTCCCGGATCGCCCTCATGCGTGACTACGTGGCGACGGACCGGTGCCGGCGGCAGTTCCTGCTCGGGGCGATGGGTGAGCGCCTCGAGCGGCCCTGCGGCAGCTGCGACACCTGCCGAGCGGGCAGCGCCGGCCATGGCGCGAGCGGCGACGA